>JBJXEC010000043.1:0-35140 GCA_046155125.1 Sphingomonas sp. | reverse complement strand
GGACGCCGGCTGGACCATATGTGGGCAACCCCAGAGCTTGCAGCGATGGCAACGCGCCACGAAGTGTTTGAACATTGCCGCAGCTGGCTGAAGCCGTCAGACCATATCACGATCATGACGGGATTTGCGCTGTGAGCGCACGTGATGCCGCACGGGGCATCGATTCGCTGCGACGGGGTTGGCCAGTCACCGTAGATTGTGGGGGCGGTGCCGCGCTGACGCTGCTCGCTATCGAAACGGCAGACCCGGTGCGACTCCACGCCTTCGACCCCGGCGGCGTCGCGGGCGTGCTGTTGTCGTCAGGGCGGGCGGTTACCCTCAAGCTCAGTAATCAGATGGCAGCGGCCGCACCCGATTCGCCGGTTTTGGTGGAACGCGCACCCTGGCTCGATTTTTCAGCAGCGCTTGCGCTCGCAGACCCGTCGCACGACCTTGATACACCAATGAAGGGCCCATTCCGGGCCGTGCCGCTTGCCTGCCGGGATGCAGCGACCGCCGCGCTCAGGCTCGCCGTGCTGGCGGGCATGTTGCCGGCTTTTTTCGTGCTCGACGACGGCGTCGCCGATGTGACGATCGCACCCAAGGACATCGATGCCCATGAGGACGCGACCCGGCTGGCGATCGCGACTCGGGCGCATCTTCCGATCAAGGGCGCCGAACACGCTGAAATCGTTGCGTTTCGCTCGCCCGAGATGCCGGGGGAACATGTCGCGCTGATGATCGGCAACCCGACCGGTCAGCCGCCGCTCGTGCGGCTCCATAGCGAATGCCTGACCGGCGACGTGCTTGGCTCGCTCAAATGCGATTGCGGGCCACAGCTTGATGCCGCGATCAGCGCGATTGCCGCAAGCGGCTGGGGAATATTGCTGTATTTGCGCCAGGAGGGTCGCGGCATCGGGCTTATCAACAAGCTGCGGGCTTATGCGCTGCAAGACCAGGGCTTTGACACGGTCGACGCCAACACGCGGCTGGGTTTTGCGGTGGATTCGCGCAATTTTTCGGTTGCTGCGCGGATGCTGGCACTGCTCGGGCAGCGCGCGGTGCGGCTTTTGACCAACAACCCGGCAAAAGTCGCGGCGCTTGAGGCCGCAGGTGTCTCGGTTGTCGAAACTGTGCCCCATATCCTGCCGGCTAATCCCCATAATGAGCGCTATCTGGCGACAAAGCGCGACCGCACCGGCCACGAATTCTAGAACGCCCCGCGTTAGGCGATCAGGCGCGCGACCTCGGCAAAGTCGTGCGCGACGTCATGAACGCCAAGCGCCCGCAACCGCGCCGCGTGGTCCGGCCCGCAGTGCAGGCCAGCGCACAGGCCAATCACGTGCGCACCGGAGGCAACGGCTCCTGTGACCCCCACCGGCGAATCCTCGATGACGACGGTACGCTCGATGGCAACGCCCAGTTGTCGGGCGGCATGCAGATACAGGTCCGGCGCGGGCTTGCCGCGCACGACATGCTCCTTGCCGCTGAAGATCATGGCGCCAAACGCTGCTTGCAAGCCGATATGGGCCAGATGTGCGGTGATCCACTGCGTTGTGCTCGACGACGCGATGGCTTTGGGCAGCGCGGGCGGGAGGCGCAGGACGAATTCGATGGCGCCATCCACGCTTGGTACCCCGTCGCGCATGACGCGGGCGTCCTCCTCCCGGCGGATGTCGTGGAATGCGGCAGGCAGCGGCCGATCAATCCATCGCTCAATCGCGCCAATGAAATCCGCGCCCGACAGGCCCATGAAGTTGGCCATCGAGTCAGCAATGCTGGTCGGATGCCCAATTGAGGAGAGAAATTCCGCAATATGCCGGTTGCCCACATATTCGCTGTCGATAAGCACGCCATCGAAATCAAACAGGATTGCCTCAAACCGCGTGCCAAACTGCCCGTCAGCGCTCATCGCCGCGCCCCGAATAACGCGCTGCCAACGCGCACATGCGTTGCGCCCAGCATCACCGCCGTCTCAAAATCGCCCGACATGCCCATACTGAGGCCAGCCAGCCCATGGTCACGGGCGAGCTTGGCTAGAAGCGCAAAATAGGGCGCCGGCTCGACATTGGCAGGCGGCAGGCACATCAGCCCGGCCAGCGGCAAGTCGGCGGCACGCGCATCGTTCAGAAGCGCGCCGAGCGCTGCTGTCGCGACTCCGCCCTTTTGCGCTTCGTCGCCAATGTTCACCTGGACAAAGCACTGCGGCCGCTTGCCAGTTTTGTCCATCGCCCGCGCCAGCGCCGAGACCAGCGAAGGCCGGTCGACCGAGTGGATCACGTCGAACAGGGCAACGGCCTCGTCCGCCTTGTTCGACTGCAGTTGCCCGATCAGGTGCAGCGCCGCATCGGGTACGGTTTCTTTAAGGGCTGGCCATTTTTCCGTCGCTTCCTGCACACGATTTTCGCCGAATATGCGGTGCCCGGCCGCGAGCAATGGCTCGATCTCGTTGGCTGGATGAGTTTTCGAAACGGCAATCAACAGTATTTCTGTTACGTTCCGGCCGGCAAGCCGTGCGGCGCTTGCGAGCCGCGCGCGCACCGCTGCAAGCCGCGCCCACGACGTCAACGCATCGGTATCGTCAAGGTCGCCGCTGCTCATGCGCGGTGCTATAGAGCTGCCAATGCGCGCCCGCCACCCTCAACCCGTGCCGACCCATTGGCTGATGACCGACGAACGCCAGGGCGACGGGCTATGGGCAGCGATTGATCGGCTGCCCCGCCGCAGCGGTATCATCGTGCGCCATTACAGCTTGCCAGCGGCGGGTCGCGTGGCGCTGTTTCAGCAGGTGGCCCGGCGCGCGCGCGCAAAGCAGCACATCGTCATCCGCGCCGGCACCCACAAGCTCGGCCGGCGCGAGGCGGGCGTGCATGGCCGCACGGCACGGCGCGTCGCCGGGATAAGGACCTGGCCGGCGCACAACGGCGCTGAAATTGCCGCCGGAATCCGGGCCGGCGCACAAATCATTCTGGTATCCCCCATATTTCCGACGCGATCCCATCCGGGCGCAGGAGCGCTTGGCCCCATGCGCGCCGCGATGATGATTCCGCAACTGCCCGCAGCAGGCCGCACCGTCCGGTTCATCGCGCTGGGCGGCATGACGGCGCGCCGGTTCCGGCGAATGCAGCCGCTGGGATTCGACGGCTGGGCCGGGATTGATGGATGGGCCCGGTCTGTTGCGCAACGCGGCGCCAACACGTGACTACAACGACGCTTTAGAAACGCAGGATGGTGCCCACATAGGCCGCCTGGCTGTCCCGCCTGGTGTCGGTTGGCTCGCTTAGTCGGAAATTTTCAGTCTTGTAGCGGACCCCAGCCGTAACCGACAGCCGGCGCGAGACCGCATATGCACCGCCAACATCGATTGAGTAGCTCGGCAAATCCTCGACAAGTCTTTGCGCGCCCGGCAAAGGACGATCAGCGGCAGCGGTCACGCGCCCGCTTAGCTTGCGGCCATTATAGCTCACGCCCGCCGCCACCGATTCGCGGCCTCCCGGCGCACCGGCAAGGTCAACTTTGGCCACATCGCCCGACAGCGCGAACCGCTTCCAGCCAACGGCAACGCCCAAATTATAGGCAATCGGCACAAGACCGAGCGTTGGGGTCGCAATGGGATCAGCGATAGCGCCAGGCGACGCGTCGCGGTTACGCGGCACCGCCGGCGTGCTCGTCCGCGCCCTGATAGCAACCGTTACAGCACGCGAAGTTGCGCGGCGCGACTCAGACGGCGTGAAGCGAAAGGCCGACACATCAATGCCGGAACGCGCCAAGAGCGCCGCCAGCTTAGGATCGGGCGCAGCTGGCGTGAAGGGACCAACCGAGGCAAGCCGCGCCACCGGGGCGGTCAGTGCTCTGCGGGCCGCATCTGGCGCGCCAACTGCGGGCGCAATCAGGCAAGCAGCACAAGCTGCGCCCATTCCTGCCCCTGCCAGCCACCGCCAATGCGTCACCAAAACACCTCTCGATATTGGATGTCGCCTATCACAGACTCTGGCCCTAACGCCATGGGCAAGAGTCACTTTCCGTCTCAGTGTTGCATTCGTCACACAATTGGTGGCGCAATCTGGAAGGTGCTTTGCAGGCAGCGCTGCTTGCGGGACGCCACAGAGGCTATATACGTGCCCTTCATGCCTCAAGTTACTAGGGAAGACCAAATGACCCGCCTGTTGCGCACCGCGATTGTGGTGTTGATGATGGTTCCGCTGGCGGCCTGCGCTGGCAGCAAGGACCGGCCCCAGGGCGCGCTCGCGCCGTCACGCGTCACCACGATTGGGGTGAACAGCTATTTGTGGCGGGCAACGCTCGACACACTCAGCTTCATGCCGCTGCTACAGACCGATTCAAACGGTGGCGTCATCGTGACCGACTGGTTCGTGAACCCGGCATCGCCAGCGGAGCGCACCAAGGTGACGGTGTCGATCCTCGACCAGGATTTGCGCGCTGATGCACTGCGCGTTGCGGTGCTACGCCAGATCAACCAGAACGGCCAATGGGTTGAAGCCCCTGTCCGCGCAGCGACCGGGCAGAAGCTTGAAGACATCATCCTCACCCGCGCCCGCGATCTTCGCCGCGCGGCGGTCTCCGGCTAGGAGCGCCCGAGCCATGGCATCGCGCTTCAATGCGCTGAAGGCCGATGCAGCGTGGCAAGCGTTGTGGGCAGCGCAAGGCACCTTCGCCGCCACCGACACGACCGACCGGCCGCGATCCTATGTGCTTGAGATGTTTCCGTATCCTTCGGGGCGGATCCATATGGGGCATGTCCGCAACTACACGATGGGCGATGTGCTGGCCCGGTTCCGCCGGATGCAGGGAAGGGAGGTGCTTCACCCCATGGGGTGGGACGCGTTTGGCATGCCCGCGGAAAATGCGGCGATCGAAAAAGGCGTGCACCCCGGCGACTGGACTCGCGCCAACATCGCCACGATGCGCGCCCAGCTGAAACGCCTTGGGTTTGCGCTGGACTGGTCGCGCGAGCTTGCAACCTGCGAGCCTGAATATTACGGCCATGAGCAGGCATTGTTCCTCGATCTGTTTGCCGCAGGCCTAGTCTATCGGCGCGAATCAGCGGTCAACTGGGACCCGGTCGACATGACCGTGCTCGCCAACGAGCAAGTGATCGACGGGCGTGGCTGGCGCTCGGGCGCGCTGGTCGAGCGGCGCAAGCTGAACCAGTGGTTCTTAAAGATAACTGACTTTGCCGACGACCTGCTCGACGGTCTGGCGACGCTTGAACACTGGCCCGACAAGGTCAGGCTGATGCAGGAAAACTGGATCGGGCGCAGCCGCGGCCTGCAATTCCGCTTCGGGCTGTCAGATGGCGGTTCGGTCGAGGTTTTTTCAACCCGGCCCGACACGATTTTCGGAGCCAGCTTCGTTGCGGTCGCCGCTGACCATCCGATTGCCCGGGCAATCGCTGAAACAAATCGCGAGGCGGCGGCGTTTATCGAACAATGTCGCACGGGTGGCACGACCGCCGCCGAGCTTGAAACGCAGGAAAAGCTGGGCTTTGACACCGGCCTGACGGCGGCGCATCCGTTTGATCCTGCATGGCAATTGCCGGTTTACATCGCCAATTTCGTGCTGATGGACTATGGTACCGGTGCGGTGTTTGGTGTGCCAGCGCATGACCAGCGCGACCTTGATTTCGCCCGGAAATATGCGCTCCCGGTGCGCCGCGTGGTCGCCGATGGCGACACCACCGCGCCAGAGTTTGACGGCGAGATTGCCTATTCAGGCGCTGGAACGCTTGTTAACTCACGCTTCCTCGACGGGATGGGCATAGAAGACGCCAAGCGCGCCGTGATTGCGCAAGCCGAGGCCGGGGGCTGGGGCACCGGCACCACCGTGTTTCGCCTGCGCGACTGGGGGGTGTCGCGCCAGCGCTATTGGGGGACGCCCATCCCGATTGTCCATTGCGACACATGCGGCGCGGTCCCGGTGCCGCGCGCGCAATTGCCGGTGACGCTGCCCGACGACGTCAGCTTCGACGTGCCCGGCAACCCGCTCGACCGGCACCCGTGCTGGAAGCATGTCGACTGCCCGAGTTGCGGCAAGGCGGCGCGGCGCGAAACCGACACGCTCGACACCTTCGTCAATTCCTCGTGGTATTTCATACGCTTCGCCAGCCAGCCGGCGGACAAGCCGTTCGATGCGGACGAAGCGGCACGCTGGCTGCCGGTCGCACAATATATTGGCGGGGTCGAACACGCGATCCTCCACCTGCTGTACGCCCGCTTTTGGACACGCGCGCTCAAGCGCATTGGCCAGCTAGATATCGCCGAGCCGTTCGCGGGGCTGTTCACACAGGGCATGGTGACGCACGAAACCTACAAATCGGCGGACGGCCGGTGGCTGTCTCCGGACGAGGTCGTTCGCGAGGCCAATTTCGTGCACGAACTTAATGGCGGTGGCCCGGTCACCATCGGTCGCATCGAAAAGATGTCGAAATCAAAGAAGAACACCATCGATCCCGAGCCGATTGTTGACCAATACGGGGCCGATGCCGTGCGCTGGTTCATGCTGTCGGACAGCCCGCCCGAGCGCGACTTGCCATGGAGCGAATCCGGCATCGATGGCGCGTGGCGCTTCGTGCAGCGGCTGTGGCGGCTGTTCCAGACTGAGCGGACCGCCGACGGCGATGATGCAGTGCTGACCCGCAAGACACACCAGACCATGGCGGGAGTCGCAGCCGATATTGAAGCATTGGCCTTCAACAAGGGCGTCGCGCGGCTTTATGAGCTGGCCAATGCCATTGAAAAGGCGGCGCCAAGCGCGGCCCGCGACGCCGCGATCGACACGTTGCTGCTGCTGGCCTCGCCAATGGTGCCCCATCTGGCCGAGGAAGCCTGGGCGGCGCGTGGCGGTGCGGGGTTGATCGCCAACGCTGCCTGGCCAGTGCCTGACCCGGCACTGCTGGTTGAGGATGAGGTGACCATCGCGGTCCAGGTAAACGGCAAGCTGCGCGACACGATCACGCTGCCGCGCGGTACCGAGCGCGCTGACGTGGAGGCCGCCGTCATGGCGTCAGACCGAGTGCAGCGGTTGCTCGAGGGCAAGGCGCCGCGCAAGGTCATCGTCGTGCCTGACCGGCTGGTCAATCTGGTCGCATGAGCCGGTTTTTGCCCCTGGGCGCGCTCGCCGCCGCGCTGGCGCTCACCGGTTGTGGCCTGCACCCGCTCTATGGCGGCGGCAGCGGCGGCGGGGTTGCGCAGACGCTTGCGCACATCGACGTGGCGCCAGTCCCGGGACAAAGCGGCTTTCTCGTCAGCAACGCCGTGAAAGACCGGCTTGCTGCCGATCCTGGAAGCCCGGCTCAATATCGGCTGGAAATCCGGCTTGACGACAAGATCAGTGGCCTGGGCGTACGCCGCGATGATTCGGTATCGCGCGAGCGCCGGACTTTGCGCGCGCGCTATCAGTTGATTGATTTGGCCAACGGCCAGGTGCTGGTCGACGCAACCGCCGGATCGGATGCCGGAATCGATGTCGTCGGCTCTGAATATGCAACGATTGCCGCGGAAAATACAGCGCTCGAGCGACTTTCCGTGATTGTCGCTGACCAGATCGTCTCCCGCATTGCGCTTTATGCGGAACGGACGAAACCGACCCCGCCGTGAAGGCATCCGCCGCCCAGCTGCGCGCCGCGATTGACCGGGTGGCGCCCGAGATACGGTTGTACGTCCTTTACGGACCGGACGCGGCAGGGGCGGAGGCATGGGCAAGCCGCCTTGCGCGCAGCATGGGGCCGGAGGCCGAGCGCGTCGATCTGGAACCTGCAGCGCTCAAGGGCGATGCTGCGCTGCTAGCGACAGAGGCCGCCTCCACCTCGCTGTTTTCCAGCGCGCGTTACATCCGCGTTACTGGCATTGGCGACGACGCTGCCGAGGCAGTGGCGGCGCTGTTGAGCGCGGCCGAGGCCGGCAATCCAGTGATCGCGCTTGGCCCCAACCTGAAGGCGACGGGCAAACTCGTGAAACTTGTGCTGGCAGCCCCGTCCGCGATGGTGATGGCCTGTTACGTGCCCAACGCCGAGGAGGCCGAACGCCTCGCTGTTGCCATCGGCCAGGAAAACGGCTTGCGGCTGAGCCGGGATGTCGCTGGCCGGATCGCGGCGGCGGCGGCTAATGACCGCGCGGTCATGACCCGCGAGATAGAGAAGCTGGCACTGTTTCTTGATGCCGCGCCAGACCGGCCGGCAGTGGCTGACGACGACGCCTGGCGCGCCATTGGCGCCGATCTCGGCGATACCGAGCTGTGGCGTGCGATTGATGCGCTGATCGACGGCCGGCTCGATCAGCTGGGTGCCGAACTCAATCGGCTGGGCGATGGCGGTGTGTCGGCCATCCCGCTGCTGCGCGGCATCGTTCGCCGGCTGCTCACCCTGGCCGAGCTGCGCGCGGCAATCGACAGGGGCGCCGCCATCGCCACGGTAATCGAATCGTACCATATACATGTGCGGGAGCGCGCGGTGACGGCGCGGGCGTTGCGGCGTTGGTCGCCGCAGCAGATTTCAGCCGCAATTCAGGCGCTTCGTGACGTGGAGCGCGCGACGATGACTGGCGGTAACGCCGGAACGGTGCTGTCGGACGCGGCATGTCTGGCCGCTGCCAGAATGACGCAGCCTGGCCGGTAAGGCAGGAAGTCAGCCGCGCTCACCACTCAACCGCTGGCAGATCATGTCCAGCTGCTCGAGCGTCGAATACCCTAGCGTGAGCGCGCCGCCTTTCGCGCCGTGCTGAATCTTGACTGAAATGCCCAGGATATCAGCCAGTTGCCGCTCAAGCGCAAGAATGTCATGATCTGTAACGAGCGATACGCGCGCGGCATCCCCCCGCCGAGCCGGCTTCGCGGCGCGCGCGAGCCGCTCGGTCTCGCGAACCGACAGGCCGCGCGCAACGACATCTGCGGCGAGCCGCTCGACGTCAGCGGCACCGATCAGCGCCCGGGCATGGCCCATGCTGAGCGCTCCTTCGGCGACCCGCGCCTGAACCGCGGCTGGCAGCTCCAGCAAGCGCATGAGATTCGCGATGTGGCTGCGCGACTTGTGAACAATCTTACCCAGCGCTTCCTGGGTATGGCCATAATCAACGATCAGGCGCGTATACGCCTCTGCTTCTTCAATCGCGTTGAGATCCTCGCGCTGAATATTTTCGACTAGCGCTATCTCAAGCGTTTGCGCATCATTAAAGTCTCTAATAATTACAGGTACTTCATGAAGCCTCGCGCGCTGCGCCGCCCGCCAGCGCCGCTCGCCGGCAACAATCTGAAAGCCTTGTCCCATTGGCCGCACGACGATGGGCTGGATCAGGCCCCGCTCGGCAATCGACCCGGCAAGCTCGTCAAGCGCGGCTTCGTCAAAATGGCGTCGCGGCTGCGACGGGTGCGGCGACAGGGCGCCGACCGCCACCATCCGCAACCCGGCCGAGGGCTCCGCACCACTGGCAACGGGCTGTTCGCGCGCGACATCGCCGAACAGGGCGTTCAGGCCACGGCCAAGCGCGGGCCGATTTTTGGCAGACACGACGGGCGGGGTATCGGTCATGCGGCGCGGACGGTGCTCGCGGCGGACGACGCGTCCGGCTTGGGCAGCCGCGCGATCAACTCGCGAGCAAGCGCGATATACGCTTCGGAACCTGAGCATCGCACGTCATAGATCAGCGCCGGAAGGCCATGGCTAGGCGCCTCGGAGAGCCGCACATTGCGCGGGATTACGGTGTCGAACACCACCTTGCCGAGCACCGCGCGCACATCGTCCGAGACTTGTTCCGTCAAGCGATTGCGCCGGTCATACATGGTCAGCGCCACGCCAATGATCGAAAGCTCAGGGTTGAACCGGGTTCTGATCCGCTCGACGGTCGTCAGCAGCTGGCTCAACCCCTCAAGCGCAAAAAACTCGCATTGCAACGGCACGAGCAGCGAATCGGCGGCAACCATGGCGTTCATCGTCAGCAAGCCAAGCGACGGCGGGCAATCGATCAGCACCACGTCCCAGGCGGCCGCGCCTTTCGCGAACACTCGGTGGAGCCGGTGCGTGCGCTCGGCGAACTCGACAAGCTCAATCTCAGCGCCGGAAAGATCGACGGTCGCCGGCACGATATCGAAACGCGGTACTTTGGTAGGTTGCGCGCAATCCAGAAGCAGCGCGTCGCCGACCAGCAGATCATAAGAGGAGCGCCCGCGATCGGCGCGACCAATGCCAAGCCCCGTCGAGGCGTTACCTTGGGGATCAAGATCAACCAACAGTACCCGCACGCCCGTGGCCGCAAGTGCGGTCCCAAGATTTATCGCCGTCGTCGTCTTGCCAACGCCGCCTTTTTGATTCGCAATGGCGATAATGGTCATTTGGGTCGGACGCCTTTCGCAACGACGATGAGTGAGCCAGGTTCCGTCAGGCTCTGTTCCACGTGGAACACACCATGCCACGATCGTTGCGCCGCTTCTACCTCTTCCAGCGCAGTTTTGCCCTTCGGCAGCAGCCACAGACCATCTCGTCGCGCGACATGGTGCGTCGCGGCCAACAGCGCTGGCAGCGCAGAGACCGCTCTTGCTGAAATGACCGCAGCCCGGGCCGCGACGGCCTCGATTCGCGCGCAATGCACCGTTACCCGATCGTGAAGCGCGAGCGCGTCCACTACTCGCTGCAAGAAATCGGCCCGCTTTCGGCGCGGTTCAACCAGTGCCACCGCGCGCGCGCTCAGGATGGCAATCACCATGCCCGGAAATCCTGCACCGGACCCAACGTCCAGCCATGGCCCCGGCGTCGCTTCTGCCAGCGCCAACAACTGCGCGGAATCCATGACGTGGCGAAACCACAATTGGTCCAGCGTGGCGCGCGACACGAGGTTCTGGGCATTCGCCTCGTCGCGGACCATCGCAACATAATGGTCGAGCGACGTTCCACGTGAAACATCATGCTGTGCGAGCACCCAGCGTCGAGCCGCCTCTTCATTCACGCGCGGTGCCGCTTGCTGTGCAGCAGGATGGCAGATAGCGCCGCCGCCGTCACGCCGCGCACACGACCGGCGGCGGCGAGATTGCCGGGACGCGCTGCCTCCAGCCGTTCCACCATCTCTGCCGACAACCCTGGAACGGTTCGATAATCAAGGCCGGGCAAGATGACGCGCGCTTCCGCTGACCGCAAGGCGGTGATTTCCGCATCCTGCCGCACCAGATAAGGGGCGTACCGGCAATCTTCCGCAAGCTCCTCAACCACCGCTGTATCCATTGTGCGCAGCAACGCGTCGTCAACCACGTGGTGAACCGAAACAGCAGCAAACCGAAGCCACTCCTTGCCCGGTCGCCGCGCGCCATCCTGAACCACGTCCGCACCAGCCGCTAATAGCGTCGCCGCGGTGTGCGGCACCTCAAGCGCCTCGGTAAGCAGCGCGCGCTGGGCAGCACCGCGCGCCACCCGCGCCTGACGCTCTGGCGAAACACAGCCCAACGCCTGTGCCACCGCACCAAGCCTAGTCATGGCGTTGTCGGCGCGCAGTTGCAGGCGATATTCGGCGCGCGCGGTTAGCATGCGATAAGGCTCGGTGATGCCTTGAAGCACCAGGTCGTCGATCATCACGCCGATATAACTGCTTGCCCGATCAAGCAGCAGCGGTGGGATGTGGAGGGCGTGCGCGGCGGCGTTTGCCCCGGCCACCAGGCCTTGCGCGGCGGCCTCCTCATATCCGGTCGTGCCATTAATCTGGCCTGCGCAAAACAACCCGGGGAGCGCCGCCACCGCCAATTGCGCGGAAAGCGCGCGCGGATCGATATGGTCATACTCGACGGCATAACCCGGCGTCACGATCCGGGCCTGTTCCAACCCGGCAATCGAGCTGATCATCATGGCCTGCACGTCATCCGGCAGCGACGTCGAAATCCCGTTGGGGTAGACGAGCGCATCGTCCAACCCTTCCGGCTCCAGGAATATCTGGTGGCCGGCGCGGTCCGCAAACCGGTGGATCTTGTCCTCGATTGACGGGCAATAGCGTGGCCCCCGCCCCTGAATGGCGCCGCTAAACAACGGTGAGCGCTGGAGGTTCTCGCTAATGATGTCATGCGTGCGGGCATTGGTGCGGGTAATCGCGCAGAACAATTGCGGCAGCCGCCGGCGGTCACTCATCGGTGACATCGTCCAACCATCGCCGTCTGATGGCTGCAGGTCGAGCCGCGCCCAATCAATCGTGCGACCGTCCAGCCGCGGCGGCGTGCCTGTCTTTAGCCGACCCATCGGCAGCGCCAGCGCCCGAAGTTGCGTGGCGAGCCGAGTCGCGGCGCGCTCCTCGATGCGCCCCCCTTCGGCACGCATATCGCCGCGGAACAGCCGCCCGCCCAGAAATGTCCCCGTCCCCAGCACCACCGCCGTCGCCGTCACCGTCGCCCCGTCCGCCAGCACGACCCCCTCAAGCTTGCCCGCCCGCAGCAGCAGCGCCTGCGCTTCGCCTGCCACGATATAAAGATCGGGCTGCCTCGCCAGCTGCGCCTGTATTGACGCTGCATAACGCTTGCGATCCGCCTGCACGCGCGGGCCCTGTACCGCCGTTCCCTTGCTGCGGTTCAACATGCGGTAATGTATACCAGCGGCGTCAGTCGCCCGCGCGATCAATCCGTCAAAAGCGTCAACTTCGCGGACCAGATGCCCCTTGCCCAGGCCACCAATTGCCGGGTTACAAGACATTGCGCCGATTTTGGCGGGATCGAAGCTGATCAACGCCGTCCGCGCGCCCCGCCTGGCCGCAACGGCCGCGGCTTCGGTTCCGGCGTGGCCGCCGCCGATGACGATGACATCAAAACTAGTCATGGCTTGCCCGCTATGGGAATCGGCATCCCGTGTCAAAATGTTCCACGTGGAACATCATTTGCCGATGCAGAAGCGCCCGAACAATGCGTCCAACATCGCCTCTGTGTCGGTGCTCCCCGTCACCTGGTCAAGTGCCGCGCGCGCCCGGCGCAAATGCTCCGCGACCAACAACAGATCGGTGACTACCAGCGACTGCTCAGCTTCCGCAAGACACTCGTTGCACAGCGCCCGTTGCCGGTAATTCAACGCGAGTTGGTCGGCCCGTGGCAGTAACGCAGACGCCCGCGCCTCGATCGCCCCCCAAAGCGCCTCCAGCCCCTCGCCCGTCATCGCCGATACGCAACACCGGGCCGGGTCGTTAAACAGCGCGCGGACGTCGCACCGCGGGTACAACCACAGGGCGTCATGGCGAACAGGCGCGTCATCGCCCAACCAAAGCACGATGTCCGCTCCCGCCAGAGCCTCCAATGCCCTCGCCATGCCGATTTCCTCAATCGCATCGCTTGTTTGTGCCGCAAGCCCGGCCGTGTCGGTCAGCACATAAGCGATTCCGCGACGGTTGACCGGCACGTCAATACGATCGCGGGTCGTACCAGCGATGTTAGAGACAATGGCAGCATCGCGTTCGCATAACCGGTTGAGCAACGTCGACTTGCCGCTGTTCGGGGGCCCACCCAGCACAATGCGGAGCCCGTCGCGCAGCCGCTCGACCGGCGGCGCGGCCAACACGGTGCGCATCTCTGCTGACAGTGTGACAACGACCGCTCTGATTCCGGCGTCCGCTTCAGGGTGGACATCGTCCTCATCGGAAAAGTCGAGCGCAGCCTCGGCCAGCGCCGATGCGTCAAGCAGTTGGTCAGACCAACGACTGACGGCGCGGCTGACCGCTCCTTCGACCGCCGCCATCGCGGAGCGACGCTGCGTTTCGGTCTCGGCCATCAGCAAATCCCCCAAGCCTTCGGCCTGCGCAAGATCGATGCGGCCGTTCAGCAGGGCGCGGCGCGTGAACTCTCCCGGTTCGGCCGCGCGGAGCCCCGGCATATCACTCAGTGTCTGCGCCACAGCCGCGACCACCGCCCGCCCGCCATGCACGTGAAGCTCCGCGCAATCCTCCCCCGTTGCGCTCCAGGGCCCCGGAAAACACAGCACGAGCGCCCGATCCAGCAGATCCCCGCTACCAGGGTGACGAAGCGATCGAAGGCCGGCCGTTCTTGGCGGCGGCAATGATCCACACAGCGCAGCGGCGGCTTCCAGCGCCTGCGACCCGCTGATCCGCATCACGGCAATGGCCGCTGGCGGCGGCCCGCTGGCCACCGCGAATATGGTTTCCATGCCCTATCCTATATCGCTGCAGCGCGGTTCAGCTTTTCGCGGCGGTTGATCCGTCGAACAGCTGCCGCCAAAAGGTCATGCCCGCCTCACCCATTGGCGCCCAGCTCTTCATCAACGCCTCGATCATCTCCGGATGAACCTTGCCGTCTATTGATTCCGTCAACAGCGTCAGATATTTTTCGTGAACCGGCGTCAAATCGGGCAGACCCATCAGCCGACGCGCCTCCTCAGGTGTACATTCCACGTCTACATTGATCTTCATCGCGTGCATGCCCCGCTTGAATGCGCGCCATGCCCTCTGCATAGCGTTGACCATGTATGCGCCTGACCACGGGGAAATCGCAACGCCGATTGGCATCGTGACAGTCACGATAGCCGTTGGCATGGTCGAATCGGTAACAATCGGCCAACGTGCGGCCTCCGGTCGCGGCACGTCACGTCTTGTGCAGGAGGCCCTTGAACAGATCGACGCTTGGTTTCACGGTCAACGGGCCGATTTCGCGCTGCCACTTGCTCCGGCCCGATCAGCGCGAGGCCAGGCGCTGCGCACAGCGCTGATGGCTATCCCCTATGGACAAACCATGAGCTATGGCCAGCTTGCGCAAATCACCGGCTCCGGCGCGCGCGCTATTGGGCAGTTATGTGCGCGTAATCCCTTTCCGCTAGTCGTACCGTGCCACCGTGTGACCGCTGCCGGTGGCAAGCTCGGCGCCTATTCGGCAGCGGACGGTCCAGCGTCCAAGGCATGGCTAATCGCGCATGAAGCGCGCCACGCCCGTCAGTTCACGCTTTCGGCATAAGCGCCATGACGCCAATTTCGGGATCGACAACACCGTGATAAATCATTGATCCGGCGACATAACATATCACCACGAGACCCAAATAGGCGAGCCAGTGATAGCGCTCGATAAGCCTTGCAATAAAATTGGCTGCAAGCCCCATCAGTGTGACTGACAGCGCAAGGCCAAAAAACAATACGGTGGGGTGGTCCCGTGCGGCCCCTGCAACCGCCAGGACATTATCGAGACTCATCGACAAATCGGCCAGCGCAACCTGAATGATGGCGCCGGCAAAGCTCTTTTGGTGCAGCGCTCCGGTCGCATCCTGTGTGGCACCGTCGGCCAGCGCGCCCGCGCCCCGGTTCGCTGCGGCGCCGCGCAACTCCCGGTACAATTTCCAGGCAACCCAAAGCAGCAGCAAGCCGCCGGCAAACAACAACCCGACAATTTTCAGCAGCGTCGTTGCGATGAGCGCGAACCCGATAAGACACACCAGCGCGATACCAACGCCAATGGCGAGCACGCGGCGACGCTGCACCGCCGGCAAACCAGCCGCAAGCGTCCCCATCACCATCACATTGTCGCCGGCAAGCAACAGATCAATCATCACGACCTGCGCGAGTGCCGCCAACCCGCCTGCTGAAAAGACATCGGCAAAATCGATCACACAGGCTCTCCGAAATAGCGGACGACGGGCATTGGATCATAATAGGGGTGAAGCAGCCGACGCCATTCCTCATATCGGTCAGAATGGCGAAAGCCTTGTTGGTGGCTGGCAATGCTAGCCCACTTTGCCAACAATAAATAAACCCCCGGAGTCTCCAGGTCACGCCGAACTTCCATCCCGTGAAACCCGGGCGATTGCGCGATCAGCGGGCGAGCAGCTTCCAGTGCTTGCTCAAAAGCAGCCTGCTGCCCCGGCAACACATGCAACAGCGCTTGTTCTAGAACCATTGCGCAGCCGCCTGTATTACTGATTCATAGAGTCGAAAAAGTCCTCGTTGGTCTTGGAATCCTTCATCTTGTCGAGCAGGAATTCCATCGCGTCGATCGTCCCCATCTGCATCAAGATGCGACGCAACACCCACATTTTGGAGAGCTTTGCCTTGTCGACCAGCAATTCTTCCTTGCGGGTGCCCGACTTGCCGACGTCAAGTGCCGGGAAAATGCGCTTGTCCGCAACCTTGCGATCAAGCACGATTTCCGAATTGCCCGTGCCTTTAAACTCTTCAAAAATAACCTCGTCCATGCGGCTACCCGTGTCGATGAGCGCTGTCGCGATGATCGAGAGCGACCCGCCCTCCTCAATGTTGCGCGCAGCACCAAAGAACCGTTTTGGTCGCTGCAAAGCATTTGCATCCACACCGCCGGTCAGCACCTTGCCCGAGCTTGGCACCACCGTATTATAGGCCCGGCCAAGTCTGGTGATGGAATCAAGCAGGATCACCACATCCTTTTTGTGCTCGACCAAGCGCTTGGCCTTTTCAATAACCATTTCAGCCACTTGGACATGGCGCGACGCGGGCTCGTCAAAGGTAGAAGAAATAACCTCTCCTTTGACCGACCGCTGCATGTCAGTGACTTCCTCAGGCCGTTCGTCAATCAACAGCACGATCAAGAACACTTCGGGGTGGTTATCGGTGATTGCTTTGGCGATGTTCTGCAGCAATACAGTCTTGCCGACGCGTGGCGGCGCCACGATCAGCGCACGCTGCCCCTTGCCCTGCGGGCTGACAATATCGATGACGCGCGCGGATTTGTCTTTTACCGTAGGGTCTTGCGGGTCAAGCGTCAGCTTTTCATCGGGATATAACGGTGTTAGGTTATCAAAGTTAACTCGGTGCCGCACCGCGTCGGGGTCATCAAAGTTAACTGAGGTTAGCCGTGTTAGCGCAAAATAGCGTTCGCCATCCTTTGGCCCGCGGATTTCGCCCTCAACCGTGTCCCCGGTGCGCAGTCCAAATTTTCGAACCTGATTGGGCGAGATATAGATATCGTCCGGCCCGGCGAGATAGTTCGCCTCAGGCGAGCGCAAAAAACCAAACCCGTCGGGCAGTACCTCAATCGTGCCAAGCCCCATGATCTGCTCGCCATTTTCGGCCTGAATCTTCAGGATCGCGAACATCAAATCCTGTTTGCGCAGCGTGGACGCGCCCTCGATGCCGAGTTCCTCGGCCATCTCGACCAACTGGGCGGGCTTGTTCTTTTTCAAATCTGCAAGATGCATGGGGTAGGTGTCCGGTAGCTGGGCTAGGGTGAGCCTCTGTCTGCGGAAGGGATACGCGACGAGGCTGAAAGGGAGGAGCGTCAATACGGAGCGAAAAACCCCGGAATGCGAACAGTTGACTACGAGTGCCGCTGACGCAAGTCAAGCAAGCTCAAAAAGGCTGTACAACAACCAGAATGACGATCAGCGCCGCCGCAACACCGGGTACCTCGTTCAACAATCGCAGCTGCCGCCCGCTCAATGTCTCCACGCCGCGAGCAAGCTTGCGCGAATAGCCAACGATCCAACCATGATATGCGCTGAGGCCCAGTACCAGCGCTAGCTTTGCGTGCAACCAGCCAAGACCAGGCGCACCGGCGAACAGCCCAAGATTGACGCCGAGAACAAGCCCCAGCACCCAGACGACCACTAAACTTGGAGTCAGAATAATCGTCCGCAGCTTGGCCTCGCGCTCAACCCACAGCGCCCGTTCGGGCGAGCCGCGCGGCGCCTCCTGATGATAAACGAGATAGCGTGGCAGCATGAACAGCCCGGCCATCCAGAATATCACAAAAATGAGGTGCGCCGCTTTTAGCCAAAGATAACCAGCGCCCAGCATCCCGATCATTGCGGCATGCTCCTGACCCTAGCAACCGCCCGTTCAACATGAGCGATCGGTGTGTCCTGCAAAATGCCGTGCCCTAGGTTAAACACATGTGGTCGCTCGGGAAAAGCGCTGCAAACGCGGTCGATTGCTGCATCCAACGCCGGACCACCGGTAATCAGTGCAAGCGGATCGAGGTTACCCTGTACTGGCATTTGTTCAGGCAATGCCGCATTTGCCCAGACCGGATCAATCGTTTCATCCAGACCAACAGCATCGATGCCGGTTTGGCGGGCATAATCGGCGAGTTTTGCTCCTGCCCCTTTTGGAAAACCAATAATCGGAACACCAGGCGCCCGGGCACGTACATCAGCGGCAATACGAGCAGTGGGCGCAATCACCCATTGTTCAAATTGCTGTGGTGAAAGGCTTCCCGACCAACTGTCAAACAACTGCACGGCCTCAACCCCAGCCGCGATCTGACCGATCAGATATTCGACGGTCAGCACAGCAATCGCCTCGATGATCTCGCCAAACAACACCGGGTCGCCATATGCCAGCCGCCGTGTCTCGGCCTGGTCACGACTCCCCTGACCAGCGACCATATAGGTCGCGACCGTCCAGGGGCTTCCCGCAAAACCCAAAAAAGTCGTTTCCGGGGCCAGCACTGCCGCCACCTTGCGTACGGTGCCATAAACCGGCTCCAAGCGGTCAGGCGCTGCTGTCAGCGCGCCAAGCGCGGTGTCAATAAGCGCCGGCGCCAGCGACGGACCTTCGCCGGCGCCAAAGCTCAGCGACTGCCCCATCGCTGCTGGAATCATCAAAATGTCGGAAAACAAAATGGCACCATCAAAACCAAAGCGCCGCAGCGGTTGCAGCGTGACCTCAGCGGCAGCCTCACTATCGTTTACAAGATCAAGAAACCCGCCCTTTTCGGTTCTCAGCGCGCGATACTCGGGTAAATATCTGCCGGCCTGGCGCATTAGCCAGATCGGTCGGACCGGTTGACGCTGGCCGTGTAGGGTGGCCAGCAATGGCTTGGGACTCGTCAGCGTGTATCTCCTGGCCTCTTTATGATATTAAGAATCTATTAAAGGATGTTGAGGTGATGGCACCGTTCAACACGGGGCTTATGGCGCCATCCCGGTTTTGCCAACAGCTTGACGGCGCGCGGCCTGAATTTTCCTGCAGAGTAGTGACGATCATTCCCCATTTTCACAGGCTGTGGGTAGTTTCCTCCTCTGTCGATGAATTTGTGGGCGATTTACGAGATTTCCACAATGTCCGCCCCGCTTGGCGGCTTGCCCCAGTTGCGCTAGCGCTTGTCCGCATGTTGTCCACAGGTTGCTCCCATTGATGCGTCTCCACTTGCATTTGCTGTCCGATTCCACCGGGGAGACCTTGGAAAACATCGCCAAGGCAGCGCTTGCCCAATATGATGATGTGGAAACCATCCGCCATTTCTGGCCGATGGTGCGCACCGACGCCCATCTGGAGCGTATCTTGCAGGAAATTGCGCATAATCCTGGGCTTGTGCTGTTCACTTTGGTCAATCAACAGACCCGCGCCACGCTTGAGCTGCAATGTCGCACGCTTGGCTTGCCCGCAGTTGCGCCGCTTGACGGGGTGACCGATGCCCTGTCGAGCCTGCTTGGGCAGCAGGCCAAGGCCCGCCCCGGGCGCCAGCACATGCTTGATGCAGCCTATTTCGCGCGGGTAGAGGCAATTCATTACACGATGGCGCATGACGATGGCATTGGCTGGGAAGACTGGGAAGAAGCCGATATCGTGCTTGCTGGAGTGTCGCGGTCCTCCAAAACGCCAACGTCGATTTATCTCGCCAATCGTGGCTTTAAGACGGCCAACATTCCGATTGTGGTCGAAGTGCCCCCACCACAGGCGCTGTACACGCTTAAGCGCCCGCTTGTGGTTGGGCTGACGACCAGCGCCGACCGGCTGATCCAGGTGCGTCGCAACCGGCTATTGTCGCTCAACCAGATGCCGGAGACGGCTTATGTCGATGAAAGTGCCGTGACGCGCGAAGTTGCTTATGCGCGCCGGATGTTCTCCGACAATGGCTGGCCCGTTATCGACGTTACGCGCCGGTCGATTGAGGAAACCGCCGCTGCGATCATCTCGCTGGTTCAGGATCGCGCGGCCTAATGCAGCTGGTGCTCGCCTCTCAGAGCGCGGCGCGGCGCGCAATGCTGACGGCAGCCGGTGTGCCTCATGTCGCGGTAACGGCCATGGTCGACGAGGACGCCGCCAAACGGGCTTTGCTCGCCGATGGCGCCGCGCCGCGGGCAATCGCTGACACGCTGGCCGAGTTGAAGGCGCGCAAGGTCTCTCAACAACTGCCAGAAGATCTGGTGCTGGGCTGCGACTCCGTCGTGGTTGACGCTGATGGCACGCTAATGAACAAGCCGCTTGACCGCGCGGATGCCGCAGCGCAGCTTGCGCGCCTGTCTGGCACCACGCATCGGCTGATCAGCGCGGCGGTGCTCGCAGAACGTGGGGCAGCAACCTGGCGGCATGTTGACAGCGTTGCGATGACGATGCGGCCGCTGGGGGCTGCGTTTATCCACGCATATCTCAACAGCGAATGGCCTGCGATCCAGAACTGTGTTGGCTGCTACCGGCTTGAAGGCCGAGGCGCGCAACTCTTTGCGGCAATTGACGGCAGCCACTTCACGGTGCTCGGCTTGCCGCTGTTGCCGTTGCTTGCCCATTTGCGCCAGCGCAAGCTCCTCGCCGCATGAGCCGGCCTTACGCCGAAGTGATCGGTGATCCGATCGCCCATTCGAAGTCACCGGTTATCCACCAATTTTGGCTCGACGCGCTCGGTATCGATGCCAGATACGAGCCGTGTCATGTCCTCCCCGACGAGTTGGCCAAGTATTTTGCACGTCGCCGCGAGGATCCGCTGTGGCGCGGGTGCAACATCACCTTGCCGCACAAGGTGAGCGCGCTCGACCATGTTGACGATCCCGGCAATGTTCGTACCCTAATTGGCGCGGCCAATCTCGTGACACGGGCCGAGAATGGCGTGCTCACCGCGGCAAACACCGATGCTGGCGGCTTTTACCTTCCAATTGCCCAACTTGACCTTGCCGCAGCACCTATCGTCGTGGTGGGAGCAGGTGGCGCGGCGCGTGCCGTTCTGTTTGCTTTATCCCGTCTGAACGTCGGCGAGGTTACGATAGTTAACCGAAATGTGTTGAAGGCGGGCGCACTGCTGGCGAGCTTTGGTCTGAAAGGCAAGGCGGTGCCGCATGGCACGCTGCTGCCTCCCGCCGCGTTGGTTGTGAATGCATCCACGCTGGGGATGGCGGGGCAGCCGCCGCTGGAGCTTGATCTGGCCGGGCTGTCGGACGACGCTATCGTGTATGATATTGTCTATTCGCCCCTCGAAACGCCCTTGCTGGCGGCGGCCCGCGCGCGCGGGCTTGAAACGGTTGATGGGCTTGAGATGCTGATCGGCCAGGCAGCGATTGCGTTTGAGGTGTTGTTCGGGGTCGCTTCCCCGCGCGATCGCGACGACGACTTGCGGGCATTGCTGGTGACATGATTACGCTTGGTCTTACCGGGTCAATTGGCATGGGAAAATCGACCGTGGCCGCGATGTTTCGCGCAGCCGGGGTTCCGGTTTTTGATGCAGACGCTGCTGTGCACGCGCTGCAGGGGCCGGGCGGCGCGCTGCTTCCCGCAATTGAGGCAGCGTTTCCGCGGACGACGGGACCACAAGGGGTCGACCGCCAGGCGTTAGGCGCGCGCGTATTTGAGGACGCAGCAGCGATGCGGCGCCTGGAAGACATTGTGCATCCGGCCGTTGCCGAGGCGCGACTCGCCTTTTTTGCCGAGCATGCGCGCGCGCCGATCGTGGTTGTCGATGTGCCGCTTCTGTTCGAGACCGGTGGGGATGTGCATGTCGACAAGGTGGTGGTCGTCTCCGCGCCAGAGCCGGTGCAACGCGCGCGCGTGCTTGCAAGGCCGGGGCAGAACGAGACGCGGCTGGCGCAAATCCTCGCCCGGCAGACCCCTGACGCCGAAAAGCGTGCGCGCGCCGACTATGTTATCGATACAGGTGTCGCGCCCGAAGCAACCAGAGCTGCGGTTCATGCGCTCCTCTCTTGCCTATTGCGCCAAGCGGGTTGATACTCTGTCTTAATGCGTGAAATTGTGTTCGACACCGAAACCACAGGCTTCAGCTTTTCGAACGGTGACCGCCTGGTCGAAATCGGCTGTGTCGAAATGGTTAACCGGGTGGAGACGGGGCGCAGCTTTCACGCCTATGTAAACCCCGGACGCCCGGTGCCGGCCGATGCGCAGGCTGTTCACGGGCTGACCGATGCCTTTTTGGCCGACAAACCCGGATTTCCGGCGCTGGCGGAGGAGCTGCTGGAATTTCTCCGTGATAGTCCGCTGGTCGCCCATAACGCCGCCTTTGATTTCGGTTTTCTGAACGGTGAGCTTGGGCTTGCAGGGCGTACCGCTGTTGCGGTTGATCGTATGGTCGATACGCTGGCGCTCGCGCGGGCCCGTCACCCGGGCGCCAAGCATACGCTCGACGCGTTATGCACCCGGTTCGGGATTGACCGGAGTCATCGCACGCTTCACGGCGCGCTGCTTGACGCGCAACTGCTGGCGCAGGTTTATGTAGAGCTGACTGGCGGTCGGCAGATCGGGCTTACGCTGGTCAACGATCAAGCTTTTAGCGCGGTTGAAACGACAAGTGCTGTGCCAACCGTTACTCGGCCTGCGCGGCATTTTGCGCTGTCCGACGCCGAACGCTCAGCGCACGCACGGTTCGTCGGTCAAATGACCAACGCGCTGTGGCCCAGTGAAAAGGCCCAGTGAGATGGCCCAGTGATATGAGGATCACCTGCTGGATTTTCGACCAATGCCCAGCCGCCAGAAAAGGAGAAAGTTGATGGATATCCGGGTTTCAGGCCATCAGGTTGATACTGGCGACGCGCTGCGACAGCATGTCAACGAGCGGTTACAGGGCATTGCGGACAAGTATTTCGCCAGGGCGATTTCCGCCCATGTCACAGTCGGCCGTGGGCCGCATGACAATGGGTTCACCTGCGATATCGTGGCCCACGTCATGCAAGGGCTGGTGCTTAAGGGCCGCAATGATGGCAACGAAGCGCACGGAGCCTTTGATGGTGCTGCCGACAAGATCGAAAAGCAGCTGCGGCGCTATATGCGGCGGTTGAAGGATCGTAATGCCGGTACAGCCGGCGCCGTGACTGGTGCTGCTGAAGACGCCTATAATGCCGGCTATACGCTGTTTCGTGAAGAGGCCGGTGACGCAGATGTACAGGATTTTCCGGCCATTGTCGCCGAAACGCGCGTTGATGTGCCCGATGCGACCGTGTCGGATGCGGTAATGATGCTTGACCTGCGCGACACGACGGCACTGCTATTTCGAAACTCTGGCACCGGCGCGTATAACATGGTGTATCGGCGCGGCGACGGGACAATCGGCTGGGTCGAACCACAACGCGTCTGAAGGGGTTTCATCTTCCCGCAATCAGCGCTATGCGCCCGGCCTCTCCTGCCGGGTGCCGGGCGCTTGCGCCTGTTTTGCCGCCGCCAATGGGCAAAGGATGGTGATGAGCGATTTCAGTGATTTGCTGCTGCCGGAAACCGTGCTTGAAGGGGCGTCCGCTGCCAACAAGAAGACGTTGTTTCAGCAGCTTGGGTCATGTCTGGCCGCGGCACATGGGCTCGATGCCAAAGCAGTTGCCGCCTGCATTGCGGACCGTGAGCGGCTCGGCTCTACCGGTTTTGGCGGGGGCGTGGCCATTCCTCACGGCAAATTGCCCGGGGTATCGGGCGTGGTTGGTGTTTTCGCCCGGCTTGCGCAGCCAATAGACTTTCAGGCAGTTGACGATCTTCCCGTCGACTTGGTGTTCATGATGGTGTCGCCGGTCGACACTGGCGCTGACCATTTGAAAGCGCTCGCACGCGTATCCCGCCGCCTGCGCGACCAGGGCTTTGTGGCCAAGTTGCGCGGGGCGGCATCGCCCGATGCGCTGTATGCGCTGTGGACGCAGGACGAGGCGCGTGACGCCGCCTGACGAACCCGTGGTCGAAGGTGCCCAGGCGCATTTTCGGGCGCTAGAATCGCTTTATGCCGCCGCGCCCATTAATCGGCTGTTCGACTCTGCGCTGACGATCGCCGAGGCCGGCGTCGCCGAAATCCGCTTCATGCTTGATGACCGTTATTATCATGCCGGTGGCGCGGCACACGGCACCAGCTATTTCAAGATGCTCGACGATGCGGCGTTTTATGCAGCGAACAGCCTCGTCACTGATCGCTTTTTGCTGACGACCGCCTTCAACCTGCTGCTGACGCGGCCATTGCGCGAAGGGCCAGTGACCGCGCATGGCCGGTGGATCAGCGGCCAGCGGCGCGTGCTGATCGCCGATGCGCGGTTGGTCGATGCCGAGGGGGAGGAAGTGGCGCGCGGCACTGGCACTTTCATGCGATCGCGCATCCCGCTATCGTCACTGTCAGGGTATCGCGCGGCCCAGGCATGACCGGGCGCCTCACATCCACGATGATCGTGAGCGCGCTCGTTCGACGCATGTTCACCCATGGCGAGCACGCCATGATCGTTGCGAAGGGCGACCCCGATGCTGGCGCGCTGTTGTTCATCATCGCCGAAAAAGGCCGTATTGTGAAGATGATAGAGCGCGGCACTGGCCCGCGCGGTATGATCGAGCTAGTTGAAGTCGGACCGGAAGACGTTGAAAATAAACAGGAAATTGAAGACTATTGTCGCCGCCGCCGGTCGCGCGACCCGGATTTGTGGATCGTGGAACTGGACGGCGCAAATGCAGAACGGTTCGCCGCTGAAACGATTCTGACACATTGACTTTGCCGCACTGCACAATCTAAGGGCGCCGCTCGTTTGGTCGCGTTGTGCTGATCCGGGGTGCGATCCTGGCCAGTGACGCAGTCGGGGGGTTAACTCGGTCCGGTCTTGCCTCAGTCTTTTTGAGGCGACAGCCGCCGCCGCGTGCCAACCGCACAGTAAGAAGTGTTCATGTCGTTTCCTGTCAAAACCGCGGCTTTTGTCGCGGCACTTTGTATTGCAAGTGTATCAAGCCCGGGCAGCGCCGTGCTTGCGCTCACTCCTGGCGCATCGGCCGACGCCGTTTCCAAACCCGGCCTTGCCGCCCTTAATGCCCAGCCCGCCAATAATGTTCCGGCCAGCACAGCGCCTGCCGTTGACGCATCGAAAATGATTCAAAAGCTGCCCGTTGCGCAAGCCGACCCGACCAGCGCTGTTGACGACGCAGATGATTCCGCGGAAAGCGCGCCGGCTCATGCAACCCTTGCGGCTGCCGTTGCCGCGCAGTCCATGCCAGCGGAGATGGACAGCGATTTGCGCTGCCTGGCCAGTGCAATCTATTTCGAATCCAAGGGCGAGCCGCTTGCCGGCCAGCTAGCGGTCGCCGAGGTCATCATGAACCGTGCGGGTTCCGGACGGTTCCCGTCGAGTATTTGTTCGGTGGTGACGCAGCCGGGCCAGTTTTCGTTCGTCCGCGGCGGGCGCCTTCCCACGATCAGCAGTACGAACCGGGCATTTCGGGATGCGGTTGCGGTTGCGCAGGTGGCGCTGACCAACAGCTGGAGCAGCAACGCTCCTAAGGCACTGTACTTCCATGCGCGCTCGGTGAAACCGGGCTGGCGGCAGTTGCGCGTAGCAACAATCGGCAATCATATCTTTTATCGTTGAGCGTGGAATAGGCCGGGAGGCGGGCGGTTAGGGCGCTCGCCTCTTCCAATGTTCGTATAATGTTCTATCATCGGGCGATGCATTGTCCCTCGCCTGATCTCGACTCGCCGACTGCGATACAAATTGCCGAACGGCTGGTGGCCGCAGATGTTGCGCGCGGCGTCACCCGCATGTTGTTGCGGCATGATCTGGTGGCGGTCAGCGAAGTATCACTCGATGGCGGCCGGCGTGCGGATCTGATGGCAATCGATGGTCGCGGCGCTCTGGTTATCGTCGAGATTAAAGTATCGCGGGCCGATTTGCTTGGTGATGGCAAATGGCAGGATTATCTGGCGCATTGTGACCGGTTTTACTGGGCGGTGCCGCCTGGTTTTGACGTAAATCCGCTTTTTTCAGCAGCGTTTCTGCCAGAGCGCACCGGAGTCATCATCGCTGATCGCTATGACGCTATGATCACGCGTGAAGCGCATAGCGTGCCGCTGGCGGCGCCCAGCCGCAAACGGGTGACGCTGCAACTGGCACGCCGCGCTGCGCGTCGTCTCGTCGCAATCAATGATCCTGATGGCGGGGATCCGGGCTTTTAGAGCTTGGGGCCAGCGACGGCTGCTCGACGATCTCGTTTGGGGACGGGTTCGAACAATTTGGCGAGCGCGGGGGTTCGCGTGTCCTGCTCGGCATAAACGCGCGCGGAGCGACCGGCCAGCGAATCGGCGCGATCGGCATCGGCGCCCGCGGCCAACAGCTCGCGCACCATTGGCAGCGAGCGAAGTTGCACAGCGCGGATGAGCGGTGTTTCCCCGCTGTCATTGGCAAGATCGACATTAGCCTTGGCCGCGATGAAAATAGCAACGAGATCGGTGGCGCCAGCCGTCACCGCCACCATCAACGGTGTGTTGCCGCGCTTGTCGCGCAGATTGGGGTTTGCGCCCTGTTGTAGCAGAAACCGCGTGTACACCGCGTCACCGCGTTTGGCGACGAGGTGAAGCGCCGTCTCCCCGGACGAAAATTCCTTGGTGTCGATAATGGTGGTGCCCGGCGCACTCAGCAATTCCTTGACCTTGGCGCCGTCGGCATCTTTCACTGCCTCGAGGAACTTGTACCCATTTGACTGGCCAATCTGCCCCGCTGCCGGCGTGCCGGTTGCCGCGGCCGCTACGCCCGCCAGGACGATAAGGAAATGAGAACGTGACATTATACGCGACGATTCCTTTGCTGTACGGCGATCATAGAGCCGCAGACCCGCTCTGCGCAACCGCTACGGCCTTGCATCGGGCGGTGTATCGCCGCATTGCTGGCGGCATCATGAACAGGATTGCCCGCTTATCCGTGCTCGCAGCCTCGCTTGCCCTGGCGGCTTGCTCGCCGCCGGCCGCAACCACCGCCGCGCCGCCGCTTGCCGGGGCTAGCATCGGCGGCCCGTTCACGCTCACCAATCAGGACGGCGCCCGCGTCAGCGCCCGCGACTTTGCCGGGCAGTACCGCATTTATTATTTCGGCTACACGTATTGCCCAGATGTGTGCCCGGTCGATGTTCAGCATATCGGTGCGGCGATGAAGCTGCTTGATGCCAGTGACCCCAGCCTTGCTGCGCGAATCACGCCGATATTCGTGTCCGTTGACCCCGAGCGGGACACGCCGCCAGTGCTCAAACAATTCGTTCGCGCCTTTCACCCGCGCATGATTGGCCTCACCGGGACACCTGCTGAAATCGCCGCCATGGCCAAGAAGTTCGCCATTTTCTTCAAGAAGCAGCCACCAACGGCCGAAGGCGGCTACATCGTGGACCATAGCCGCCAGGCCTATTTGTTCTCGCCCAACGACAAGCCGCTTGCCCTGCTGCCCCAAGAAAGTGAGCCCGCCGCAATTGCAGCTGAAATCAAGCGCTGGGCAAAATGAGCGGGCGCTTTTGGGAAAACAAGGCACTCAGCCGGATGGACCGGGCGGAGTGGGAAGCGTTGTGCGATGGCTGCGGCAAATGTTGCATCCACAAGCTTGAGGATGAGGAAACCGGCGAGCTGTTGCCGACCAACGTAGCCTGCCGGTTGCTCGACCGGACGACCGCGCGCTGTTCTGACTATAAACACCGCCAGGCCTTTGTGCCGGAATGCGTGCGGCTGACGCCTGCCAAGTTGCGCGCGATCGACTGGTTGCCGGCAAGCTGCGCCTACCGCCTGGTCGCCGATGGCGAGCCGCTGCCGGACTGGCACCATTTGATGTGCGGTGACCGGGATGAAATCCACCGGGTCGGCATGTCGGTGCGCGGCTGGACCATCTCGGAAGACGACGCGGGCGACCTGGAGCACCACCTCGTCGACCGCGACTTGTGAGCGGCCGAGGCGCGCCGCCGGAAATTGAGCCGCAAATCCAGGTTGTGCGCCATGCGCGCGCGCGCCGGGCAAAACTCTGTGTTGATCCCGTTACGGGTGCGGTGCGCCTTACCTTGCCTAAGCGCGCCGCGATCGGGCCATCGCTGCGCTGGGCGAGCGAGCAGCGCGACTGGGTCACTGCGCAACGGTCTCGCCTGCCCGCACCGAGGCCCTTTGCGCCCGGCGCCGTGCTTCCGTTTGGCGACACTGAGCTCATCGTGCGATGGGCGCAGGCATGGCCGCGCCGGGTCGAGCGATCAGGCAGCGATTTACGCTGCGGTGGGCCGATCGAGGGGGTGAGCGGCCGCATAACCGCCTGGCTGCAGCGGCAGGCGCTGGCGGTGCTCACTGTCGACACCGGATTTTTTGCGGCGCGAGCCGGGGTGCTCGTCGAGCGGGTTGGCGTTGGCGATCCGCGTGGCCGGTGGGGGAGCTGTTCGGCAAGCGGCGCGATCCGCTATAGCTGGCGCCTGATCCTGGTGCCCGAGGCCGTGCGGCGGGCAACGGTTGCGCATGAGGTCGCGCACCGAGTGCATATGAACCACGGACCGGCTTTTCACGCGCTGGTTGCAGAACTGCTGGGGGAGGACCCGGCGCCTGCCCGCGCCTGGCTGCGCGCCAATGGCGCTGCACTTCACTGGTTCGGCCGGAGCTCCTGAACGCGGCCGCGCGCGACGTCGGGCGGCGGTGCGCGCGTTGGCACAGGCGTCGGCGCTGGTGCTGGCCGTGACTTTGGTAGCGCGGCGGGCTTGGCCTGCGGCGCGCGCCCAAGCACTTGGTCCAACCATTCCTGATCGATTCGCTGCGGTGGCGGCGTGCCCTCTTCGCTGTCGCGTGGTGGTCTTGCCGGGTCTGCCGGGCCAGAGCCGTCGGGCGCGATCAGGCTGCCGTCATCGGCAGGAGGGCGGTCATTGGGATCGATCGGATTGCCATCGCCATCAACAAAAGTGCCATTGTCCGGTCCGCCGAAATAACTCTGTTCCTCCAGATCGGCCTGCCAGTCGGGCAGTGTCACCTGGGTTTCGAACTGCTCGACCGGGCGATTGGCAACTGCGCGCCTCATGAACCCCGCAAAGGCACGGGCAGGGGCGGTGCCGCCCTGCAGGCCAGCAACGGTGCGCGCGTCGTCGCGGCCCATCCAAACGCCCGTCGTCAGCCCGCTTGAAAACCCCAGAAACCAGCCATCCTTGTTTGAAGTTGTCGTCCCCGTCTTGCCAGCCACTGGCCGACCGATCTGGGCCGCGCGGCCAGTGCCGGTGTTGACGGCCGTCTGGAGCAGATCGACCATTTCTGCTGCCACATAGGGCGCAACCAGCACATGGCTGCGGTCGACGGTGTAGGCATATAGCGTCTCCCCCCCGGTCGTTACCTTGGTGATGCCATAGGGAGTGACGGCCACGCCCTTGTTAGCAACTGATGCAAAGGCGCGCGTCATGTCGATCAGCCGGACATCGGACGAACCAAGCACCATCGCTGGGTGTGTATCCACAGGAGTGGTGATGCCAAAACGCCGGGCCATGTCGGCGATGGTGGTGAAGCCAATGTCCTGGCCAATCGCTGCGGCCACGGTGTTGATCGAATAGGCAAACGCATTGCGCAAGGTAATTGGCCCCACGTTCCGCCCGGAGCTGTTGCGCGGGCTCCAGCCGTTGATGGTGATGGGTTCGTCAACGACCTGATCCTCAGGCTTTCGGCCATTTTCCAGCGCGGCCAGGTACACAAACAGCTTGAACGACGAG
Organism: Sphingomonas sp.; assembly: GCA_046155125.1. Lineage (GTDB taxonomy): Bacteria > Pseudomonadota > Alphaproteobacteria > Sphingomonadales > Sphingomonadaceae > Sphingomonas. Next base: position 5,588 of record JBJXEC010000043.1, on the reverse strand, counting down.
CCCGGCTGGCGGACGGCCTGGGTCGCGCGGTTATAGGTCGACGACACATAGTCTGTGCCCCCCACCAGCGCGCGGACAGCACCGTCGCGGTCAAGCGCCACCAGCGCCCCTTGCGCGCCCTTTGGCGCATTGGCCTGTATCGCGATATCGGCGGCCCGCTGCATGCCAAGGTCCAGCGTCGTCCACACCTCAAGCGGGCGGTTCGGCTCATCGATCAGCACCTCAAGCTGCGGCAGCGCCCAGTCGGTGAAGTAGCGCACGCTGTTCTGCTTGGGCTCGGGCGCCAGTGTAACGGTGGAGGGCCGGGCGCTTGCCGCTTGTTCGGCCGTGATCGCCCCGGTTTCCTGCATCAGCCTAATCACCACGCCCGCGCGACCGATGGCAGCTTCAGCATCGGCGGTCGGCGAATAATGCGACGGCGCCTTGACGAGCCCGGCAATCACGGCCGCTTCGTTCAGGTTCAGCTGGTCCGCCCCATGTCCGAAAAAGCGGCGCGAGGCGGCATCAATGCCATAGGCGCCACCCCCAAAATAAACCTTGTTCAGATATAGTTCGAGGATTTGGTCCTTGCTGAATTTACGCTCCAGCGCCAGCGCGAGAATGGCTTCGCGGGCCTTGCGGGTGAAGGTATAGCGGTTCGACAGGAAGATCGTCCGCGCAACCTGCTGGGTAATGGTGGAGGCGCCCTGCACGCGCCGCCCGGTGCCGCGATATTGGATGGCGAGCTTGACCGAGCGCGCAAGCCCGATGGGATCAATGCCGATATGCGAGCGGAAGCGCCGATCTTCCACAGACACCATCGCATCACGCATGACTTTGGGGATGCGCTCATAAGGGAGCCAGTCGCCAAAACTCGGGCCCAGCGACACGATCACGGTGCCATCGGCAGCATGCACCCGGATTGTCTGGCCGTTGGGCGACGATTTAAGCTCTTCAAAACTCGGCAATTCGCCGCGCGCGACATAGACAATGGTTGCCACCGCAATCGTCGCCATTACCCCAAGGCCAACCAGCAGCTGCAGGCCAAGCACCACGCGGCGGCGCCACCGGGGGGCGCCAGAGGAAGATGAATTGCGGGCCATCAAGTACCGGCGGGATACCGGGTATCACTGGCCACGACAAGCGGCCAGCGCACTGGTTCAGCGTGGTTCGCCGCGCCCCTTGAAATCGAGCGACACCGAATTCATGCAATAGCGAAGGCCGGTTGGCGGCGGCCCGTCGGGAAAGACATGGCCCAGATGCCCATCGCAGCGCGCGCAGCGCACCTCGGTGCGGCGCATGCCATGGCTCACGTCGCTGTGCTCGGTTACGCGCTCGGCCGCAATCGCTTGCGTAAAGCTCGGCCAGCCGGAGCCGGAATCAAATTTATCGGCACTGTCGAACAGGTCGAGCGCGCACCCCGCGCACCGGTAGACGCCATCAGCCTTGTTGTCGTTGTAATGGCCTGAAAATGCCCGCTCCGTGCCGGCTTCGCGCAGAACATGATATTGTTCCGGCGTCAGCTTCTTGCGCCATTCAGCTTCGGAAAGGGTGATATGGTCCATAGGAAGTCAGCTTTCGTTCGAGTGTACGCCTTCGTCAACGCGCGACCCCGAAATTCGTGTCCACCGCGCGGCCGCGTGCACCAGATAGGGAGCCGTCCGCGCCAGCGCCAGCAGCGCTGGCGCCGCTACTGACGATTCGCCGGCCCGGCGGATCAGCCCGGCGAGTGCCATCGGGCGGGCAAGCGCGCGCGCAAGCTCGCGCTGGTATCGCATGGCACCTGCCGGGCCGTGCGCGACATAGGCAAGTCCTGCGCGAACGCCGCTCGCAACCGCAATGCCCATGCCCTCACCAGCGAGCGACGGGATGACGCCCGCCTGGTCGCCCAGCCTGAACACCCCGGCCTGTGTGCCGGTCGCGCGCCAGCCATAGGGCACATTGGCGATCGCGTCGACGTTTCCCAGCGATTCGTGTTCGAGCCGTTCGCCCAGCGGCGGGCATTCGCGCGCCATCTCGGCGATGAGGGCAGGGATGGTGCCAGCGCTGGTCAGCCGCGACCGATGCACCGCCATGCACAAATTGGCCGAGCCGTCTTCCTGCAGCACCAGCCCGGCATAGCCCCGGTCGACCAGATGCAGTTCGACCGCATCGCCGATGAGCGACGCCAGCCTTGGCGACGGCGCGAGCCTAATCCTGATGCCCAATGTGGGATCATGCCCGCGCGCCTCGCTCGGCCGGGCCATGCCGCGCACATCATGCTTGCCGGTCGCCAGGAACAGCGCCTCGGCCGCGACCATGCTGCCGCCTCGGAAATCAGCGATTGTGCCTTCCACCTGTGTCACGCCCAGGCCGCGCTCGACCACGGTGCCTGCGGCAATCGCGCGCGCGAGCATGATGGTGTCGAGCCGGTGGCGCGAGACGCCCCGTCCAGGCTTTGGCAACGGTGCCTGCGCCATCTGATCCTTGTGGAACAGCCTTACCTGCGTGACGGCGACCGGGTTGAGCAAGTCTGCTGCGACCCCCAGCGATTCCAGCGCGGCGATCGTCTGCCAGCTTAGAAACCCACCGCAGATGGCATCGCCCGTCACCATGCTGCGCTCCACCAGCAGGTGCGGGCGCCCGGCACGCGCCAGCATGATAGCGCAGGCAGCGCCTGCCGGCCCGCCGCCGAGGATCAGCGCAGGCGTTCGACGCACAACCGAAACGGAAACTGGCGCGTCACCTGCGCGTTCACAATGCCGGCTTTAGCCAGAATCGGTGGCCACTCCGCGGGGCGATAGCTGCGCGCGACAGACAGCGTGCCGTCATGGCGCACAATTGGGTGCCAGCGCATCATCCGCGCCAAAAGCGGAAACCCAAGATGCGCCAGCCGGTGCCGGTGCAGATCATTGATGAACCAGCCGCGCCGCGCCTGGCTTTCCATGAAGCCGACAAAGGCGATCAATTGGTTATCCGTCATATGGTGCGCAACCAGGCTGCTGATGATGCAGTCCCAGCCCTTGCCTGCCGCCGTTGCATAGTCCCCGGTTATGAAGTTGATACCAAGCGCTGGCGGGGTATGCGCCGTCGCTGCCAATTCGCTGCGCGGGTTGAGATCAACGCCTACCAGCTCCACGGGCACGCCGCGCCGTGCTGCCCAGCCTGCAATCCGGCGCAGCATGTCGCCATCACCAAAGCCGACATCGAGAATGCGCAGCCGGTCGGCACCTTTTGCCGCGCGGGCCAGAAAGCCAAGCGTCGGGCGGGCGGCCATGGTCAGCAGATTGACTTGCGCCAGGTCGGCCATGACGGCCGCATAGGTCTCAGCATCGAGATCGTCGGCATCCATCAGTTCGTCCGCAATAGCGCGGGTAGCCAGGCCCCGGGTGACAGGGCCCCGGGTGACAGGGCCACGCGCGTCAGGATCTCGCGCGGCTGGGGCCGTCATGGCGCGCTCGAAAAGCCAAAGCCCTCGGCGGCAAGGCCAGGGCCGAACGCAAGTGCCACGCCATTGTCGATGCGGGGCCTGCGCACCAGCTCGGCCAGCACGAACATCAACGTCGCCGATGACATGTTGCCGTGGCTTGCCAGCACTGCGCGCGCCTCCGCGAGCCGCTCCGGCGGGAGCGCAAACGCCTGTTCCACGGCATCCAGGATCGATCGGCCACCGGCATGTACTGCCCATCCGTCAATCTCCGCTGGCGCCTGGTTGCCGGTTGCTGCGCGCGCAAAGCTGGGGTCAGCAAGTCCAGCGGCAATCCGCGCTGGTACTTCGCCCGACAAATGCATCGCAAAGCCTGTATCGGTAATGTCCCAGCGGATCAGCGCTTCCGATGCCGGCAATGTGGTGGCAAAGGGCGCGCCGATCAGCAGCCCGGCCGGTGTTCCCGTGACGAGCGCGGCACCCGCGCCATCGCCGAACTGGAGCATCGCCAGCAAGGGCTCAATCTCGGGGGTGTCCTGCAAATGCAGCGTCGACAGCTCCACGCACACCACGAGCACACGTGCATCCGGTTCCGATCGCACAATATGGCGCGCGGTGCGCAGCGCGCTGACGGCGGCATAGCAACCCATGAACCCGATCAGCAAGCGCTCGACCGCGGGCGACAGCTGCAGCCGCTTGGCGATAATCTGGTCGATGCCAGGTGCTACAAAGCCGGTGCAACTGGCGACGACGAGGTGCGTTATCGCCCCAAGGGCTGTTTTTCCGGCAAGGGCGTGGATGGCGGCCAGCGCAAGGTCAGGTGCTGCTTGCGCGTAAAGCGCCATGCGCGCGCCTGTGCCCGGCGCTGTATCCGCTGCATAAAACCCGCCCGGTGCCACTGGCGACTCGCCCCCTGGTCCCTTGGGCAAGACTGACCAGCGATGGTCAATGCCGGAGCGCGCGGCCATGCGATCAAACAGCTTGCGCACCCGCGGATCGGCAAGGCGCGCGCGCGCCCAGCCAATAAACGCGCCATGAATATCGTGCTGCGGTGCGGCAGTACCGATGGCATTGATATAAGCGGCGGAGGACTGCACGGGCTGCTTTCGACAAAACGCTTACCGGGCACACCGCTGCGGCGCACCATCAACGCCGGTTATGGGCATGTTGGCAGCAAAGAGCAAAGCGGTTCCGCAAGCGGGCATCACAAAGCGGGGCACGACCCCGTGCCAGTGCATGATGAGCGCCGATCCTGTGCCATCGGCATGCGGACGAGGACATCGGCATGCGGCCAATATCGCAATTATGTGGTGCGGCCGAGAAGACTCGAACTTCCACGGGCTTTCGCCCACAACGACCTCAACGTTGCGCGTCTACCAGTTCCGCCACGGCCGCACGTGAAACACCGCCGGAAAACGCCGGCAGCTGGCAGGAGGGAGCCCCTAGCAAAGGCGGCTGCCGCTTACAAGCGCGATTGCAATCGCTGCCGACCGCAGCGGAGCGCCGCGTTCCCCTTGCGCAGTCAGGGCGCTTTCCTATCGCGGTTATGGCGCGTAAGCCCTCGCGCCATGACCCGCGTTGCTCCTGTTCGCGCCGAAGCACGGCGCATCACCGCGCTGGCATGGCCAGTGATCGTGACGAGCCTGAACTGGACGCTGCTGCAAGTTACCGACGTGGTGCTGGTGGGCTTGGTGAGTACGGATCAGGCCGCTATTCTGGGCGCGAGCCGTACGATCGGATTTGTGGCGATCGTAGCGGGCCTTGGCGCGCTGACCGGGATATTGGTGTTTGCATCGCGGGCAGACGGCGCAGGCGATTTGCCGATAACGGGCAGAATTCTGCACGAAGGGGTGGTGCTTGCCGCCATGCTGTCAGTGGGCGCGGGGCTACCGATCTATTTGTTTGCAGAGCAATTTCTGGCGTTGCTTGGGGTCGCGCCGCCGCTGGTTGCAGGCACGGCGGTGCTGGTGCGCATCTTTGCGGCAACCCTGCCTTTTTATCTGCTGACCTTTGCGTTCAGCTATTTCCTTGAAGGCATTAGCCGGCCCCAGCGGGTGACGGTGGTAAACCTTGCGATATTGCCGCTGAACGCGGTGCTCGCTTGGGCGCTGTCGGGCGGGCATCTGGGCTTTGCACAGATGGGCGCGGCCGGTGCAGCGCTTGCCACGCTGGTGGCCGCAGCGCTGGGCGCGCTTGGCATGGC
>JBJXEC010000042.1:0-10926 GCA_046155125.1 Sphingomonas sp. | reverse complement strand
CGCCAATAGTCGTCGGGTGTTGACAACGGCGATGGCCCGCCATTGTTTGGCTGAAGCGCTCACCGAAGATGTGGGCGAACCAGGCCGTTTCCATGCGGCATCCGCGGGTCGTCATGCTGGCGCCTGGACCGGGCCGGTGCGGGGCAAACCGGCGCCTCTCGGAAGTGGCGTTCAACCCCGAACCAACCTGCGATATGGTGGCCTTCAAGCCCTTGCATCGGTGGCAAGACGCCTTGTGCAAGAGGCAGGCCCAAGCGGCAACCAACGCCAAAATTTTTTCTAATTTTTATGTCGCGCGAGAGGCGGATTTTGAAGCCTGAGAGGAAAAGGCGATTTTATCCCCCCCGGGGGTGGAGGCACCCCTTGCCTGATTGCAATAGAAATGCGGGGATGCCCGCCCCAAACGGGCATGTTTGCCGACGATCACCAACGGGCATCGGTAGGGATTTCAACGCTGTCCAATGAGAATATGGTGGGACGCAAACAGGAAAGGATTGCCAACCCTTCTGTAAGGCATTGAAAAGGCTGGTGCCGCTTACAGGACTCGAACCTGTGACCCCCGCATTACGAATGCGATGCTCTACCAGCTGAGCTAAAGCGGCGCGCCATTCAACCGCGCGGTATCACCACCAGTTGTGGCCTCGGCGATTATCAGCTTCATCTCAAGCTGACAAGCAGGTCAATGTGCATCAGGCGGGTTTACCAGTCGTTTACCACAATAGGTCACAACCGCCGTTGCTACACGGGGTCAGGCTCGCTGGGGAAAGACGCATGGATACGGTTCGCGGGTTCGAAGATGAGGGCAATTTCGGGGCGGATCAGCATGACGACGCCGACCTTCACGTCGACGACAATGCCGATTTCGATATCGGAACGGACGAACGGCGCATGCATGTGCGTGCCTATAACCACTGGGTTTCATTGTTAAAAGGTCGGGCGTATCCGTCGATAGAGGACCTCAATCCGGAAAACATCGCCGATTTTGGCCAGCATAGCGTGCTGCTAGATTTCACCGCGGGGATCGAAGACCCCGCCATTCAGTTCCTTGGCCGGGCGCTGCGCGAGGAATGCGACCTGTCCGTTGACATCACCCGCATTAACCAGGTGCCGAGCCGCTCGCTGCTGTCGCGGCTGACGGATCATTATCTGCAGATCATCGCCAACCGTGCGCCGATCGGCTTTGAAGCTGAATTCGTGAACGCGCGTGGCCACAACACCATGTACCGCGGCATCTTGATGCCGTTTTCCTCAGACGATGACACCATCGACTTCATCTATGGGGTCATCAACTGGAAGGAACTGGTTGATTCAGAAACGCAGGCGCGGCTTGATGCCGAGGTTGCAGCGGCGGTTGCGTCGATGCCCCGGCACACCGAATCCGCGCCCGTCTGGGCCGACGGACCGAGCGCGTCGGCAGAGCAGCCCTGGTCGCCAGACATGGTTGATTCCGCCAATGTCGATCTGTGCGGCGATGACCGTGAGCCAAGCGCGCCGCCGCCCGTATCGCATACGGCCAATGACGTCGCCACGTCAGATGACGACGCGGGCGCGGCCGACATGCCGCTTGCGGACCGGCTGATGATGGCGCAGCAGACCGCTGCCGCCGCGCGCGCTGCCGATACGCGCAGCCGCGCAGCCCTGTACCGGGCGCTCGCTCGCGCCCATGATTTCGCGATTGCGGCGACAATGGACGCTGGCGCCTATGCAGCGATGCTCGACCGGGCCGACATTGCGGTGCAAACTCGTGCGCCGTTCACACCAGTTGTGAAGCTCATTTTCGGAGCGGAGTATGACAAGACGCGGCTCACTGAATTTGCAGCCGTACTGTCGTTTGCGGACCGTCACGGCGTGCCAATGGGCGGGCTGGGGGCCTTTCTCGATGCGGCCGATGGCGGCATCAAAGGCATCGTCGTCGCCGAACGCGCCCATCGTCGGCCCGCGCCCAAGGTTGCGCGCGCATCGAAATCGGCCGCGATTCTCGCCGCGCGCGCGTCGCTTGGCAGCATCGTTTTGGACAGTCCCGCCAATGCGGGCGATTTCATCGTGCTGGTGGCGCGCGCGTCGGCGGATGGCATGTTCGACATTGTCGGCACGATTGGCGCAAGCGATCCGCTGACGGCGCGGGCAATGGTCAAAGCAGCGGCCTGACGGCATGCTTGCGGTGTCGCAACGGCTGCGGCACCAATTTGCGTTATGGGCGGATGCGGTTGCGACTTGAGATAGTCCGCTGACCAGAGCATACGAACGTTCATGGGAAAAGCCACGCTGAAGTCGTTGTCGGAGGCCTTTGCGGTCCGGCTGGTCGAGGGGGCCCTGCCGGGCGAATTGCGGGGGTTTGGCGAGGCCGAGCGGTCTGAGGCGGCGCGCTTTGTCGCAGCCCTTGCCGCTGACCGGGCGCCGGGGACGGCCAAGCTTGCGCTGGAGAGCATTTCAAGCGACGATTCGAACCGCCATATGCGGCTTGCGATCGTCAATGACGACATGCCGTTTCTGGTCGACTCCATCGCCGCGACGATTGGCGCGCACGACATCGCGATATCGCGGATCATTCACCCGGTGGTGCCCGTCGAGCGGGATGCGGCCGGGGCGCTTGAAGCCGTCGGCACCGGCACGCGCGAATCGATGATCTACATCGAGATGGAGCGCGCCGACGCCAAGGGGCGCCGCCAGCTCGTTGCCGATATTGAGCGCAACCTGGCCAATGTCCGTGCCGCCGTTGCGGACTGGCCAGCGATGCAGACTGCGATGGCGGTTGACGCTGCCCAAATCGAGAGCAGCGCCAATCGTGAGGAGCGGGAAGGGGCAACGCTGCTGCGCTGGTTCCTCGACCGGAATTTCACGCTGCTCGGCCATGAAATCTGGCGGCGCGACGGCAAGCCCGGCATTGCCCTTGGCCTCGCGCGCGAACCGCAGCCGGTGCCGCTGCTGGCGGAATCGTCGCGCACGCTTGCGGTCGAGTGGTTCGAGCACGGCAATCTGGCGCCCTTGCTGGTCAAATCCAACCTCATTTCCGGCGTGCACCGCCATGTGCCGCTCGATCTGGCGATTATCCCGTTGCGCGAGGGCGGCAAGATCGTCGGGCTGTCGATGCATGCTGGGTTGTGGACGAGTGCCGCGCTCAATGCGCCGCCGGAAGAGGTGCCGGTGTTGCGCGCGCGGCTGACGGCGCTGGAGACCAAGTTCGGGTTTGACCCCAAGGGGCATACCGGCAAGGCGCTCAGCCACGCGCTGACCGCGTTGCCGCATGATCTGGTGACCGGGTTCGACCAGGAATCGCTTGAACGCGTGTCGCTCACCTCAATGTCGCTCGCTGATCGTCCGCGCCCGGAGATGGTGCTGGTCCGGTCGATGCTTGGCCGCCACATGTTCGCGTTTGTCTGGCTGCCGCGCGATGACGTGTCGACCGCGCGTCGGGTCGCGATTGGCGAGATGCTGGCCGAAGCATCAAACGCGGTGCTGCTCAACTGGGCCATTGCGCTGGAAGACGGCGTCGTCGCGATGATCCGCTATACCTTTGATTTGCGCGGCGAAGGGCGGATGCCGGATCAGGCACCGCTCGATTTGCGGCTGGCACGCATGGTGCGCGGCTGGGTGCCGGCCGTCGAAGCGGCGCTTGCCGAGCATATGGAACCCGCCCGCGCAGCGCGGCTGTCGCTTAAGCACGCCGCGAGCTTTCCCCAGGCCTATCGCACGACGAGCACGCCCGAAGAGGCAGCGCAGGACATTATCCGGCTGGCAACGCTGGCTGATGGCGCGGGCCGGGTCGTGCGCATCGATCAGCGCTCGGGCACGGTTCGCCTCAAAATCTATCGCCTTGGCGGCGCGCTTGCCTTGTCGGATGCGGTGCCGGTGCTGGAGAATTTCGGGTTCCGCGTGGTCGAGGAAGTGCCCACCGCGCTCAACGACGACGCGCAGGGATTTGTCCATGATTTCGCCGTCGAGGTTGCGGGCGCAGGCGTGCTCAAGAGTGATACCAAGGTGCTCGAAGACGCCATCGCCGCCGTGCTCGAAGGCCATGCCGAGAACGACCTCTTCAACCGGCTGATCGTCGATGCTGACCTGACGCCGCGCGCGGTCGTGTTGTTCCGGGCTTGGTTCCGCTATCTGCGTCAGGCTGGTCTTACCTATAGCCTCGCGACCGTGGTCGACGCGCTGCGCCGCGCACCAGCGCTCGCGGCTGCGCTTGTCGCCCGGTTCGATGCGGCGCACGACCCCAAGGCGCAAGCGGATGCGGATGCCGATGTTGCCAAAGCCGACGCCGAGATCGAAACGGCACTGGTAGCCGTCTCCGCAATTGATGACGACCGCATCCTGCGCGCCATCAAGGGTGTCATCAAGGCGACGTTGCGCACCAACGCCTTTGCTCCGGCGGCTGCCGAAGCGCTCGCCTTCAAGCTGGACAGCAAGCTGGTGCCGGGGTTGCCGGCGCCGCTTCCCTGGCGTGAAATCTGGGTGTATTCGCCGCGGCTGGAGGGCATCCATCTGCGTGCGGGCCCTGTAGCGCGCGGTGGCTTGCGCTGGTCTGACCGGCGTGACGACTTCCGCACCGAGATTTTGGGGCTGATGAAAGCGCAGCGCGTGAAGAACGCGGTCATCGTGCCCACCGGCGCCAAGGGCGGCTTTTACCCCAAGCAGCTTCCCTCACCGCAGCAGGACCGCGATGCGTGGCTGGCCGAGGGTACCGAAAGCTACCGCATCTTCATCCGCACCTTGTTGTCGGTAACGGACAATATCGTCGATGGAGCGGTGGTCCACCCGGCAGACGTGGTGATCCATGATGGCGACGATCCGTATTTTGTCGTTGCGGCGGACAAGGGCACCGCGACCTTTTCAGACGTGGCCAACGCCATCGCGCTTGATCGCAAATTTTGGCTTGGCGATGCGTTCGCTTCGGGCGGCAGCCAGGGTTATGACCACAAGGCGATGGCCATCACTGCCAAGGGTGCCTGGATTTCTGTCCAGCGGCACTTTGCGGAGCGCGGCGTCGATGTGCAAGCGCACAGCATCCGCGTCGCCGGGTGCGGCGACATGTCGGGCGATGTGTTCGGCAACGGCATGCTGCTCTCCAAGGCGATAAAGCTCGTCGCGGCCTTTGACCACCGCCATATTTTCCTTGATCCCGATCCCGAACCCGCGGCCAGCTGGACCGAGCGCAGCCGCCTGTTCACGCTGCCCAGGTCAAGCTGGGAGGATTATGACACAACGCTCATTTCAGCGGGCGGGGGCGTTTTCTCACGCAGTGCAAAGTCGGTTGCGCTAAGCCCGCAGGTGCGCGAGGCGCTGGGCATTGAGGCCGCTGAGCTGGACCCGGCCGCGCTGATTGCCGCGATTTTGAAGAGCCCGGTTGATCTGATGTGGTTTGGCGGCATCGGCACCTATGTTAAGGCGGCGGCGGAAAACAACGTGCAGGTGGGCGACCCCGCCAATGACCGGCTGCGCATCAACGCGGAAGAGTTGCGCGCGACTGCGGTCGGCGAGGGCGCCAATCTTGGGCTGACCCAAGCGGCGCGCATTGCCTTTGCGGCGCGCGGCGGCCGCATCAACACCGATTTCATTGACAATTCGGCCGGCGTCGATTGTTCGGACAATGAGGTCAACATCAAGATCGCTCTCAACCGCGAGATGATTGAAGGCAGGCTGGCCGAAGCCGCGCGCAACGAGCTGCTTCGCAGCATGACGGGCGATGTCGCGGCACTGGTGCTGGAGGACAACCGGCTCCAGACGCTCGCGCTGTCCATCATGGAGCATGATGGCGCGCTCGGCCTGCCAAGCTATGTGCGCCTAATTGAGATATTCGAAAGCGGCGGCCGGCTGGACCGCGTGGTTGAGGGGCTGGCGAGCAATGAGGAGCTGCTCCGCCGCGCGCAGGATGGGCAGGGGCTGACCCGGCCCGAACTCGCGGTATTGCTCGCAACCGCCAAGCTGGCGTTGCAGGATGCCATCGAGCACAGTCCGCTCGCGCTCGATGACGATATGAAGGCAGACCTGCATGCCGCCTTCCCGCCTGCCATGCAGGAGCGCTACGCAGCGGCCATCGACGTCCACCGGCTGCGCGGCGAAATCGTCGCGACCAAGCTTGCCAACCGGATCATCAACCGCATGGGCGTGCTCCACCCGTTCGAGCTGGCGGAGGAAGAAGGCGCCGCGATGAGCGATATCGCCGCGATGTTCGTGGTAATCGAGCGGCTGTTCGACCTGCCCGCGCTCTGGACGGAAATTGAGCAGGCGCCAATGCCTGAGGGCGCGCGGATCAGTCTGTTCGACGAGGTGGCCGCCGCAACCCGCTCGCAAATTGCCGATCTGCTGCGCGTCGTAAAGGCGCAGACCGGCCCCGGCGCCGTGCTTGCCCGCATCGGCACCGGCATCGCGCAACTTGACCGCCAGACCAAGGCGCTGCTCCAGGAAGAGGCGCAAGCGCAAGGGAGCCGGATTGCCGCGCTGCTCGAAGCCAAGGGCGCGCCACCGGCGCTCGTTGCCAAGGTTGTCCATCTATTTGAGCTGGACGGCGCTGTTGGTCTTGCCGATCTTGGCCAGCGGATGCGCGTGGACGAGGCAGTGCTGACGCGCGCCTTTACGCATCTGGGGCAAGCGCTTGGGCTCGACTGGGCACAGGCCAATGCCGCGCGGCTGGTGCCGAGCGATCCGTGGGAGCGTTTGCTCATCGCGGGGTTGGCGCGCGATTTCCAGCAGTTGCGGCTCGATTTTCTGGGCCGCGCCGAGGGGCGTGATCCGCAAGCGTTGGTCGATTCCTGGCTGAGCGACAATGGCGCGCGCGTCAGCCAGTTCAAGGCACTGGTGGATCGGGCGCGCCGCTCAAGCGCACCCAATGCGGCGATGCTGGCACAGATTGCAGGGCAGGCGCGCGTGCTGCTGGGTCGCTAACGCGACGTCGCCAGAATCCGCCACGGCCAGCCAGAATCCGCCATGGCCAGAAAGCGACGTGGCCACAATCTGGCCTAATCAGGGGAAGGCCGCGCCCGTTGCTAAGCCATGGTTGGTCTGGGCGTCATAGGCGGTTTCGTGTTGCCCCAGCACCGCAATCGCGGCGCGTCCGGCGCTGTTGAGGGTGGCACAGCTTGCCGCCCGCAACGCTGCTTCCACATCGCTTGCATGGGCCTGAGCATAGCCCACATGCCCGGCCTCATGCTGCAACAATGCGGCATAATAAGCGTCCCACCGCTTGCGCAGGCGCGCGTGCAGGTCGTCATGGTTTGCGAGGCGCGGCAGTAAGACGGTGGCGTTGAAGCTGACGGTCGCCGTGCTCGGGTCGCAAACACCGTTTTTTCCGCGCACGTTCCACGCTATCCGCCAAGCGCTTAGCGCATCGTAAGCCTGATGGTCCTTGGCGCTCGACGGTCTGTTGCTGTTGATGGACGCGCGTATCGCCTCGGCGGTGTCGCCGCTGACATCATAATATAGCAGCGTGACGCCGGGAATGTCAGCAAGCTGGCGGCCGTCCAGATCCTGAGCCGCAAGGCTCGAAGGCACCGCAAGTCGCGCGGCCACGGCCGCGAGCACTAGCCACAGGATGAGGGGAGGGCGCTTCATCGGGTGTTTGAGCTATCTGCCGCGATAGGCCTGGTCAAACGCTGCCTCGCCGTGCGGACCGCCTGCCCGACCGATAATGAGACAGGGCCGACAGCGCATGTGCGCCGTCAGAGCCTTACTCTGATGGTCGCCCGCGCGTTGATCGGCGCGCCGGTTGAGATGTTGCTGTCGTTGCCCGCATCGGGGAAGTACCGGGTGTTGGTGATGTTCTCGATGTTCACTTGCGCATCGATCCGGTCGGTAAGGCGCGCAAACAGTGCTGCGTCGAGCCGCGTGAAGGCGGGCAGCCGCACCGCATTGGAAATCGACGTGAATTTTTCGGATTGATAGGTTACCCCCAAGCCCGCGCCCAGCCATTTGGTCAGCGCGACGCGCGAGAATGTCGACAGCGCATGCCGCGGTACCAGGCCGACCGCCCGCCCGGCGGGTGCTGCGGCGGTCGTCTCGGCGATGCGCGCTTCCTGCAGCGCATAGGCAAAGCTCAGTTGCCAGCCGGGGAGCACCTCTCCCCGCCCTTCAAGCTCAATGCCGCGACTGCGCTGGCGACCGGTCTGCACAATCACGCCTGCGACGGCGCTGGGTGAGCGCGTGTTGCTGCGGTCAAGCTGATAGGCCGAAATGGCTAGCAACAGGCCTGGGCGCGGCTCCCATTTTGCACCAATTTCGAGATTGTCGAACTTTTCCGGGCGCAGCGCTGCGCTCGTGATGCTGAGCGACGTGAACTGGTCGCCGGATTGGGGCAGGAAGCTGCGGGCATAGCTGAAATAGAGCGAAACGGGGGCGATCGGGTGCACCACCAGCCCCGCGCGCGGCGACACCAGATTGTCGGTGCGACTGAGCGCCTGCGCCGTCAGCCGGTCCACGGCATCGACCGTCACATGATCAAAGCGTGCACCGACCAGCAGCTCGACGGGGCCGAATTTGAGCTGGTCCTGCGCATAGCCCGCAATGACGCGCGCGACCGTGCGGTTGTCGCGCTGCCCTGTGCCGGGGCGGAAGGTGATGGCCGGCACAACAAAGGGGTCGGTGAGCGGGACAAACACCCGCAGCCGGTTGTTCACGGTGTTCGTCGCGGTGTCGAAAAACGCGTTGAGGCGGTCATTGGCGGTCGTTTGTCGCGTAAAGTCGACGCCGCCCAGCACGGTGTGCTCCACTGGCCCGGTGGTGCCGCGCCAGACAAGGTCGGTTTGGCTGATGAAATTCTGCCGTGTCGTGGTGTCGAAATAACCCTCCGCGCCCACGATGCGCGCGCCTGCAAGCCCCGTCACTGGCGTTGCGGTGAAGATGTTGCGATAGAATTTGTCATAGTCGCCGTAGAGCAGCCGGCTGTTGACACGCAGGCTGCTGGTCACCTCATGTTCGACGCTCGCCCGCACGACATGCGCCTGGAAGCCCGCCCGGTTTACCCCGTCAACGCCGAAAAACGTGTCGCGAAAGCCGAGCAGCGGCGCGCCATTTTCAGAAGGGATGCCGCGGTCGACCACGCGGCGGTCATCGTCAAACTCATAGCCCAGCGTAAAGCGCGTATGGCTGCCGTCAGCCAGCGTGAGGGTGGGGTTAAGCGCGGTCACCCGGCCACCAAACCGGTCGCGGTGGTTGGCGAGTTCCTCATGCACCGCATTCAGCCTGAACGCGGCGCCTTCTGACAGCTTCGCATTGGCATCGCCATCGACATACCAGGCGCCAAAGCTGTTGCCTGACAGCGACGCAGCGCCAAAATTGCCCAGCTCGGCCTGCTTGGTCACCCGGTTGATGACCCCGCCGCCACCGCCCCGCCCGAACGTGAGCGCATTGGGGCCGCGCAGCACATCGACCCGTTCAAGATTATAGAGCGGGCGGTAATATTGCACATCGTCGCGCAGCCCGTCGACGAAAAAATCGGCGGTTGACGCGTTGCCGCGCAGCACAATCTGGTCGCGGTGGCCTTCGCCTTGCGAGTTGGTGGCGCCCGGCACGGCGCGCAGCAGGTCGGCAATCGAGCGCAGCCCCTGATCGTCGATTTGCGCTCGCGAAATGCTGGATACCGATTGCGGCACGTCGCGCAATTTGGTGGGGGTGCGGGTGGCGGAACTTGTCTCGCCGACGTCATAGGACTGGAGAATGCCAGTGACGACGATATCGGCGCGCTGGTCGGGGTCTTCTGACGGCGCTGCGGCGGGCGACGATGCTGCCGGTACCGGGGCGGCCTCGCGTGCCACCGCAGGGGTGGTAACAAGCGCGGTGGTAGTAACAAGCGCGCACGTCAGCACGGCGAACAGTGGTTGATTCATAACAGGCTCCATAGGGAGTCAGCTATTGCGAATCAATCGCAGAGTCAACGCTATTGCGAGTCAGTCGCGTTTAATCGTTGGGTGAAGAGCCACACCCGCATCGCGCTGGCCAGATTGGAGGGCGCCGGCGTCATTATCCGCTGCGCGTCAATCTCGGCGACGATGGCGCTGATTGGTAGATTGAGCGCGCGCGCCGTGTGCTCGAGCGCGTCCCAGAAGGCCGGCTCAAGGCTGAGCGACGTCGGATGGCCGGCAATGGTCAGCGAGCGCTTTACCGGGCCTCCAAACCCGTCCGCCGAGGTCGTGATCCGGCCGGTCATTTGGTGTCGAACAGCGCTGCCAGTTGTTCAATCATGGTGCCGCCAAGCTGTTCTGCGTCCATGATGGTCACGGCGCGCGCATAATAGCGCGTCACATCATGGCCGATGCCTATCGCGCACAGCTCGACCGGAGAGCGCGTTTCAATCCAGCCGATTACCTGGCGTAAATGCCGCTCCAGATAGCTGCCGGAATTGACCGAGAGCGTAGAATCATCGACCGGCGCACCGTCCGATATCACCATGAGGATGCGGCGATCCTCCCGCCTGGCGATCAGGCGGCCGTGCGCCCACATCAGCGCCTCGCCGTCGATATTCTCCTTCAGCAACCCCTCGCGCATCATCAGCCCGAGCGAGGTCTTGGCGCGGCGCCACGGCTCGTCGGCCTGCTTGTAGACGATATGGCGGATATCGTTGAGCCGCCCGGGCTGCGGCGGCCGGCCAGCGGCGAGCCAGCTTTCACGCGCTTGCCCGCCCTTCCAGGCGCGCGTCGTAAACCCCAGAATTTCGGTCTTGACCCCGCACCGCTCCAGCGTGCGCGCCAGGATATCGGCGGAAATCGCCGCGATCGAGATCGGCCGCCCGCGCATGGAGCCGCTATTGTCGATGAGCAGGGTTACGACCGTGTCCTTGAAATCCGTCTCCCGCTCAACCTTGTAGCTGAGCGACTGCATCGGGTTGATGATGATGCGCGCGAGCCGGGCGGCATCGAGCAGCCCTTCGTCCTGATCGAAATCCCAGCTGCGGTTCTGCTGCGCCATCAGTCGCCGTTGCAGCCGGTTGGCGAGCTT
>JBJXEC010000041.1:0-19973 GCA_046155125.1 Sphingomonas sp. | reverse complement strand
CAGTGTGTTAGTGTTTCAATACACTAATTTCTGCAGCACGTGCGCTGGTCCGCAGATATGGCTCATTTGCCCTGCAAC
The DNA here is from genome assembly GCA_046155125.1 of Sphingomonas sp. Lineage (GTDB taxonomy): Bacteria > Pseudomonadota > Alphaproteobacteria > Sphingomonadales > Sphingomonadaceae > Sphingomonas. The sequence goes on along the minus strand of JBJXEC010000041.1, from coordinate 19,895 downwards.
CGGTTGAGAATGAGCATTGATTGTTCGGCACCCGAAGCAGGCGTGATTTCGCCCGCGCGATCGGTAACTTCTCCCCAGTGCGCCGCGACGCCTTCCGGGCTCAGGTCTTCGCCGGTGAGCAGTTTGCCTTGAGTCAGCGTCACATACGCTGCCTGAAATACCCCGGCGCCCGCGCCGACAATCGCGTTTGATGGTGCATCTTCGGACACCAGGAATAGCGCTGCCGGGACGACTTTTTCAGGCGCGAAGGCGGCAAAGGCTTCGGCTGGAAACAGGTCTTCGGTCATCCGCGTGCCAGCGACCGGGGCAATGGTGTTCACTTTGATGTTGTTCTTTGCGCCTTCGATATAGAGCGTCTTGGTAAGCCCTGCGAGACCGAGCTTGGCGGCGCCATAATTGGCCTGGCCGAAATTGCCGAACAGCCCGGTGGACGATGCCGTCATCAGGATGCGCCCGTAATTCTGCTCGCGCATCGTCTCCCACACCGCCTTGGTGCAAATCGCCGAGCCGTTCAGGTGTACGTCGATCACGAACTTGAAGTCCGCCGGTTCCATCTTGGCGAAGCTTTTGTCGCGCAACACGCCAGCGTTGTTGATGAGGATGTCAACCCGGCCCCAGCGTTCCTTGGCGGCTGCGACCATCGCGACCATTTGCGCATATTCGGTAACGCTGCCACCGTTTGACAGTGCCTCGCCGCCAAGTGCCTTGATTTCCTCAACCACCCCGAGCGCGGCGTCGGAATGCCCCGTGCCATCGCGCGCACCGCCCAGATCGTTTACCACCACCCTCGCGCCACGCCGTGCGAGTTCCAGCGCATAGGCGCGGCCAAGGCCGCCACCAGCACCCGTGACGATGGCAACGCGATCTGTGAAAGAAATGGTCATTGGGCAGGGCTCCGGCGTAATCCGCAATTGCGGCACGTTTAGCCAGTGGGTGGCGCGATGCAAGCGGTCGGTGCCCAGCGCCGACATATCGTCCTGGCAAGTATGCCCCGCGACATTGCCGGCCACTCTTCGCAACTACATTATTTGGGTGCGGCGGTCATGGCGTCATCGTGCGCCATTTCGATGGTCTTGGTGGTTTTTGTGTTCGTCACCATGTGCGTGGCGCCCTTGTGATGTTCAGCCAAGGGGTGCTTGGCGCCGCCGTGCTTTGCCATGGCCCCGTGGTGCATCATCGCGGCAGATTTTGCGCCTTGAGTGCAGTGATCCGTCACGGTTGCCGAACAGGGCGGATAATCCGTATCTTGAGCAGCGGCAGCGCTGGGCAAAGCAAAAAGCGAGCGCGGCCAGCGGGAAAAGAACCGTCATGCGCTCGACCTCCTTCATCGGAGGCGCCAGCCGCCGCAAGCGAATTTGATCCCACCGCCGCCGGCCGGGAACCTTAGCGAGCGCAGGATCCCGGTCGGTTTCTGCGCAAGTCATGTTGCCGTAACGATGTCGACGCTTCGCGCGCTGATTAGCTCCCTGAGTCGAGCGCGTATCCGGCTGAGCGCACGGTCCGGATGATGTCTGGACGATCGCCGATGTTGATGGCCTTGCGCAGGCGGCGGATGTGCACGTCGACCGTGCGCGATTCGATGTCGCTATCATGCCCCCAAACGGCATCCAGCAGCCGCTCGCGGGAAAATACCCAGCCAGGGTGTTCCAGGAAATGCTTGAGCAGACGAAACTCGGTTGGCCCGAGCGGCACCACATCGCCGCCTCGCCGTACTTTGTGGCCAACAGTGTCCATCTCGATATCGGCATAAGTGAGCTGCTCGCCTGCCAATGCGGGCCGCACCCTGCGCAACACCGCGCCCACGCGCGCGATCAGTTCGCGAGGGGAAAACGGCTTGGTGACATAGTCGTCAGCGCCGGTTTCCAGCCCGCGCACCCGGTCTTCCTCTTCGCCGCGCGCCGTCAGCATGATGATTGGCACGTTCGCCGTTTCCGGCATGCGGCGCAGGCGGCGACACACTTCGATGCCGGACAGGCCTTCGACCATCCAGTCTAACAGCACGATGTCGGGCGTGGCCTCCTTGGCGAGCAGCAACGCCTCTTCACCGTCCGGGGTTTGCTGGACCTCAAAATCCTCGCGCTTGAAGTGCCAGACCAGCAATTCGGCGAGCGCTGCGTCGTCTTCAACCAGCAGCATCTTGGCGCGTGCCATGTGCGTCGTCTCCGTCAGTCGGTTGGGGCGCCGCCGCGGTGGCGCTCGCCCATATGGATGCCGGTGGCCGCATAATAGACCATTTCGGCGACATTGGTGGCGTGGTCGCCCACGCGCTCCAGATTCTTGGCAATGAACAACAGATGCGCGCCCTGGCCGATATTGGCCGGGTTTTCCATCATGTAGGTAACGAGCACGCGGAACAGGCTGTTGTAGAAATCGTCGAGCGCATGGTCGCTTTCCCAAACCCGGATTGCCGCGTCTGCGTCGCGCGCAGCAAAGGCGTCCAGCACATCATGAACCATCTTGGCAGCCATTGCTGCCATCGCCGGCAGCACTGACAGCGGCTCGATGTCGCTATGATTGTCGATCGCTGACACGCGCCGCGCGATGTTTTTGGCATAATCACCGATCCGTTCAACAACACTCGCGATCTTGAGCGCGGCAACAACTTCGCGCAGATCATCGGCCAGCGGCGCACGAAGCGCAATCAACTGCACCGCAAGCCGCTCGACCTCGATCTCGATGGCGTCGATTTGCTTGTCCACTGCAACGACGCGCGCGGCGCCTTCGAGATCGTGCCGCTTCAAAGCTTCCATCGCGTTAACAATCGCTTGCTCAGCCAGCCCCCCCATCTGCGCGATCAACCCGCGCAGCTGCCCGATATCTTCGTCAAAAGCCTTAACCGTGTGTTCGGCCACAAAGGGTTCCTAAATGCGTTGGAGGACGCCGATCAGCCGTAACGGCCCGTGATATAGTCCTTGGTGCGCTCCTTGCGCGGGTTGGTGAAGATGTCGGAAGTCGACCCGTATTCGACCAGCGTGCCGAGGTGGAAAAACGCCGTGCGCTGCGACACGCGCGCTGCCTGCTGCATGTTGTGGGTGACGATGACGATCGCGTAGCGGCCCTTCAGCTCGTGGATCAGCTCCTCGATCTTGGCGGTTGCAATGGGGTCGAGCGCCGAGCAGGGCTCGTCCATCAGGATCACTTCGGGATCAACCGCTATCGCTCGCGCGATGCAAAGCCGCTGCTGCTGCCCGCCCGAGAGCGCTGTGCCGCTGTCGGAGAGGCGTTCCTTTACTTCCTCCCACAAGCCGGCGCGCCTCAGCGACTGCTCGACGACCGCGTCGAGTTGCGCTTTGGAGGAAGCGAGTCCGTGAATGCGCGGGCCGTATGCCACATTCTCGTAGATCGATTTCGGGAACGGGTTGGGCTTTTGGAACACCATGCCGACCCGCGCGCGCAATTGAACCACATCCATGTCGGCCGCGTAAATATCTTGCCCGTCGAGCTTTATCTCGCCCGTCGTGCGGGCGATGGGGATGGTGTCGTTCATGCGGTTGAGCGTGCGCAAAAAGGTCGACTTGCCGCAGCCGGACGGGCCGATGAGCGACGTCACGAAATCGGTGTGAACGTCGATGGAAATGTCCGTGATCGCGGCCGTTGTCCCATAGCGTACGCTCACATCGCGTGCCGTCATCTTGGGCTGGCCCGGGACGTGCTCCGAAGGTTGGTTGGTCACCAGTGGGTCTCAAATCTGTTGCGGAGGTAAATGGCAAAGCCGTTCATGGCGAGCAGGAACACCAGCAGCACGATGATGGCGGCGCTGGTCTTTTCGACAAAGCCGCGGCTGATTTCGTCCGACCAGAGGAAAATCTGCACCGGCAGCACCGTTGCAGGATCGGTCAGCCGGTCTGGCGGGGCTGCTATGAAGGCGCGCATACCAATCATCAGCAGCGGCGCGGTTTCGCCCAGCGCGCGCGCCATGCCAATGATCGTGCCGGTGAGGATGCCCGGCAGCGCGAGCGGCAGCACATGGTGGAATACGACCTGCACAGGGCTGGCGCCGATGCCGTAAGCGGCGTCGCGGATGGAAGGCGGAACGCCTTTAATGGCATTGCGCCCGGCGATGACGATGACGGGCATCGTCATCAGCGCCAGGGTAAGCCCGCCGACCAGCGGCGCCGATCGTGGCAGGTTGAACGTGCCCAGAAACACCGCCAGCCCAAGCAGGCCGAAAATGATGGAGGGTACCGCGGCCAAATTGTTGATCGATACCTCGATGAGGTCCGTCCAGCGATTGCGCGGGGCATATTCTTCAAGATACAGCGCCGACAGCACACCCACCGGAAACGCGAGCGCGAGCGTGACCAGCATCGTCAGCAGCGAGCCCTTAAGCGCGCCCCAAATGCCGACCAGGGTCGGGTCGGTGGAGTCGGCGCCAGTCAGGAAACCGACATTGAACACGGTGTGCAGCTTGCCCGTGGCCGTCAACCGGTCGACGTCCGCCTCGGCGTCAGCGCTGCCCTTTCCCTTGGCGGCGATGTCAATGGCGGTGGACGCGGGGACGTTTACCGTGCCGGGCCCGCTAAGCAGCGCCGGCCGCGATTTCAGCGCATCACGCACCTTTAGCCACGCGCCGTCAGACAGGAGTGCTGTACCATGGGGCCCAAAGTTCGCGCGCGCAGCGCGCTCGGTGGCTTCGGGCAGCCCGGCATTAGCGAGTGCCAGATCAGCGCCCGCGCTCTGCAGCCTTGCCGCATCAAGCCCTACGCCGAGCGCCGGCACGTCGATGGTTAGCGCAAGCTCGGTCTGCGTGAAACCGCGCACCCCATTGGCCACCATCGTGACCAGCAGGAATACGAGAAACCCGGCGGATAAAATGACCGCGGCCAGCCCGAGCAGGCGGAACCGGTGTTCGGCTGCATAGCGCCTGTGAACCCGCCGCTGCATAGCGGTCGACCGCCAGTCAGTCGGCTCACGGGCGCCGGGGGTAGGGGCGACGGGCTTACTCATAAGCCTCACGGTAGCGTTTCACGACAGTGAGCGCGACGATGTTGAGCAACAAGGTGATGACAAACAGCGTCAATCCAAGCGCGAAGGCAGCGAGCGTTTTTGGGCTGTCAAATTCGGCCTCGCCCGTTAGCAAGTCGACGATTTGCTTGGTGACTGTCGTCGCGCTCGCTAGCGGGTTCAGCGAAATCGTTGCCGCGCCTGATGCTGCCATCACCACGATCATCGTTTCGCCAATCGCTCGGCTCACGGCAAGCAGCACGCCGCCGACCACGCCGGGCAGGGCCGCAGGTACCAGCACGCGGCGAATGGTTTCAGACGTCGTTGCTCCCATCGCCAGCGATCCGTCGCGCATCCCGGCCGGCACTGCCGCGATCGAATCATCGGCCATTGACGATACGAACGGGATAATCATCACCCCCATTACCAACCCGGCAGCGAGCGCGCTTTCGGAACTTGCCCATTTGATGCCGAGCGAGACCGCCGCATCGCGCACCGCCGGTGCCACGGTGAGCGCCGCGAAATAGCCGTAAACCACCGTTGGGACGCCTGCGAGAATCTCCAATATCGGCTTCATCCAGCGGCGTACCGTTGCGCCTGCATATTGCGTGAGATAAATGGCGCTCATCAACCCGAACGGAATGGCCACCGCCATCGCGATCACCGCGCCAATGAAGAACGTCCCCCAGAACAACGGCACCGCGCCGAGGGCCGCGCCGGGATCGCGCGAGTCGATGACCTGCGGGCTCCAATGCGTGCCGGTGAGAAAGTCGACAACGGGCACCAGCTGAAAGAACCGCCACGATTCGAACAACAGCGAGGCGACAATGCCGATGGTCGTCAGCACCGCGATGAGCGACGCCGCCAGCAACGCCGCCATGATCAACCGCTCGATATAGGTCCGCGCGCGCAGAGTCGGTGTCACCTGCAGATAGGCATAGATGCCGCACGCCAGCGCCAGCATCAGCGCCAGGCTGGAGCCCGCCCAGTCATAACGCTGCTGGATTGCGGCATATACTGGCGCGAGCTTTGCCGCCTGGGGATTGAACGCGTCGCGGCGATGCTGCCCGGCAAGTGCCCGCGCCTCCGTCAAAATCGCCGCCCGTTCGAAACCGGTTGGCGGCAATTGCGCGGCGACGGGCGAGCCCAGCACCCCATCGGTAACCATGGCCGGCGTGATCATGGACCAGAGCACCACGAACAGCATGACCGGGGCCACGATCCAGAACGCCACAAACGCCCCGTGATGCCCCGGCAGCGAGCTCGACCGCTGCCGGGATGTCCGCCGAAATGCCACCGCGCGGACGCGGGCCATCAACCAGCCGATCAGCCCAAGACACGCGATCAAAAACAGTAACACTGGAGTAGACAAAAGCGACGCGCCTTTACGGGCAAATGTTGGTTACTAAGCGGTTGAAGCCGCCGGGCGCAATCAGCGGGATGGGTGTGGTCAATTCAGCACTTGGCCATTGAGGAGGCTGGTGTTTTTAATAATGGCAGCAGACGCTGCGCGCACATCTGTGGGTGCAGGAATGAGGCCGCGCTTCACCAATGGACCATCTGGGCCCCAGCTCGACGCATATTCCTCCAGAAACTTGGCAAGCCCCGGGATGCCAGACAGATGTGCCTTTTTCACATAAAGAAACAGCGGGCGGGCGCCTGGGTACAGGCCTTGCGAAATCGTCTCATAGCTGGGTTCAACCCCAGCGAGCTTCAGGCCATTCAGCACATCGCCGTTTTCCTCAAGATAGGAATAACCGAAGATGCCAATCGCATTGGGGTTGGCTTGCAGTTTCTGGACAATGAGATTGTCGTTCTCGCCGGCATCGACATACGGGCCATCGTCGCGAATGCGCGTGCAGACCGCGGCGTATTCGTCGGGCTTGGTATCTCTCAGCTTCATGCTCGGCGGGTAGATGGCAGCGCAGCCGCGCGCGAGGATCAACTCCGCCAACGCGTCGCGGGTGCCGCTGGTCGATGGCGGCCCATATACCTGAATGGGGATGGCGGGGAGGGCCGGGTTCACGTCCTTCCAGGTCTTTGCCGCGTTCTTTTCGCCTCGCGGATTGGCGGCGAGTGCCAGGTAGAGATCGACGGGTGTCAGTTCCAGCGACTTGCCGGCTTTCGATTCAGCAAAGGCGATACCGTCGATACCCACCTGAACTTCAATGATCTGGTCCACGCCGTGCTCGGTACAGGTTTTGAACTCGGACGCCTTCATCCGGCGTGATGCGTCCTCGATATCGGGATGCTCGGCCCCGATTCCTGCACAGAACAACTTCATGCCAGCGCCCGTGCCAGTCGACTCGATAACCGGCGCCTTCATGCCAGGATTATGATTGCGGAATTGCTCCGCCACCAGCGTCGTAAATGGGTAAACTGTTGACGAACCAACGATCTTTATTTGGTCTCGCGATCCTGCGCCGCCAAAATCGGCCTGATCGTTGCAGCCGCCAAGCGTCCCACTTAGCGTAATCGATAGTACGGCACAAATGCCCAAACGACGTAGCATATGTAGTCCTCCCTTTGGCTGGCTGATCCCCGCTCTTGCCGCTATCACCTGCATCCCATCGGCTGTGTGACAATACTGTTACAATTCAATGACAGCGCTTTTTGGTCGCTTCTTTGTGTCGCTTCGGGCCGGCGGCGGCGTGGGTGGCAACAGGATGGAGACCGTCGTCCCCTTGCCAAGTGTGCTGGAGATGTCGAGGCGCCCACGGTGCCGCTCGATAATGTGTTTGACGATGGCAAGGCCGAGCCCCGTGCCGCCCAACGCCCGGCTTCGCCCCGAATCGACACGGTAAAAGCGCTCGGTCAACCGCGGGATATGCTCTGGAGCAATGCCTTCGCCCTCATCGGTAACGCTGATCCGCACCATGCCCGTTTGGTCGCGCCATAATCGGGTAATGATCGGTGTCCCCGGCCGGCCATATTTCATGGCATTGCCGATGAGGTTGTGGAGCACTTGGCTGAGCTGCGCCCGGTCCCCGGCGACGGTCGGCAAGCTGCCATCGATATCGGATATAATGTCTGTGCCGCGCTGGTCTGGCGTATCGGCGAGCTCGGCATGCACTTCCTGCATCAGCATCGCAAGGTCGACCGCTTTCGATGGCGGGCGATATTTTTCAGCCTCGATGCGCGACAGCGAAATCAGATCTTCGATGAGCCGCTGCATCCGGCGTGCCTCGTCGAACATTACTTTGAGAAAACGACCTCTGACCTCCCGGTCATCGCCGGCCTTGTCGTCGCCCAGTGTCTCAATAAAACCTAGAATCGAGGCTAGCGGCGTGCGCAGTTCGTGGCTGGCATTGGCGACAAAATCGACGCGCATCCGTTCTGCGGCGTAGCTGCCCGTCTGGTCGATGAGATGGACGACGCGGCGCTTGTCCGATGTTTCGCTGACCCGCATTTCCCAGCGCTGTTCGAGCGTGCCCAGACCGACGAGGCTGATCGGGCGGCGCGGTGGCCGCCGGTCCGCCGTCAGACGCTCGGCGGCGGCCGGGTGGCGGATGGCGAGCCGCACGTCCTCGCCAACGATATGCCCGCCGAGCAACGCACGGGCGGCCTGATTGGCATGCTCCACCCGGCCATCCCGGACGATCAGCACAGGCTCGATGATGGATTCGAGCACTTCTGCAACATTGGCAGGTTCGCGCTCGAGCTGGCCGGTTGGCGGCGGCAAGGGCGGCGGTGCCTGGTCGCCCGTGCCCGCCGCCACCAGCACTGCCGCGGTCCCGCCAATCAGAACGATCAAACTGCTTTGCGCGTCATGCACCAACAGGCCGACCGCAACCGCGGCAACGACGATGAGGCTAATCGCGATGACGGTGCGTGGGCCGAAGGAACTGAGCATGGGATGCAGGTCTAGCGCAATCAATGGCACCGGGCGAGCGCGGGTTGCACCAACTTTACCTTTATGAAAGGGCTGCGCGCGCATAATGGGGCTGTAATGACCGACGAGACACCAAAAGATGAGGCCAACATGGCCGGGGCTGCCGCCACCCGGCGACAGGCGCTGATGCTCGGCGCTGTCGGTGCGTCCGCCATTGTCTCGATCCGGCCAGCGCTTGCGCAGACTGCGGCGTCCGTCATCGCCTGCGACATTCCGGTGCCCGATGGCGTGCATGCCGGCAGCTATATCGCGCCCGACGGCACGATGGTGCCTGCTGGCACGGTTGGCGCTTTTCCGCCATCTGCCCGACCGCTGAAGGGAGAGGACGTGCGCCAAGCGTTGTCGGGTGGCCAACTGCCCGGCATGGATTCGGATCGCAGCCGCGCCTACATGCAATATATCCGGCGCCTGCAATCGGGGACGAGCGGCTTTACGTGCTTTGCATCGTTGCAGATGCCGCGCGGCTGAGGCCGTGCCCGAAGCGCTCTATTCGTCCAACCCGGCTGAAACGCTGCGCATTGAGCAGCTCGATGCGCTGACCCTGGTCTATCACCGGGCCTCTGGCATCACCCATCTTCTGGTGTCGCCAGCGCCGGAGATATTGGCGATTCTGGCGGAGGGCCCGCGGACACAAGCGATGGTGCTGGATCGGCTGTGCGCACAATTTGCCGTGGGCGATCGTGATGAGCGGGCGCTTTCTGCCCGGCTGCAGGAACTGGTCGCAACCGGTCTGGTAACCGCGACGTGAGGCACGTCCATCAGCTGCGAATCGGCCCGGTGGGGTTTCGCATTGGCGCTGACTGGGCCGCGCCGGTTGCGCAGTTGCGTGCGCTCTACGCTGATTATCCCGCGCCGCACGATGGCATTCCCGATTTCTCCGTCCGCTTGTTTGCCGCTCGTCCGTGGCGACGGTTCCTGCGCCCCTCCGTCATGCTGGGCGGTGATTATGTGTTGCCAGAGGCCGCACCATTGCCGCTTGCGCAAGGGTTGCTGGCGGCGGAAATGGCGATGAACCTGCAAATGGCGCTTGGCCAGCGGCGGTATCTGCTGCTTCACGCGTCGGTCGTTGAGAAAAACGGGCAGGCGCTCTTGATGACGGGCGAGTCCGGTTCCGGCAAGTCGACGCTCGCCGCATTGCTCAGCGCGCGTGGCTGGCGGTTGATGGGCGACGAGTTTGCACTGGTGAACCCTGCCACCGGGCTGGTCCATGCCTTTCCGCGCCTTGTGAGCCTCAAGAATGCGGCAATCGGCGTGGTGGAGCGGGCACTGCCAATGGCCCGTTTCGGCCCGCTGCTGTTGGCCACGCCCAAGGGCGACATTCGCCACATGGTGCCGGATGCGGCCGCCTTGGCCGCGATGGACTTGCCGGCGCGGCCAACGCTCCTGCTGTTTCCGCGGTTCGGCCCGCCGCCGGCGATCCGCGAGGTTTTGCCGAGCGAGGTTTTCGTGCGGCTCACTCAGGCATCGACCAACTACGTCGCGCTTGGCGAGCGAGGCTTCACGTCGCTTGCGGCATTGGTGAAATCGGTTCCCGCGCGAGCGATTGATTATCCCGATACGGACGCCGCCGTGGCGCTGGTCGATCAACTATGGGCCGCCAAATGAGCTGGGATGGCTGGCTGCTCGCCGGTGCGATGCGCGATCCCGCAAGCGTTGGGGTGCTGGACGGGGAAGCGTGGACCGCGCTCATCGCCATCGCCCGCGCAGAACAAATGGGCGGCACGCTAGCGCACCGGCTTGCCGGGCAGCCAATGCCCCAAGCCGTCGAGCGCCTTTTGTGCGACGCACGCCAATCCGCGGGTCAGGGGCGCATCGCGGCACTCTGGGAGGCCGACGTTGCCAGGCGGGTGCTCGCGCCGCTGGGCTGTCCGGTCGTTCTGCTGAAAGGCACGGCATTTGTTGCAGCCGGGTTGCTGGCGGGCATTGGCCGTTCAATTGGAGATCTTGACATATTGGTGCCGCGCGACGCGCTGGATCAGGTTGAAGCAACGTTGCTGGCATCGGGTTGGGAATGGGTGAAGCCCGACCCTTATGACGACGCCTATTATCGGCGCTGGATGCATGAGCTGCCGCCGCTCATCCACCGTGACCGCGACCGGATGATCGACGTGCACCACACCATATTGCCGCCAACCGCACGGCCCAAGCCTGACGCAGCGGCGTTGCTGCGCGACGCGGTGCCGCTGGAGAACGGGCTGCTGGTGCTGTCGCCCAACGATATGCTGGTCCACGCGGCTTGCCACCTGTTCGCCGATGGCGATCTGGCGGGCGGCATGCGTAATTTGTGGGACGTGCATTGCCTGGTTCAGGAATTCGGCGCGGACGGGTTGGCGGCGCGGTCGCGGCACCACGGGCTCCACCGCGAGACGGCGCGCGCGATGCGGCTCGCCCATGCGCTGTACGGCACAGAAATCGGCGCAGAATGGGCCAATAGCGCCGCCACGGACCCCCTCTACCTTCGCCGTCTCGTCGCGCGTGACGACTGGGGCAGGCGCACGCGCCCGGTTACCCGCCAACTCTTTTATCTCCGCTCCCATTGGCTGCGCATGCCGCCGTTCATGCTCGCGCGGCACCTGTGGACCAAGTGGCGCCGCGGCCACCGCGGCTAGCCCTTTCCAGCACCGCCAAGCGCCGCTAGGTTTGCGGCCATCACAGGGAGAGGGCGCGCCCATGCGGCATGTCGCGATAATCGGTTCGGGGCCCGCTGGCTATTACACGGCAGAGGCGTGCCAGAAGCTGTTTGGTGACGCGGTGCGGGTCGACATTATCGATCGGTTGCCGGTGCCCTATGGCCTGATCCGCTTTGGCGTGGCGCCGGACCATCAATCCATCAAAGGCGTGTCCCGGCGATATGAAGCGGTGGCACTATCCGACAATGTGCGCTTTGTCGGCAATGTAAGTGTTGGCCGGGATGTGTCGATCGCCGAGTTGCAATCGCTGTACGATGCCGTGGTGGTCGCAACTGGTGCACCCGTTGATCGCGCGCTTGAGATAGCCGGGCGCGATTTGCCAGGCGTTATCGGGTCCGCAGCGTTTGTCGGCTGGTATAACGGCCATCCCGATTTTGCGGCGCTTGATCCGCCGCTCGATGGGCGCGATGTTGCGGTTATCGGCATGGGTAACGTGGCGCTAGACGTGGCTCGCATCCTCGCCAAGACGGTGGCCGAGTTCGACGGGTCTGACATTGCCGCGCACGCGCTGGCGGCGCTCAGTGCGTCGGGCGTGAGGCGCATTACGATTTTGGGTCGTCGCGGCCCCCACCAGATTGCAATGACTCCCAAGGAGCTTGGCGAGCTTGGTCATTTGTCGCGGGCAGCGCCCATTGTCGATACTGCGGATATGCCGCCAGTCGATGCTGACACTATGCTCGATCCGGGAGCGCGTAAATCGGTCGCCCATTTGCGCAGCTTTGCGCAGCACCGCGAGGCAAAGCCCGTCACCATCGCGTTCGATTTTTTTGCCAGCCCGGTTGCCATCGAAGGAGTGGGCCGGGCGGAGCGCGTGGTGGTGGAACGGACGCGCATTGACGAAATCGGCCGTGCGGTCGGCACCGGTGAGACCTATACGGTGCCCGCAGGCCTCGTCATTTCGTGTATCGGGTACCGGACGCCGCCGATTGAAGGCGTGCCCTATGACGAGGGCGCCGGACGGTTCGCCAATGACAGCGGCCGCATTGGCCCGGGCCTCTATGTCGTCGGGTGGGCGCGCCGTGGACCGACCGGCACCATCGGCACCAATCGGCCGGATGGCTATGGCGTCGCTGAACTGATTGCCGCTGATGCCGTTGATGGCGGCGAAAAGCAGGGCCGGGCGGGGCTCGACGCATTGCTCTCTGGGCGGAATACCGACATCGTCACGTTTCGCGACTGGAAGAGGATCGAACAGGCCGAGCGCGCGCGGGCGCGGGCCGGGGCGCCGAGCGAGAAGTTCACGTCGATGGCCGACATGCTCGCCGCACTGAGAAGCTAAACGGCGCAAGCGCTCCGGCTTGGGCGCTGCGTGGCTGCAGGGATAACGCGCGCTGCGCTCGATCGGTACTGGCGCGCCATGACGCATCCAGCCTAACCACGCCCCGAAATCGGGCGATGCACCCGGCCGTGCAGCGATTTTATGCTTGATAGGGCACCATCAGCAAGCTACGCGATCGCCCCTGCAATGTGTCGGGGCGTGGCGCAGTCTGGTAGCGCACTGGTCTCGGGGTCCAGGGGTCGTAGGTTCGAATCCTATCGCCCCGACCATTGCGGTGATCGCCAGGTCGCTAGGGCGCGGCGATCGCAATTCTCTCCACCGTCGTCGACGGCCGAAATCGCTTGGTAGCCGACTCTGCCAGATGCGTGGGCCAATTACTGCCCTGGCTCGTCGTGCGGATTTAATGGCCGACTGGACGCGCGGTGTTACTGTTGATTTCCGCCGTTGCGTCCCCCGTTGCCAACGCCGTTATCGTTGTTGCCATTTCCAACGCCGTTGTTACCGTTGCCGTTTGCGCCGCCGTTGCCATTTCCAACGCCGTTGTTGCCTTTGCCATTGCCGTTGGCGCCATTCAGCGCGTTTAGGATAGAGTTGATCACGGCCGGGATAGACCCCCCCGGGCCATTGTTACTGGCAGCCGCACCCGTAGCCGCAGCCGCAGCCGTAGCCGCAGCCGCAGCGTCTTGCGCGGCCTTGGCGGCGGCAGCTTGGGCGTCGCTGGCGGCTTTAGCCGCGGCAGCTTGTGCCTTTGCTGCAGCCTGATCTGCGGCGGCCTGGGCGGCTGCTGCTGCGGCGGCAGCCGCTGCCTGCGCCTCTCGCGCGGCTTGATCCGCTGCCGCTTGCGCGGCGGCCTGGGCGGCCGCGGCGTCACTTGCGGCTTTTGCGGCGGCCTGTTCACTTGCTACCCGTGCCGCTTCCTGGGCGGCACGACCAGCTTCGGCCTGTGCCGCGGCTGTTGCGGCTGCGGCGGCCTGCTCGGCAGCCCGCGCCGCATTCCGGGCTGCTTCTTCAGCGGCGCGCGCGGATTCGATGGCGGCTTGATTGGCGGCGTCGCGCGCGGCCTGCTCGGCGACTTGGGCGGCCTGTGCCACCGCATCGGCCTCGGCCTTTGCGGCATCTCGCGCAGCCTGTTCGGCGGCGGCTGCGGCGGCCGCGTCTGCCTGGCGGGCGGCCTCAGCAGCAGCGGCGGCCGAAGCGCTCGCTGCTTGGTCCGCCGCTGCCTGGGTAGCGGCGTCTGCCATCATGCCATTCGCATTGGCCGCGGCAACCGCGTCGGCTGCGGTTTTGGCGGCGGCTGCTGCGGCTTGCGCTGCGGCGTCGCTAGCCGCTTTGCGAGCATCCTGCTCAGCGCGCGCGGCCGCAGCATTTGCAGCATCGGCGGCAGCCTGGTTGGCAGCAGCACTCGCCGCGCTCTGTGCTGCCTGAGCAGCAGCGGCAGCGGCATCTGCAGCGGCGGCTGCCGCCTTGTCAGCAGCGGCCTTGGCGGCGGCGTCGACGGCCTGTTGCGTTGCTGCTGCCTGGGCGTCGGCAGCGGCTTTGGCGGCCTGATCGGCCTGCGCCTGCGTGGCTGCCGCGGCAGCGTTCAACGCGGCTTGCTCTGCGGCTGCCCGATCCGCAGCAGCTGCGGCTGCTTGCGATTGTTGCGCTTCGAGCGCTGCCTGCGCGGCGGCGGCATCGGCGGCGGCCTGAGCAGACCGTTGGGCAGCAGCAGCGGCCTCTGCCGTCGCCTGATCGGCCTCAAGCTGGGCCTGCGCGGCGGCGGCCGCCGAAATGCTCTGCTGTTCAGCCGACAGCGCGGCCTGGCGGTTGAGATTATCTGCGTTTGTCGTTGACGCGATCTCAGCGACGGCCTTTACCACCGATGACGACGCTTCGGTTGCAACCGATGCTGCCTTGGCGGCTGCGCTGACGTCGCGACTGGTGTCGCGCCCGCCGACGCTGCCGGAAACCAGACCATTTGTTGCATCGGCGAGCGATGCCGGTGCCGAATAGCTGGTGGTAGTAATGGCGTTTGCGGTGCCTGTCGGGCCTGCAACGGCCGTTGGCCCCGGCGCGACGACGGCGACGGGGGCTGCGACCGGCGCGCTGTTCGCTTCTTCGGCCGGCGCCGATGCGGCGTCGTCGCTGCCAGTGGCTGAAGCAACCGGCTGCGCGGGTGCGGGCGCGGCCTCGGGCGCCGTGTCGGCCGCCGGCGACTTGAGAATGCGGCTCACGCCATCTGCCTCGACCTTCATTCGGTATTGGTCGCCTGCCGCCACCAGCGCGATGCCGCCGGGCTTCAGCAGGTCATGCGCGCCGCCGTCCAGCGTCGCTACATCGACTGCACCTTCAAGCACCTGCACAGCGGCGCCACGCTCGGATACGTTGACCGTGAAGGTCGTGCCTTTGACCACAGCCGCGAGATAGGGTGTTTTCACTTCGAAGTGCGGGGTCAGCTTCTTTTTTATCATGAAGATGACGTTGCCGAATTCCTCGACAACGCGCGTGATACCCGCCGCCTCGACATCGTCGGGCAAATGGAGGCGCGACGCAGGCGCCACCATCATATATTCAGTGCCGCGCACCAGAACGGCGCGTGCGCCTTTGCCGGTCTGTACAGTGTCGCCGGCGCCAACCGCGCTGCCGCGGGTCGCCGCCTGGCTCACGCCCTTGTGCAGCACAACCACTGGGCCAGACGACTCACTGATTGTCCATCCGGGTTGCTTTGCATAGGCAGCTGAAGCACTGGTGGCCAACAGCATGGCGAATATCCGCTTGCGCATTCTTCTCTCCGCTGACGAGGTATTTCGCCCAGGACGAACCATGGTCTTAAGCCCTTGTCCGTTGCCGACGCGTTTCCCAGCACAGTGAATTTCTTGTTAGCGCCCTGGCCGTCATCAACCTTTTACAAAGGCTTGGTGCGCTATCAGCGACACGTCCGGTTGAGGGTTTGCAATGTCGTTGGGGTTTCAAAGGCTGATCTGGCTTTGCCTTGCACTATCTTGTGCGACCCCGGTCGCCGCGCAGGTAAGGCTGGACCGTGCCGACCCGACCATAACCGTGCAGACCCTGCCCACGCCCACACAGGACTCCGCTGCGGATCGGGCTGCGCCGACATTGTCCGCGCCCGATGCGGTGTCCCGCAGTCAACAGCGCAATCCCACTGTCATCCCGTCGGCCATTGTTGTTGACGGGGGCGTCGCGCTTTCGCCGCCTGATTTTGCTCGCGTCGTCGTTGATTTTGTGGGGCGCCCGCTGGAGTCAGCTGATCTGTCTAAGCTTGCCGGCGCCGTCGCGTCCCTTGCCCGATCCGCTGGCTATCCGTTCGCGACGGCTACCATCGCGCCACAACCGCTCACGGACGGCGTGTTGCATGTGACGCTTGACGAAGGCCGCATCGATGCGGTGCGCGTGATCGGCGCGATCAACCCGCAGGCGGACCGGATCCTGACCCACGCGCTCGTCTCCAGCCGCCCGTTGCGCCTTGACATGCTCGAGCGGGCGATTGCGCTGGTCGGCGATTTGCCCGGCGTCACCGTTAAGGAAAGCCGTTTCACCCGGCAGGACGGCTTCGGCATTCTGCTGGTGACGATTGCCCAGGATCGCTTGACTGCCTATGCTCAGGCTGACAATCGCGGGAACAGCGAAGTCGGGCCGGTCCGGTCGACAGTGCTCGCAAGCGCGCGTTCGGTGCTCGCATCGGGTGACGAATTGAGTGTGCTTTTGTCGCAGACACCGCTGCAGCCAGCCGAATTCTTTTTTGTGCGCACCCGGTATTCCGCACCCGTCGATGCCCGGGGATCGGTTGTCTCGGCATCGGCCTCCTACGGGCGGGCGCATCCCGGAGCCTCGCTTCTCCCGCTTAACGTGATTGGTCACAGTTATGATGCCGCGGTCACCGTTACAACGCCGCTGGTGCGAACCCGGCAGAAGGCGCTGAATGCCTCGTTAGAGTTTCGTGGTATCCGCAGTGAGCAGTCGCTGCGCGGCATCCAGTTGCGCGATGATCGGCTAGCAACGCTTACCGCATCGCTGGGCGGCGTCACGCCGCTTGCCGGCGGCATAGTGCGCGGCGATGTGTCGCTTACCGCCGGGCTGCCGCTGCCTGGCGTCAGTGAAGAGGGGTTTGGGCAGCTCTCGCGTGTTGATGGTGACGCACGGTTTTTGACGATTGGCTATTTTCTGGATTGGGTCGCTCGGCTGGACCGCAAGTTCAGCTTTTCATTTTCATCGACCGGGCAGCTGGCGTCCCGCCCGCTGCTTGCGACCGCGGAAATCGGGCTGGGCGGCCCGGCCTTTGGGCGCGGCTATGACAATTCCGAGCGCACCGGAGACAACGGCATTTTGGGTGCCGCTGAATTTCGGGCCGATTTGGGGCGGGTTGTACCCGGCGCGGTGGACCGGCTGCAGCTGTATGGCTTTGTTGACGGCGGCTATGTGACTAATCTCCGCGGGGGTCTTGGTGGCGGCGCACTGGCGTCGTCTGGGGGCGGGGCAAGAATTGGCACCGGCAAGTTCGATGCGATGATTGAGGTTGCCCAACCGCTAAATGCGCCGCGTTTCGACACCGGCGACAAGCGCCCTCGCGTGACCGTGCGTGTGTCGCGTGGGTTTTAGGCGCTAATGCGCCTGGCAAGGGCCAATGGCGGCCGGCCCGGCATTGTGTGGATGATTTTGGCCGCCGCGACCCTGGTTGCGGCGTTGCTGGGCGAGACCGGCTTTGGTGCTGCAACCGAGCGCTTGCTGTCGCCCTTGCGGTTCGCCGCAATCGACAAGCGTGCAAGCGGCGGTGTGGTGGTTGTTGCAATGGATGCGGCCAGCACGTCCTCAATCAAGCGTTGGCCCTGGTCACGCAAGAATTTTGCCGGCGCGCTTGACCGGTTGCGCGCGGCGGGCGCTGCGTCAATCGCTTTCGACGTTGATTTCTCGTCCCTGTCGGACCCCGACGGAGATCAAGCGCTGGCCGGAGCGATGGCGCGCGCGCAGGGCCGCGTTGTGCTGCCAACCTTTGCCCAGCCTGCAGGTGCCAATGATTGGCGGATGATCGACGCGCTGCCAATTGAGCAGTTTCGCGAGCACGCTGCGCTTGCCTCGGTCATGATCGCGCCGGACCCCGACGGAATCGTGCGCTCCATGCCGTTTGGGACAATAACCGCAGATATTGCAAGACCAACGTTGTCGGCGTTCATTGCCGGCCGTTCGGGATCGGCCTCCGGTGCGTTTCCCATCGACATGTCGATCAACCCCGGCTCGATACCGCAACTGAGCTTTGTCGCGGTGCGTGATGGCCATTTTGACCCTGCCGTCGTCAAGGGGCACGCTGTGCTGATCGGCGCCACGGCGATTGAAATGGGCGACCGCTATGCAACGCCGGTCTGGGGGGTCATTCCTGGCGTGATGATTCAGGCGCTGGCAGCGGAGACGCTCCTGCGCGGCGCCCCAGTTGCCGGAGCGGGCGCTTTGCCGATCGCGCTGGCGGCGTTGATGGCGCTGGGGGTATTGTGGCGCCGATCAATGGGGTGGATCGTTGTGACCGGGCTTGTGATGCTGGCCATGTTTGTCTGCATGGTCGTGGCGGTCCAGCACCTGGCGCTGGTCTATTGCCCGATTGCGCCAGGCGGGGTTCTCATCCTGCTGGTGACGGGTGGCATGGCGCTGCGCGAAATCGTGGGAAAGTTCCGTCAACAGCGGCTGGCCGATGCGCAGACCGGCTTGCCCAACCGGTTGGCGCTGCTTGGGGATCGCTCGGCGGGCGGTGCGTCGGCGGTCGTGGCAGTGCAGATCTCCAATTATGACAGCCTGCTTGCCGTGCTGGGGGATCGGCCAACCGCCGATGCGGTTTTGCGGGTTGCTGAACGGGTAGGGCTGTGCAGCCGCGATGGGCGCGTATTCCGCGTCGATGACCGGACGCTCGCGGTATTGCTCAACGGCGCTGACGTCGATGACACCATGGCCGGATTGCGCAATATTCTCCTTCAGCCAGTCGACGTCGCCGGCCGTCGGATCGATGTGGCGGTGAGTGCAGGCGTTGCGCAATGCGTCGGCGTGTCGCTGGAATCGGCGCTGGCAGATGCAACGCTGGCCGCCGACAATGCGCTGCGGACTGGTGCGTTCTGGTGCTACGCGCATACGGACCGGGATGGTCTGGCGCGGTCATTGTCACTTATGGGCGAACTCGACGAGGCGCTGGCGAGCGGGCAGATCGAAGTGTTCTACCAGCCCAAACTCTCTTTGCGCGAAAACCGGATCACCAGCGTGGAAGCGCTTGTGCGGTGGTCGCACCCGGTATTCGGGATGATCGGGCCCGATCAGTTTATCCCGCATGCCGAACAATCCGGCCGTATTGGGCCGCTGAGCCTTCACGTGCTTGAGGTCGTGCTGCGGGATAGCGCCGCTTGGCGCGCTGACGGCATTAATGTGTCTGCTGCGGTCAACATTTCAGCCAAGCTTCTGTCCGCGCCGTTGTTCAACGGGGAGGTAGAACGGGTGCTGGCGGAAGCGGCCGTGCCCCCGGACATGCTGATCTTTGAAGTCACTGAATCTGCCGCCATTTCGGATCCGGAAGCGGCGATTGCCGCCCTGTGCCGGTATCGTGACATGGGGGTGCTGGTTTCCATCGACGACTATGGCACCGGCCAGTCAACCTTGTCCTATCTTCGCCAGTTGCCGCTCAGCGAGATCAAGCTCGATCGCAGCTTTGTTCAGCATTGCCATGAGAATGTGAACGATGGGCTGCTGGTGCGATCAACGGTTGATCTGGCGCATGACTTGGGGTTGCGCGTTGTCGCCGAGGGCGTTGAAGTTGCGGGATGTCTCGAATTTCTGCGCGCGGTCGGTTGCGATTATGCGCAAGGATATCTGGTATCGCGGCCACAGGCGCTTGCCGACGTCCTGCCCATGCTGGCGGCGGGCTCGGTTCGCCATGTTGCCTGACGCCGCGACGGGGTGACTAACGGTGTAACGCGGCAGCTGACCTTCACCTCCCCGGCTGATAAACCTTCTGTGCGTGCGCGCTAATGTCGTCGGCATAGAAATATACCGGGCGCAGGGCGCCGGACGCATAGCGGTCGATCTGGTCATTGAAGTGCGGGGACGCCGTATCGCCGCTTTC
>JBJXEC010000040.1:0-26290 GCA_046155125.1 Sphingomonas sp. | reverse complement strand
AGGGTCATCCCTGGAGGCCTGGCTCGAAGACACACCAAACACACTCGGAGACATAGTATGAGCGAAGTTCTGACGCTCGCTGCCGAGATGCGTGAAGGGGTTGGCAAGGGAGCCTCCCGTTCGCTGCGTCGCCAAGGCCGCGTACCCGCCGTTCTTTACGGCAACAAGCAAGACCCGCAGGCGATCCACGTCGAAGAGAAGGCGCTTTACCGCCTTCTCATGACCGGGCACTTCATGAATTCCGTCGTCATGGTCGATGTGGGCGGCACCGCCATTCGCACCCTGCCCAAGGATGTCGCGTTCGACCCCGTGTCCGACCGCCCCGTCCATGCCGATTTCCTGCGCATTTCCGAGCACGCAACCGTCACGGTGCAAGTGCCAGTGCGCTTCACCGATGAAGCGGGCTCGCCCGGCATCAAGCGCGGCGGCGTGCTCAACATCGTGCGCCATGAGCTGGAGCTGGTGTGTGACGCGGCCAGCATCCCCGACGATGTCGAAGTATCGCTCGCCGGCTTCAACGTTGGCGATTCGATCCACATTTCGAACGTCACGCTTCCGGCTGGCACCAAAAGCGCCATCGACGACCGCGATTTCACTATCGCCACGATCGTGGCGCCGTCCGCGCTCAAATCGAGCGACGGCGATAGCGACGGTGACGCGGCCACCAACGGCGCGTAACGGATATTGGCCCCCTTGCGCCGCGCGCGCCGGGGGGCCATCACCCCGCCATGCAACTCTGGGCAGGCTTGGGCAATCCGGGGCCGCAATATGCGCTCCACCGGCACAATGCCGGGTTCATGGCAATTGACGCGCTTGCCGATTTCCACAATTTCGAGATACCCAAAAAGCGATTTCTCGGCTGGGCTATTGAAGCGCGGCTGGGCAGCGAGCGGCTGCTGCTCCTGAAACCCGCCACCTTCATGAACGATAGCGGCCAGTCGATTGGCGAGGCGATGCGCTTTTACAAGCTCGCGCCCGAGGACGTGACGGTGTTTTACGACGAGCTGGATCTCGCGCCCTTCAAGGTCAAGGTGCGCTGCGGCGGCGGCACTGCCGGGCACAACG
Organism: Sphingomonas sp.; assembly: GCA_046155125.1. Lineage (GTDB taxonomy): Bacteria > Pseudomonadota > Alphaproteobacteria > Sphingomonadales > Sphingomonadaceae > Sphingomonas. The sequence continues at coordinate 25,225 of JBJXEC010000040.1, read as the reverse complement.
GCATCCGCTCGACCGTTGCCCATATCGGTGAGGATTTTCGCCGGGTGCGGCTCGGCATCGGCCATCCAGGGCACAAGGACCGGGTGACCGGCCATGTGCTTGGCAATTTCGCCAAGGCCGAGATGGACCCGCTCGCCGGCATGCTGGGCGCCATTGCCGCCGAAGCGGCGTGGCTTGCCGACGGCAATGACGCGCGCTTCATGAGTGATGTCGCGCTGCGGCAACAGGAATAGACACTGGCCATGACTCCCCATACCCGCGCGCTGTTCGCCACCCGGTTGTACGAAGCAGCGCTCGACAAGCCCAGGCTGCTGGCCGAACTTGCGCATTCCTGCCTGACGCTCGCCCGCGAAGATGCCGCAGGCGAGCGCTGGAGCCGGGAGCATGGCTATCGCGGCTATACCTCCTACGCCTCGCTCAACGACCTGCCCCGGCGTGACCCGGTGATTGGCGACTTGGTGAAACTGCTCGACCGGCATGTCGCGGCCTTTGCAGATGACTGCGCGTTCGATCTTGGCGGCGGCAAGCTCAAGCTCGACAGCCTGTGGGTGAATGTGATGTTGCCCGGCGCGGTGCACACCGGCCATATCCACCCGCATTCGGTAGTGTCGGGCACCGTCTATGTCGCGGTGCCGGATGGCGCCGGCGCCATCAAGTTCGAAGACCCGCGCCTGGCCATGATGATGGCCGCACCGCCCCGCCTGCCCGACGCGGCGGATGATTTGCGCCAGTTCATTTATGTGGCGCCCCAGCCTGGCACCGTGCTGCTATGGGAAAGCTGGCTGCGCCACGAGGTGATGCCGCATCAGGGGACCAAGGCCGCCGGGGGCGAGCGGATCAGTGTGAGTTTTAACTATCGCCGTTAGGGGTTGGGTGAGGTTCGGTGGCATCTGGATGGGCGTGGGGAGCTGACGGGCAGCTTTTGGCTGGACAGCCGTCTTATCGCTGCCCTTTGAGCGCCCTCCGCTGCAACGCCACCCTAGGCTGGTCCGAATCCGGCATAGCGGCTGTGTCAAATCGGCACGTTAGGGCCGAAAAATATCGGCACTAACGTTGCCCGATGAAATCAGGTTAACTTGCGTGATCACCGCAAGGTTGCTATTAGCTCGGGCGCAGGGAACAGGGGGAAACGGCAATGCGTATTCTTGGTACGGTCGCTATCGCATTGGCCGCGTCTTTCGCCGCCGCCACGCCGGCATCGGCCGTCATCACGACATTTGCCAACTTCAGCGCTGGCCCCGGCGGCGCCAATGTGCAATTTCTGAATGCCGCCAGCAACAGAAATGCGGTGTTCTTCACCACCGCCACCAACAGCTCGACGACTTTAGGGGCTCGCCGAGTCACCTTCAATTTCGTCCCGAGCGAGTTTAACGCAATCGGCCCCGTCAGCGCCCTCTGGTCGCTGAGCGGCGCTGTCACCAACACCGCCGCCGTCATCCGCGGCACGAACATCTTCCAGAGTAACATTGCCGGCAGCTTCTCGTTCATTAGCACCTCGGCGATTACGTTCGGCAGCACCACTTATGCGGCTGGTTCGAACCTGCTCTCGGGCACCTTCACCAACGCGACAATCGCGGGCCAGCGCAACGGCAGCTTCGGCGGTTTCAGCGGCTTTACGCCGGTATCGTCGATCACCTACACCTCGGACTTCCTGACCTTCGTCCCGGGTTCGGACTACGATTTCGCGCTGGCACTCGGCGAGATCACCCCGGCTTTGAACGCCACGCCGAGTAGCGCGCTCAGCACCTTCCGCGCAGTCGCCAGTGGCCAATTCTCTTCGGATCCGGCACCGATAGCCGCCATTCCTGAACCCGCAACATGGGCAATGATGATCGTTGGCTTCGGATTAGTTGGTGGTGCGCTGCGGCGTCGAAGCGCGACCGGCGGGCTGGCAAAAGCCTAGGGTATCCTTGGTGCCTCCTGCGCTGTGAAAAACGGGAGGCACGATATCGATACGTCCACCCAAAGTGTTGCAGGTGATATGGGGATTGATGGCTCCCGAAATGCATTGACGCTCAATGGTGGACATTCAATGCAAGGAGCAGACCTCGGCACCTGCTGAATGAAAGGCAGGTTTCAGGCGGGCGACTCGGCCAGCCAGAACGACCGCAATTGGGGCGCAATGGGCCGAAATCCTCGGCATCCTCCCGGATCAAGCCCTGCGTCGCGACTGATGTGGTAGAGTGGCGCAGGATCGCCACGCCACCGCTTTCTCGCCGCCCCACCCCGACGCTGGCATTTCGCGCGCTAACGCCCTATCGGGCCATCCACAGATTGGCGATCGCCGCCATCATCTAGGGCCTTCACCAAGGATCATTCATGGGATTTCGCTGCGGTATTGTCGGGCTGCCAAATGTCGGCAAGTCAACGCTGTTCAACGCGCTCACGCAAACGGCGGCGGCGCAGGCGGCGAATTACCCGTTTTGCACCATCGAGCCCAATGTGGGCAATGTCGCGGTGCCCGATGCGCGGCTCGACCAGCTTGCCGCCATCGCGGGCTCGGCCAAAATCATCGAAACGCAGCTCGGTTTTGTTGACATTGCCGGGCTCGTGCGCGGGGCGAGCAAGGGCGAAGGCCTCGGCAACCAGTTTCTCGGCAATATTCGCGAGGTTGACGCAATCGTCCATGTGCTGCGCTGTTTCGAAGACGGCGATGTGACGCATGTCGAGGGCAAGGTCGACCCGATTGCCGACGCCGAAACGGTTGAGACCGAACTGATGCTCTCCGACCTCGAAAGCCTCGAAAAACGCGTGCCGAACTTCGCCAAAAAGGCAGCACAAGGCGACAAAGAAGCCAAAATCGCGGCCGCCGTTTTAGGCCAGGCGCTGGAACTGCTGCGCGAGGGCAAACCGGCGCGGCTGACCGCGCCTGCGGATGAGGAGGAAGCGCGGGTGTTTTCGCAGGCGCAGCTGCTCACCGCCAAGCCCGTGCTGTATGTCTGCAATGTCGAGGAAGCGAGCGCGGCCAATGGCAACGCACAGAGCGCGCGGGTGTTTGAGAAGGCCAGGGCCGAGGGCGCGGAAGCCGTCGTCGTTTCCGCTGCCATCGAGGCGGAAATCGCGACCATGGCGCCCGATGAGCGCGGCGACTTTCTCGCTGAACTGGGCCTGGAAGAAACTGGGCTCGCCCGCGTTATTACGGCGGGCTACAAGCTACTGAATCTGCTCACCTTTTTCACCGTCGGCCCCAAGGAAGCGCGCGCCTGGACCGTGCACGCCGGTGCCAAGGCCCCGCAGGCGGCAGGCGAAATCCACACCGATTTCGAGCGCGGGTTCATCCGGGCCGAGACCATCGCCTTTGCCGACTATATCGCCTGCAAGGGCGAGGCGGGCGCGCGCGAAACCGGCAAGCTGCGGCAGGAGGGCAAAGAGTATGTCGTCCATGACGGCGACGTCATGCTGTTCCGGTTTAACGTTTGAGGCCAGCCATCGCCGCCTGTCACACGGATGACGCACCGCCGCGCCATAGGCCGCGCATGCGTTGGCCTTCCCGCCTCTTTGCCGCAGCTATTGCCGCCGCGCTTCAGGCGTGTGCGACCGCACCCGTCAACGCGCCGCCCCTCGCCTCGCGCAGCGTGGCACCGGTCGAACAGCGCGCACCTGTCACCATTCTGGTATCGATCGACGGCTTCCGGCCTGACTATCTGACGCGCGGCGTAACTCCTAACCTGAACGCCCTCGCCCGTGCCGGCATCAGCGCGGCCATGCGGCCGTCCTTCCCCAGCGTGACCTTCCCCAATCACTGGACGTTAGTGACTGGCCTGCGCCCGGACCGGCACGGGATTGTGGGCAACCGGATGGAGGATGCCGACCACCCCGGCATGATCTTCACGATGCAGAGCGAGGAACCGTTCTGGTGGGACGCCGCCGAGCCACTGTGGATCACGGCGGAAAAGGCGGGCATCCGCACCGCCACCATGTTCTGGCCGGGGGCAAATATTGATTTTAGCGGGCGGCGGCCAAGCGACTGGCAGCAATATGGCCATGAGGTGAGCAATCGCCAGCGCGTGGACGCCGTCATCGACTGGCTGCGCCGCCCGGCCGCCACCCGCCCCCGCTTCCTCACGCTTTACTTCGATGTGGTCGACAGCGCCGGGCACAAATATGGCCCCGATGATGCGCGCACGACAGCGGTCGTGGGCGAGGTGGATGCGGCGATTGGCCGGTTGCGCACCGAGCTCGCAGGGCTTGGGCAGCCCGCCAATCTGGTGATTGTCGCAGACCATGGCATGGCCCCGATCAGTGCCGAGCGCGTGGTCCGCCTTGACCGTCAGTTGCCAACCGGCACCTTCACCGCGATCACCGACGGCCCCTATGCCGGGATAACGCCTCTTGCAGGGCACGAAACAGCGGTCGGCGCCGTGCTGCTCAAGCCGCAGCCACACCTCACCTGTTGGGCAAAAAAGAACGTCCCGGCGCGCCTTCATTACGGGCAAAACGACCGGGTGCCGCCGTTCATTTGTCTTGCTGAAACCGGATGGCTGGCGGCCACGCGCAGCCCGCCCGCTGACCGGCCGCCATCAGGCGGCGCGCATGGCTATGACCCAGACGCACCGGAAATGGCCGCTCTGTTCGTCGCAAGCGGGCCCGACATCGCGCCGCGCGGGGCGCTTGCCGCGTTCGACAATGTCGATGTGGCGCCGCTGATCCGCGATTTGCTGAAGCTGCCGGCTGATCCCGCGCTCGACGGCAACGACGCGCCATTTCGCCAGGCGCTGCGCCGATAGCGCTTGCCAAGCGCTGCGGCGCGACGAAAGTTAGCTGCATGAAGTATTTTGAAGATATCGAGCCCGGCGCCGTTGCCCGTTTTGGCTGCTATGCGGTTACTCGCGACGAGGTGATTGCGTTTGCCTCGAAATACGACCCACAACCCTTTCACCTCTCGGACGAGGCGGCCGCGCAAACGCATTTCGGCAAGCTGTCCGCAAGCGGCTGGCACACATGCGCGATGACGATGGCGATGCTGGTGGAGAATTTGAAGTCAACGGACCAGGCCGGGCTCGGATCACCGGGCGTGGACGAATTGCGTTGGCTGAGACCAGTGTTTCCCGGCGACACGCTGCGCGTCGAAACGCGCGTGCTCGACAAACGCCGGTCCACAAGTCGCCCGGAAATGGGCAGCTATCGCAGCATGATAACCGTGTTCAACCAGCATGACGGCCCGGTGCTGACGATGACTTCGATCGGGCTGATCCGCACGCGGCCGACCAACTGACATCGTCTCCCGCAACGCGCGTTCCGCTCAGTGCCCCTCGAACGCCACCAGCGACGACACCGCGATGCCATCACCACGCAGGGCATCCGCGCCGCCAAGCTCAGGCAGGTCGACCACAAACTGCGCATGTGTCACATGCGCGCCGGCCTTGCGGAGGAGCCGGATCGCGGCGCGCGCGGTGCCACCCGTCGCGATGAGATCATCGATCAGCAGCACGCGTTGGCCGGGCACCAGCGCATCTTCGTGCATGGCAATCCGGTCGGTTCCATATTCCAGCGCATAATCCTCGGCGATGGTAGCGCCGGGCAGCTTGCCGTCCTTGCGGATGAGCAGCACGCCCGCGCCGAGCGGCACCGCAATCGCGGCGGCGAACAGGAACCCGCGCGCCTCAATGCCCGCCACCAGATCGACCTTGCCATCGACGGCGGCCACCATCCGGTCAACCGTCGTCGCCAGCCCGGCTGGGTCCAGCAACAGCGTGGTGATATCGCGGAACATGATGCCGGGTTTGGGAAAGTCCGGGATCGTGCGGATTTTCGCCTTCAGGTCGTCATTGGCGACAGCAACCTGGCTCAATGCTTAACATTCCGCCAAACTGTGCGATAGGCGCCATAAGCAAACATCGTGCCGATAATCAGGAAAATCAGCGTCGCAAACCCCGTGGCGTGGCGCGTTGCCAGCTCGGGCTCGGCTGCCCATACCAAGAACGCCGCGACATCAGCTGCGTTCTGTTTCACGGTAGATGCCGTGCCGTCCGCATAGGTCACCTGACCATCGCTAACCAGCGGGGCCGGCATCGCAAGGTTCAGCGTCGGGAAATACGGGTTGTAATACAGACCGTCCGGCGTCTTGGCATCGGGGAATTTCTTCAGCAATTCCGCAGGTTGCTCGGCGTAACCGGTCAACAGCGAATAGACATAGGCCGGACCGTCATGGCGGGCTTTGGTGATGAGCGACAGGTCTGGTGGCACGCCCTGGCCCGGATAATAGACCTTCGGGAAATGATCGGCCGGCAGATTGTCGCGGTCGGTCCGGTCGCCCGACTTGGGGTCCTGCACTGACTGCTTGGCCCCCCAGTCCGCCGCGACCTTCTTCACCTCGGCTTCGGAATAGCCGATCTTGGTCAGGTCACGAAAGGCGACATGGGTGAGCGAATGGCAGGCCGAACACACTTCCTTATAGACCTGGAAGCCGCGCTGAACCTGCCGGTAATCAAAATTGCCGGCCATGCCGTTGCTGGCGAGCGCCAATTCCTTCGGCGCGAGGTGAAATTCCTCCGCCGCAGATGGTGCTGCGGGATCATAGATCACGCCCTTGAGGCTGCCGAACAGACCCAGCAGCAGCGCAAAGACAAACCCAGCACCAACCACCGGCGAAATAAACCGAACCATGCGTATATCCCTTATTCGGCCGGAACTGCGGCGGCACCGTGCTTGCCGAGCACTGCTTCCGTAATGGAATTTGGCAGTTTGCGCGGGCTCTCCATCGCCGAGACGGCCGGCAGAATGATGAGGAAATGCGCGAAGTAATAAATCGCGGCAATCTGCCCGATAATGACGTTGCGCGCGGTCGGCTCAGCACCACCGGCATAACCAAGCGCCAGCACATCAACGAGCAGGACGAACAGAAACACGCGGTACGTGGGGCGGAAGTTCGACGAGCGCACGGGCGATGTGTCCAGCCAGGGCAGGAAGAACAACAGCAGGATCGACCCGAACATCGCCAGCACGCCCCACAGCTTTGCCGGCAGGATGAAGTCGACCGTGAACGACTTCAAAATCGCGTAGAAGGGCAGGAAATACCATTCCGGCACGATGTGCGCGGGCGTCGACAGCGGGTTGGCCGGAATGTAATTGTCCGGGTGACCCAACACATTGGGATAGAAAAACAGGATGAACGCAAAGATCGTGAGGAACACGCCCAGCCCGAAGCCATCCTTCGCGGTGTAATAAGGATGAAAGGGCACGGTATCCTGCTCGCCCTTCACTTCAACGCCGGTGGGGTTGTTCGACCCCGGAATATGCAGCGCCCAGATGTGCAGGATGATAACGCCCAAGATCACGAACGGCATGAGATAATGCAGCGAGAAGAAGCGGTTGAGCGCGGCGTCATCCGGCGCAAAGCCGCCCAGCAGCCAGATGCGGATTGATTCGCCGACCAGCGGGATCGCCGAGAAGAACCCGGTGATGACCTGTGCGCCCCAGAAGCTCATCTGGCCCCAGGGCAGCACATAGCCCATAAAAGCGGTGGCCATCATCAGCAGGAAAATGACAACGCCCAGCAGCCAGATCATCTCGCGCGGCGCCTTGTAGGAGCCATAATACAGGCCGCGCGCAATGTGCGTGTAAACCACGATGAAGAACATCGAGGCGCCGGTCGCATGCGCATAGCGCAGCAGCCAGCCGGAGTTCACATCACGCATGATGTGTTCAACCGAGTCGAATGCGATGGCACCGTTTGCCGCATAATGCATGGCGAGCACGATGCCGGTCACAATCTGGATGACCAGCGCGACCCCGGCAAGCACGCCAAAGTTCCAGAAATAGTTCAGGTTGCGCGGCACTGGATATCCTGCGCCCACCGCATCAAAAATGAAACGCGGCAACGGCAGCCGGTCGTCGATCCACTTCATCAGTGGCGCTTTTGGCTCGTAATGCTTTGCCCAGGGGAAGCTCATGATGCTGACCTCAACCGACGGTTACATTAGTGTCTGAATTAAACTTATATTCTGGCACTGCCAAATTATAAGGCGCCGGGCCTTTGCGGATACGCGCGGCAGTGTCGTACACCGAGCCGTGGCATGGGCAGAAATAGCCGCCAAATTCGCCGCGGACTTCGCCCTCGCCAGCGCCCAGCGGCACGCACCCGAGATGGGTGCAAACACCCAGCGTAATCAGCCAGTTCTTTTTGCCCGCCTGGGTTCGCTGTTCAAGCGTCTGCGGGTCGCGCAGCGATGCGATATCGACCTTGTCCGCGTCAGCAATTTCCGCTGGCGTCAAGTTGCGAACAAACAGCGGCTGCTTGCGGAAAATGGTCTTAATCGCCTGCCCGGGCTCGATTGCCGACAGATCAATGTCGGTGGACGATTCGGCGAGCACGTCCGCTGACGGGTTCATCTGGTTGACGAGCGGCAGCAGCACAGCGCCCACACCGGCGGCGCCAAACGACAGCGCCGCATAGCTCAGAAAATCGCGGCGACGCGGCTCGCCGCCTTCGCCCTGCAGATCATTTGGCATGTCGCCTGCTGGAATCGCGTCTTGAACGGTTGCCATCCACTTGCCTTTGCACATCAAAACCTGGGCAGCCAAATGCCAATAAGGCACATAGCCGCGATGGGCCGACCGCAACCGGCGGTGGCTGGCGGCCTAATAGACGCCGTCATGGCGTTTTGCCAACAGCAATTCAACCGACTTGAGGGGATACGGTCTAAAGCCCTAAGTCGGGGGGATGACCCTCGTCGCCCCGTCCGCGCTCCACCTCGCCCTGTTTCAACCGGACATTGCGGGCAATGTCGGCACGATCCTACGGCTGGGGGCATGTTTGGGCGTGCCGGTCGATCTGATCGAACCGATGGGCTTTGCCTATTCGGACCGCGCCCTCGCCCGCGCTGGTATGGACTATGCAGCGCAAGCAGCGGTGACGCGCCATGCCGACTGGGCAGCGTTCGAAGCACGCGTGCCGGGTCGAATCGTGCTACTAACCACGCGCGGCGCGACGCGGCTGGATGCGGCACGCTTCAACCTCGGGGACACGCTGTTGCTCGGCGCCGAATCAAGCGGCGTACCCGACCATGTCCATGCGCGCGCCGACCTGCGGGTCTTGATTCCGCTTGTTTCGGGGCGCCGCTCCTTGAATGTCGCCGTCGCAGCGGCAATGGTGCTGGGCGAAGCATTGAGACAAACAGGAGGATGGCCGCAATGATCGCGATGGACGACGAACAGACACAGGCCCGCACCTGGTTCGAACAGCTGCGCGACCTGATCTGTGCCGAGTTCGAGGCGATCGAGCGCGAGGCAGGGTCCGACGCCGGCTTTGAATACACCGCATGGGACCGCACCGACCCTTCCGGCACGCCGGGCGGCGGCGGTGTGCGCGGGGTGATGAAAGGGCAGGTGTTTGAAAAGGTCGGCGTCAACGTGTCGACCGTCGGCGGGACGTTCGAGGGTGACTTCGCCAAATCAATCCACGGCGCGGGCGACGACCCAAGTTTTTTTGCAACCGGCATCAGCCTGGTCGCGCACATGGCCAACCCCCATGCCCCGGCGGTCCATATGAACACGCGTTTCCTCGTCACCACCAAGCGCTGGTTCGGCGGCGGCGCCGACCTTAATCCGCCGCTCCCAATTGCCGAAGACACCGAGGATTTTCACGCCACCCTGAAGCGGGCGTGCGATGCCCATGGAGCGGACTATCATGAGCGCTTCAAGAAGTGGGCGGACGACTATTTCTTCATCCCCCACCGGCACGTGCACCGGGGCGTCGGCGGCGTTTTCTACGACCATCTGGAGGGGGATTTCGCGGCCAATCTGGCATTCACGCAAGCCGTTGGCCGCGCGTTTCTGGAAGCCTATCCACGCATCGTCAGGCGCCGGATGAGCGCGCCCTTCACCGTGGCCGACGAAGCGCGGATGCTCGAATGGCGCGGCCGCTATGCCGAATTCAACCTGGTGTACGACCGCGGAACGCTGTTCGGCCTCAAAACTGGCGGCAATATCGACGCCATCCTGATGAGCCTGCCGCCCCGCGCCACCTGGCGCTAGCCGCGCGCGGCCAGTTCGCCGTACAGCCAGACGCGGACAAGGATGGTCGCCAGCGCCGCCGCGGCCGCACAGGTCGCTGCCGCCATCGACAGGAGCGCAACCACCACCGGGTTGGCGGCATGCGCTGCGCCAAGCGACTGGACCATCGCCAGAAACGGTATCGGCAAAAGTTGCCCAGCGAGCAGCAACACCGCCGCAAGCGCCGTGAGCACCAACCCGTTGCCGCGCGTCATCCGAACGCTCGCCATCACCGCGCCAAGCGCCGAGACCGGACGACTGGCTACGAGTATCGGCCCGGCCAGCATGGTGCGCGCCATGACATAGAGCCCCGGCACGATGAACAGCCAGGCGCCGATAAAGGTCGGCACCCCCACGATCACCGCGGCAAGCATAAACCGGGGCAGCAGCGCCACAGCCCGGGCGAGCGCGCCGCGCACGTCCTGCGCCTGAGGATCAAGGTAGAATGCCGCCAGCGTCGCGCTGCCCATCAGCGAACAGGCAGCCGCCGCGCCAAAGGCGGGCGCATTGCCGACCAGCCAGTCGCTATAAGCCTGCACGAACACCGCAAGCTGTTGTTCGCTCGCCCCTGCGCCCGGCCCCATGGGCGGCGACGGCATCAGCAACAGCATCGCCAGCGTCGGCAAGAACAGAAACAGGCCAGTAACCGGCACCAATATTTCAACGTCACGGCGCGCAAGCCGCCATGCACCGCCAAGAGCGGCGCCGATGGTCACCTTCATGCGCCGGGCGCGTCAACAGGCGCATTGTCGCGGACGGCCACCAGCAAGTTGCTGGAAAAAACCGAACTGAGCACTGCAAATGCCGCACTGACCATGGCGACCAGCACCGTCGCGATCAGGCTGCCGACAGCGAGCGGATCCGTGCCCATGCCCACCAGAGCGAACACCGTGCCGAACACTGCTTTCGCCGCCAGTTGCGCGACCCCGCTCACGACAATCAGCAACAGCAGCACGCCAAAAATCTTCAACGTCAGTCCTTTGGTCAGCGCGAAGCTGCGACGGAACGCCCCAAGCATCAGGTTCTCAGCTGCAACGATTGGCAGCAGCAGGGCCAGGCGAATGGCCGCCCAGATCATCACGACCATCGCTGCCAGGCTGTAGAGCACAATGAACCAGGCATAGCCGGGCTGAACGGCTCTGATGGCGAGCTGTACCAGCACCGGATCATTTGAACCAAGCATTGCCAGGTCAGTGCCAGTAAGCAAAAGCGCAATGATCGGCGGGACCAACAGCAACACGAACCCAAGCCCGAACAGCACGAACACGACAATGACTTTGGGCAATCGCGCCAAACCCTGCTTGCCGGCATCGCCCGTTTGCCCCGCCACGCCAGTTACCAGGGCGGCAATGCCAAGCTGCCCCCACAAGCTCACCAGGCTCAAACCGATAATCACCAGCCGCAGACCCCGGTCTGTGCCGCCCGTCATCGTATTGGCAACGCTCGCCACAATACCACCGAGTGCGAGGGGCACCGCGATGAGCAGCAAAGCGAGCGGCAGGTACTTTCCCGCCGACTCCTGCAAAAAGTCGGTCGTGCGGTCCCACACCGAACTCATCGTCACCGTTGCCATCGCCGCCCTTGCTCAAAAAAATCCCCAACGCGGTCGCTGTTAGACGATTCGGCCAAGCCATGCCAATGCTTGCATGCACCAGCGCACACGAGCATCGCAGGAATGATGGACCACAAGCTCTCCGACCTGATCGACTGGGAGATCTCGACTGACCCGGTGGCCTATCCTGCGGCGCTGGAACGCATGTCGACACGCGCCGCGGCCATTGCGCAGGGGCAGACGCGCGAACTGGTGTGGTTGCTCGAACATCCCGACATTTACACAGCAGGCACCAGCGCAAACCCGGCTGAGCTCCTCGACCCACGCTTTCCAGTGTTCGATGCCGGGCGTGGCGGCCGATATACCTATCATGGGCCGGGCCAGCGGATCGGGTATCTGATGCTCGATCTTGGCAAGCGCGGCCGCGACGTCCGGCATTTCGTGCACAGTTTGGAAGATTGGTTGATCGCAGCGCTTGCACGGCTCGGCGTTTGCGCCTTCACGGTGCCAGAACGGGTCGGTATCTGGACCAGAGATGGGGGAGCAGAAGCTAAAATCGGTGCGTTGGGTGTTCGCGTCAAGCGCTGGGTGACGTTGCATGGTTTTGCCGTAAATATTGCGCCGGAGCTTGCGAATTTCGGAGGAATCGTGCCCTGCGGCCTGCCGCAATACCCAGTTACCAGTATGCGAGACCTTCGCAAAAATAGCGATTTTGCGTCGTTCGACAGCGCATTGGCTGCCGAATTTGACGAATTTCTTACCCGGTTGGGGCGCTTGGGCCAAAACGAGGCTTGAGGATATCGCGATATCCGACTAATGTCCCCTTCGATTTGGGTATTAAGGGTCACCAAACCAACCAAATCCATTATCTAGGGAGCTTCAAATGCGTGCACTCATTTCCAAAGTCGTTGCCGGTTCGATGATCGCCGGTGCGGCGCTCATGATTTCGGCTTGCCAGCCGGCTGCAACGACCACGACCGAAAATGCTACCGTCACCGACGAAAATGCCGCAATGGGCACGGACGCGATGGCGACTGACAACATGACCGCAACCGACGGCGCAATGGCTTCGAACGACGCCATGATGGCCCATGACGACATGGCAGCAAACGGCGCCATGGCAGCTAACGATGCCATGATGGCGCATGACGATGCCATGGCTTCGAACGACGCGATGAAGAAGTAAGCATCTTTCGATGCGGGCAGCGAAAGCGGCCCAACTTCATGGGGCCGCCTGGGAAACCGGGCGGCCCTTTTCGACTCCGGCCCTTTTCGACTCCGGCAAAGCGATTTAGAACCCCGCTCTGCGACATGGCCCAATATGGCAGCGCTCCTGCGATCTCGCCGGGCCAGAATGCGCCGAAGCCTGTTTGCTGAACCGCAGGCACGTGCTAGCAGTTTGCCAGCCGCACGTCGGTGCTTCAAGTTGCGGCGATGTGTTGCAAGCCACCACGAGACAGGATGAACCTTGTGCGCGTACGCTTATTCCTTCTGCTCACGATCGTCGCAGCGGCGATGTCCGCAACCCCTGCATCAGCGCAATTTTTCCTCAAAAACCCTGAGCTGCAAGGGGCGCCCGTCACCGGTGCCGAACCCGGCATTGCCATCGCCCTGCCCGGCGCCACGCCCACCGAGTTGCGCGCTGGCCTCGTGTGGACGATGCGCGCCGCGCTCAACGTATCGGCGCTGCAATGCCAGTTCGAGCCCACGCTGCTGACGGTGCCGGCCTATAACGCGCTGCTGCTCGACCATAAGGATGAGTTGCAGGGCGCGCTGGACACGCTCACCAAATATTACAAGCGCACCAACAAGCTGCCCAAGGTCGCGCAGGCCAAGCTCGATCAATATGGCACCAAGGTTTATTCCAGCTTTTCGACAACCCAGGCGCAATATATTTTCTGCCAGACCGCCGCCGCAGTTGGCCGGGACGCCATTTTCACCAAGCGTGGTGATCTTTGGACGGTGGCAGTCGCGCGGATGCAGGAACTGCGTAAAGCGCTCATTCCGTTCGGCGAACAGGCGTTTGCCGGGCGCATAACCATGGACGCCCGGGTGCCGCTGCCCAGGCTCGACCCGCGGTGCTGGAATCGCAAAGATGCCTATGACAAGCGGTGCGGCGCCGAATACTGAAGCCGCGCTTGAGCGGGTCTTGCGTTAGCGCAGACCAAGCAGCTTGTGGGTTTGCAGCGTGAGGCGCCATTTCGGGCGCGCGAGCGCGAGCGCGACGGCCGCATCCCGGTTTTCCAGCGCGGTCTCGCTGTCCATGGGCTGGATTAGGAAGTGACGAAAGTCCCACCCCTCCAGTTCGGCCAGCGCAACGCCGTCTTGCGGCCATACCAGCTTCAGCTCGTCGCCGCTGCGCTGCACAACGTGGCTACCCGCTTTCGGGCTGACACACACCCAGTCGAGCTGTGGGTTGGCGGCGATGGTGCCGTTGGTCTCGATGGCAATGGTGAACCCGGCGCCGTGAAGCGCCTCTACCAGCGCATCGTCCACTTGCAGCATCGGCTCGCCCCCGGTGAGCACGACGAACCGCTCGCTGGCGCCGCTGCCCCAGCACGCGACGACGGCCGCCGCCACCGCGCCGGCGTCGACAAAGCGGCCACCGCCCGGCCCGTCAGTGCCCACAAAGTCAGTGTCACAAAAGCGGCAGACCGCGTTTGCCCGATCCGCCTCGCGCCCTGACCAGAGGTTGCACCCGGCAAAGCGCACAAACACCGCGCGACGGCCCGCCTGCACGCCTTCGCCCTGCAATGTCAGGAACATTTCCTTGATGGCATAGCTCACGGCCATGCGGCGTAAACAGTGGGGTCAGCGACGCCCGCTTCCACAAAGCCACGCTGGCGCAGCCGGCAGCTATCGCACAGCCCGCAATGCTCGCCCGCAGGCGTTGGATCATAGCAGGACCAGCTAAGCCCCGCGTCCAGCCCCAGCCGCGCCGCCTCGCGCACGATATCGGCTTTCGTCATATGCTGGAGCGGCGCCTGAATGCGGAAGCGCACGCCCTCCACCCCGGCCTTGGTTGCAAGTGCTGCCATCGCCTCAAATGCTGCGATAAATTCCGGTCGGCAATCCGGATAGCCCGAATAATCCAGCGCGTTCACCCCAATGAACAGGTCACGCGCGCCCGTCGCCTCCGCCCAGCCCAGCGCGAGGCTTAGAAAAATCGTGTTTCGGGCAGGCACATAGGTTACAGGAATATCCACCCCGACGCCGCCCTTGGGCACGGCGATATCCGCGGTCAGCGCCGATCCGCCAAAAGCGGCAAGGTCAAGCGGCAGGACGACGTGCCGCTGAGCGCCGAGCACCGACGCAATGCGGGCCGCGGCTGCAAGCTCAACGCGGTGGCGCTGGTTATAGTCGACCGACAGGGCAAGCAGCCGATAGCCCGCCTCACGCGCCAACGCCGCGGCAACCATCGAATCGAGCCCGCCCGACACGAGCGCGACCGCCATTTTGCTATCATCTGTCATGATAGCGGGCGCATAATCGGCTTTCGCGTGTGTCGCAATCCCGGCCACTGCGCACCAAAAAAAGGGCCGCCCGATGTCGGGCGGCCCAGTTGGCTATAAATAGCTAGGGAGGAAAGCGTGCCCGAAATGATTGACACGCAGTTTTGTTACCACACGCGGCGTAAACGCGAGCTTAACGCGAAGCGGTACACGCCCCGGTGCGGCGTGCTTCGTAGCGGAATTCAAACGGCGCACCGCTTGCGATGCCCAGCGTATCGAGCCGGAAGCTGCGCGCATTTTCCACGCGGATAATGGTGCGGCCATGCCCGGCGCCGGGGCATGTGTAGTGCACCGTTGCGCTGGTCGGCGAATCGTCGACCACAAAGCGCGTGCACTGCCGGCCGGCATGTTGAAGTTGAACAAGGGCCTCGGCATCGGCAACGCACATCGATCGCGCCGCAGCGCTATTGTCCAGATCACGCAATTCCCACTGGCCCGGCGCGATCAGGCCAAAGGCTGTGGCGAGCGGCGTCGCGCGGGGCGTCGATGGCGCAGCGCGGGGCGCTGTTGCACCGTTCGCGGCCAGCAACAGTGGCGCAGCCCACAGCGCAGCAAGCATTGACCCTTTGGTTGACCGCATTCGTCCTCTGCCCCGCCCCCTGCTGCCGTCGGACAACGACGCCGCGCAGGACCGGAATTTAGGTGGCACGAGCCCAAATGCAATGCGCGGCTAGCCCGAGATGGTATCAACGTCGAGCGGAAATTTGGTCGCGCAGAACGCGCAGTCGACGGTGATGATGCCATCGTCCCCGGCCATCGCCCGGCGCTCCTCGATCGGGAATTTGGCGATGACTTGCGCGATATAGTCCGCGCTGCACCGGCAACCGCGCGTGAGCGGGAGGCCCGTCAACAGACGCACTTCGTCCTCCTCATTGAACAGCCGCCACACCAGCTCTTCGAGCTTCAGTGCAGGATCGGCCAATTCCCCGGCGCCAACGGTGTGAGCAAGCGTCGCGACATGCTCCCATTCGGGATGATCGAGCCGGGTGTGCAGCCGGTCCCGGCCCAGCTCCCCTTCTGGCAAATGCTGCACGAACAGGCCGCCGGCATGGTGACGGCCGTCTGCTCCCCGCGCCATGCCCAGCCGGACCAGCGTTGGGATTTGCTCGGATTGCACGAAATAGCTCTCTGCCGCTTGGGCCAGCGTTTCCCCATCGAGCGGAACAATGCCCTGATACCGCTCCTTGGTCGCCGCCTGGTCGAAGGTGATGGTCAGATACCCGGCGCCGAACAGCGCGAACAAGGTTGGCTTTTCCGGCTGGTCGGCCAGCATGTCCGCATCATATTGCACATAGCCGCGCAGTTCTCCGCCGCGATAATCGCAGACAAGCAATGTCACCACGCCGGCCTGGGTCTGCGTCTGCATGGTCAGCTGGCCGCCTGCGTCCTTCAGGGTCGAACCGATCAAAGCGGTCAGCGTCAGGGCTTCGGCCAGCAATGCCTCGATGGCGGGCGGATAGGCGTGCGCAGCCAGGATCGTGTCGAGCACCGGGCCCAGCCGCACCAGGCGCCCACGCGCGCTGCGGGCGGGAATGGTGAAACCGAGCGCGCGATCAAGATCGGCAGCCGCCGAAGCAATGCTAGGGTTGGTCGTCATAGTTGCTCAAATAAGGCCGTGCCGCCGCGATGCAACTCAGCCAATTTGGCCAAAGCACCAGCGCAGGATGGATTTCTGGGCGTGGAGCCGGTTTTCGGCCTCTGCCCAGATCAGCGATTGCGGGCCGTCGATTACCTCGGCGGACACCTCCTCGCCGCGGTGCGCGGGCAGGCAGTGCAGGAATTTTGCGTCGGGCGCAGCGCTCGCCATCAGCGCTGCCGTCACCTGATAGGGCATCAGCGCGGCGAGCTTGGTATCGGCATGGGCCTGCCCCATCGAAATCCAGGTGTCCGTGACGACGACATCAGCGCCCGCAATCGCTTCGGCCGGATCGCTGACAACCCGCGCACGGCCATTGCCGAGCGCAAGCGCCGAGTCCTCGGGCTGGAAGCCTTGCGGGCACCCCGCAACGACATCGAACTGCATCAGCCCGGCCGCCTCGATGATCGAGGTCAGCACGTTGTTGCCGTCCCCAAGCCACGCCACCTTCAGGCCGGGCAGCGATTTACCACTGTCGATAATCGTCAGCAGGTCAGCCACGATCTGGCAGGGGTGCGAATGATCGGTCAGGCCGTTGATGACCGGCACGCTCGCATGGCGCGCCATTTCCTCGGCCTTGGCATGATCGTCGGTGCGCAACATGATCGCGTCGACAAAGCCCGATAGCACGCGCGCGGTATCGGCCACTGTTTCGCCCCGGCCCAACTGCGTGGCGCCTGCATCCATCACGATGCTGGTACCGCCCAATTGCCGGATCGCCGTGTCGAAGCTCACCCGGGTGCGCGTGGAGTTCTTCTCGAACACCATCGCCAGAATGTGACCCGCAAGCGGCGCATCGGCATCTGGCATGCCCTTGGGCCAGCCTGCACGCGCGGCCTTGCGATCAAGCGCGTCGGCAAGCATCGCGGCAATAGCATCGGCGCCAGCGTCCGACAGGTTCAGGAAGTGCCGCATCAGGCAGCGATAGCGGGCGCATAGGCCCGTGCGCCATCGCTCAGCTTTTGCACGAATTCGGCGATATGCGCGTCCTCGATCACCAGCGGCGGCAGGATGCGCACGACGTTCTCGCCCGCGGCCACCGTCAACAGGCCGTGATGGTCGCGCAAATGCGCCACGAAATCGCGCGCCACAGCGGCGTCTTTCAGTTTCAGCCCCGCCATCAGCCCCTTGCCGCGCACGCTGTCGAACAAATGATCGTGGTTGGGAATCATTTGCCCGAGCGCCTGAGCGAGCCGCTCGCCCATTGTCGCCACATGGTCGAGAAAGCCCGGCTCCAGAATGACGTCGAGGATCGCTTCGCCCGCTGCCATCGCCAGCGGATTGCCGCCATAGGTTGAGCCGTGGGTGCCAATCACCATGCCCTTGGCGGCCTCCTCAGTCGCAAGACACGCGCCGAGCGGGAAACCCCCGGCAATGCCCTTGGCCGACGACATGATGTCGGGGGTGATGCCATAATGCTCATAGGCCCACATCTTGCCCGTGCGGCCATAACCGCATTGCACCTCGTCCAGCACCAGCAACAGGCCGTGTTCGTCACACGCCCGGCGCAGGCCTTGCATGAATTCAGGCGTGGCCGCCGAAATGCCGCCCTCGCCCTGAATTGTCTCGACCATGAAGCCTGCGGTGTGCTCATCCACCAGCGCGAGCGCCGCTTCCAAATCATTGAACGGGGCATAGGCAAAGCCGGGCAGCAGCGGCTCGAACCCGTCGCGCATCTTGGCCTGATTGGTTGCTGAAATCGCCCCCATCGTGCGGCCATGAAAGGCGTTGTTAAAGGTGATAAGCGTGTGCCGCTCAGGATTGCCATTGGCATAATGATATCGCCGCGCGGTCTTGATCGCGCACTCCACTGCTTCGGTGCCGGAATTGGTGAAGAACACCGTGTCGGCAAAGCTGTTGTCGACAATCCGCCGGGCCAGATGTTCGCCTTGCGGGCTGCCATACAGGTTGGACACATGCATCAGCGTAGCCGCCTGCTCGGCAATCGCTTTAACCAGATGCGGATGACCATGGCCAAGCGCGTTGACCGCAATGCCGCTCGCGAAATCGAGATAGCGCTCGCCCTGCTCACCGATCAGGTAACAGCCCTCGCCGCGCACCGGGCGCACACCACACCGCGGGTAAACGGGCATGAGGGGCGTGATCGGCATGGCGGGGCTTTCCTTCTTCAAAACGAAAGAGGCGACCTCAAGCGGGCCGCCTGAAGCAAGCTTTTACGCCAAGCGCGCCGGGTTGCGCAACCGCTTCGCCACTAGCGGCCGGAACGTCTAGCTCTTCAGCCGCCACCCCCGCTTGAGCAGCAAGTAAACGATGAGCGCGAGCGCCACGTCGATTCCCAGAATCAGGATGGCCCCAAACCACACGGGCGAATCCGCCTCGCCAAGGAAACCCCAGCGGAACCCCGATATGATGTAGAAAAACGGATTCACATGGCTGAACGCCTGAAACCCTGGCGCGAGCTTGTCGACCGAATAGAAGGTACCCGACAGCAAGGTCAGCGGCGCGATCGCAAAATTCTGCACGGCCGCCGCATGGTCGAACTTTTCCGCCCACATCGAGGTTAGGATGCCCACCATTGCCAGAAAGGCCGACCCAAGCAGGCCAAACCACAGGATCGCGAGCGGATGTCGCGGCGCAACGTGCACGCCCGGCCAAAGCTGCATTGCAAGGAACACGGCAAGCCCGACCAGTACAGCGCGCGTGACAGCCCCGCCAACCATCGCCGCCATCAGCTCGAGCGTGGAAAGAGGTGGCATCAGATAATCGACGATAGTGCCCTGGATCTTGCCGACCAGCAGCGAAAAGCTGGCATTGGCGAAGGAATTTTGCAGCATCCCCATGACGATCAGGCCAGGCGCGATGAAATCCGCAAACGCAACCTCCGCCCCGCCGACATGAACCGGCCGTTTCCCTCCGGTTGCCACCGTGAAAATAACGAGAAACAACAATGTGGTGATGGCCGGCGCCCAGATGGTTTGCAGCTGGACCTTGAAGAAACGCCGCACCTCCTTGATATAGAGCGTGCGAAGGCCGTACCAGTTGACACGTCGGATGATCGCAACGCCTGGCGCATGGGTTATCGTCGAACTTGCTGGCAAGGAATCTGGCTGGCTGCTCATGATGATTGCGCGTACCGGCTACCAACGCTTGCCGCAACCCGGCTCGCGCGCGGAAAACAGAATTGACTGTCGGCGCCAGGCGTCGGCCAACAAAGGAAGATAGATGAGCTGGACCGAGGAGCGGATCGATACGCTCAAGACGATGTGGGAGCAGGGCATGACGGCGAGCCAGATCGCCGAGGCGCTCGGCGGCGTTAGCCGCAACGCCGTGATCGGCAAGGCGCACCGGCTCGGCCTGCAATCACGCCCATCGCCGGTGAAGGCAAATGATGTCGACGCTAAAGCTGCAGATGCAGCCCCCGCGGCACCCCGCGCGCCGGCGTCGCGCGCCAAGGCGCCCAGCGCGCCAGCGCCTGCCGCGCCGGTTGACGATGCTCCGCCGCGTCGCGCGGCACCAGCCGTGCCCCCTCCAGCCGTCGCACCCGAACCCGACGATGCGCCGACGGCGGATGCCGATGGCCCCGCGCCCAAGGAAGCGCCGACCGTCATCATGCGCTCGGTCGGCCCTGGCGGCTTTCTGCGTCAGGCACCGGGCGAACAGCAAGCGCCGATCACCCCCGCCCCGCCCCGCCGCCTCGTTCCGGCAAAGCCGTCCCCCGAAATGACCGGCAAAACCACGCTGCTCGACCTTAACGACCGCATCTGCAAATGGCCGCTTGGGCACCCCGGCGAGCCGGACTTTCACTTTTGCGGGGACAAGGTGAACCCGGGGTTCCCCTATTGCATCGCACATTGCGGTCATGCCTATCAGGCGCAGCTCCCCCGGCGGGACCGGCGCCCGCCCCCGCCGCTCCCCTTTGGCGGCCCGCGCGTTCGCTGATCCTCTGGTTCGGGCGGTCCTTTGCTGCACCGCCCGGCTTGCGCATCCGACTCGCCCGACCCTATAGCAGCGCCCATGGCCGATGACCTGTTTGCCGCCAGCGCGACCGCGCCCGGCTCTGATTATAACGCTGCGTCGATTGAAGTGCTGGAGGGACTTGAGCCGGTTCGGCGCCGACCCGGCATGTATGTCGGCGGTACCGACGAGCGCGCGCTCCACCATCTGGCCGCCGAAGTGCTCGACAATGCGATGGACGAAGCGGTTGCCGGGCACGCGACCCGCATCGAGGTAACGCTGGAGGCCGGCAACCGGCTGACGATCAACGACAATGGCCGCGGCATCCCGGTTGATCCGCACCCGAAATTCCCGGACAAGTCAGCGCTCGAGGTAATCCTCTCGACGCTCCATTCGGGGGGCAAATTTACGGGCAAGGCCTATGCGACATCGGGCGGCCTGCACGGTGTCGGCGTGTCGGTGGTGAACGCCCTGTCTTCAGACACGGTGGTAGAAGTCGCCCGCAACCGCGAGCTGTTCCGCCAGAAATTCTCACGCGGTGTGACGCTTGGCCCGCTGGAGCATCTGGGCGGTACCCCGAACCGGCGCGGCACGTCCATCAGCTTTGTGCCCGACCACGAGATTTTCGGGCCAGAACTGCACTTCAAGCCTGCCCGCCTCTACAAGCTGGCGCGGTCCAAGGCTTATCTGTTTGCCGGCGTTGAAATCAGGTGGAAGTGCGCGCCCGAGCTGATCCATGACGACACGCCCGCCGACGCTGTGTTTCAGTTCCCTGGCGGGCTTGCCGACCATTTGCGCGAACAGGTCAATGGCCGTGAGTGCGCTACTGCTGACTTCTTCACCGGCACGCAGGACTTCCCGGATGGCCCGGGCGGTGAAAAATCGGGCCGCGTCGAATGGGCGATCTCTTGGCCCTTGTGGTCCGACGGGTCGTATAGCTGGTATTGCAACACCATTCCCACGCCCGATGGCGGCACGCACGAGGCAGGGTTGAGAGCCGCCATCGTCAAGGGCATTCGCGGCTTTGGTGATCTTGTCGGCCAAAAAAAAGCAAGGGACATCAGCGCTGACGACATCGTCACTGGCAGCGAGCTGATGCTTAGTGTGTTCATTCGCGACCCGCAGTTCCAGAGCCAGACCAAGGACCGGCTGACCAGCCCTGACGCCGCGGTCCTCGTCGAAAAGGCGGTGCGCGACCATTTCGACCTGTTCCTCAGCCACAATATGGAGCGAGGCAAAGCGTTGCTGAGCTTTGTGCTGGAACGGATGGATGAGCGCCTGCGCCGCAAAGCCGAACGCGAGGTAAAGCGCAAGACGGCCACGTCAGCGCGCAAGCTGCGGCTGCCCGGCAAGCTCACCGATTGTTCGTCGGATGACCCGGCCGGCACTGAAATCTTCATCGTCGAGGGCGATTCGGCGGGCGGTTCGGCCAAACAGGCGCGCGACCGCAAGACACAGGCAATCCTCCCCATTCGCGGCAAAATCCTGAACGTCGCCTCGGCCACCACCGCCAAGATTTCCGCCAATCAGGAAATTGCCGATCTTATTCAGGCGCTTGGCTGCGGCACCCGCAAGGACTGTATGCCCGACAATTTGCGGTACGAGCGCATCGTCATCATGACCGACGCCGATGTTGACGGCGCGCATATCGCTACCCTGCTAATGACGTTTTTCTTTCAGGAAATGCCTGAATTGGTGCGGCGCGGGCATCTGTATCTCGCGCAACCGCCGCTGTATCGGCTGACCGCGGGCACCAAGAGCCTCTACGCGATGGACGATGCAGACCGCGCCCGGATCGAAGCCGGTCCATTCAAGGGCAAGAAGGTGGATGTCGCGCGGTTCAAGGGGCTGGGCGAAATGAACCCCATGCAGCTGCGCGAAACCACAATGGACCCGAAATCCCGCCAGCTGCTGCGTATCACCCTGCCGCAGGAATATGAAGAACGCGCGGTCGTGAAGGATCTGGTCGACCGGCTGATGGGCAACAACCCCGCGCACCGCTTTGCCTTCATTCAGGAAAATGCCGCGCGCGTTGAAGAAGCCGCCATCGACGCTTGATCCTCAATGCTCGACCTGCGACCATTCCGTCGCCAGCAGGCCCCAGATCAAGCTGTCACGCACGCCGATATGGGTTTCCCACGCGCTGCGCAGCCGCCCCTCGAGCGTGAAGCCGAGCCTTGTCAGCAGGCCGTTAGACGGGGCATTATCCGGGTCGGTATCGGCGAAGATGCGGCGATAGCCCTCAACCTCGAACAGGAACCCGATCAGCAGGCCAACCGCCTCTCGGGCAAGACCCGATCCCCAATGCGCTCGGCTGAGCGAGTAGCCGATTTCGGCGACGCGACCCTGCCGCTCTTCATGCGCTGCCGCCGTTCCGATCGCGCGATCGTCATCGGCAAGCGTGATCGCCCAGGCGCGCCAATCGTCACGCGACAGATTATTGGCAAGCTTTGCCTCGGTTTCCTCCAGCCGATCATGCGGCCCGTGGGTCCACCACGTCATCGCCCCAGCGTCACTATAGAGTTCGTGCAGTGCCGGGGCGTCTTCGATCCGCAGCGGCCTGAGCCGGACGTGCGTGCCCGCGATGACAGGCGGATCGCTCACCGCGTGAGCGCCTCTACCAAAGCCTTGACCTTTTTCTGCCGCCATTGTGGGAGCGGCGCGACCAGCCAATAGCCAAGCCGATAGGGCCGGGGGTCGCCGATCATGGTGACGCGCCCCGCCGCAAGATCGCGCGCGGCGATGAGTTCGGGCACGGTCGCGCGCCCCAGACCTTGCGCGGCCGCATCCAGCGCGAGCCCGGCATCGCCGACGCGCACCAGCGATACGTCCGGATCGTTCAGGCAGCCTGGCCAGGATATGCGTGTGTCGGCGCCGCCGCCGGGGCGCTCCACGGTCACCATGCCGTCGGATTCAATGGCCTCGCCCTCATGATCGCCCGGCCCTTCGCCCCAATGGACGGCGAGGTCCAGATTAGCCTCGGTAAAGTCGATCGGCTCGTCGGCCGAAATCAGCACGAAGCGCAAATCACCCTCCGCGCGCGCGATGTCAGCAAGCCGCGGCATCAGCCATTTTTCGGAAAGGTCACGCGGGGCCGCGATCGTCAGCGATTTTGACGATTGCCCCGCCTGCATCGCGCGGACCGCGTCTTCGAACTGCAAAAAGCCGTGGCGCAGCGCGTCGAGACCCGCCTCGCCCTCTGGCGTCAGCTCAAGCCCCTTGGTGGTGCGGCGGAACAGCACCACCCCCAGCGTGTCCTCCAGCGCGCGAATCTGCTGGCCAACCGCCGCCGGGGTCACCGCCAGCTCGTCGGCCGCGCGGGTAAACGACAGGTGGCGCGCCGCTGCATCGAGCACCCGCATGCCATTAAGCGGCAAATGCGTGCGCTTCATGTAGCGACCGCCGGTGCGATGAGCGTGAATTTAGGGATGGCGACATCGAATGCGGTGCCATCCTCGGCGATCATATGATAGCTGCCCTGCATCGACCCGGTTGGTGTCGTGAGCGGACAGCCCGAGACATAATCAAAGCTGCCGCCCGGCGGGATCAGGGGCTGTTCACCGACCACGCCCTCGCCCTCGACCGTGTGGCGAGCGCCCCGGCCGTCAGTAATGATCCAGTGGCGGGTCAGCAGTTGCACCCCGACATCGCCTTCATTCTCCAGCCGGATGTGATAGGCCCAGAACCACCGCCCGCGGCGCGGATCAGACTGCTCGGCGAGATAGCTCGTCGACACACGCACAACCACGCCACGGGTTTCGGCCACATAAGGAAACAGCGCCTTCACAGCCCGACTGCCGTCAAGGCGCCGTCAAGATCAGCAATCACGTCCTGCGGATCTTCCAGGCCGACATTCAGCCGCAACAACCCCTCGCCAATCCCCATCTCAACCCGCTTGTCCTCGGCGACGCTGGAATGAGTGGTGGAGGCAGGATGCGTCATCAGCGACCGGGAGTCGCCGATATTGTTGGAGATATCAACCAGCGCCAACGCATCGAGCAGCCCGTGTGCCTGCGCGCGGCTCTCCACCTCGAACGCGAAAATCGGTCCGCAGGCCGACATTTGGCGCATCGCCAGATTATGTTGCGGGTGACTTGGCAACCCGGGATGCAGCATCCGCGGCACCCGCTTTTCCAGAAAACGGCCGACGCCAAGCGCATTTTCGCTCTGGCGCCGGATGCGCAGATCAAGCGTCTCAAGGCCCTTCAGCACCACCCAGGCATTAAACGCGCTGAGCGTCGGCCCGGTGTTGCGCGTAAAGGGCAGCAGCGTCTCGGTAATGAACTTTTCGGTGCCACACACCGCACCGGCGAGCACCCGGCCCTGCCCGTCCATCATCTTCGTCGCCGAATAGGCCACGACATCGGCGCCGAACTCGATCGGTCGCTGCAACGCTGGCGTCGCAAAGGCATTGTCGACGATGCTGGTGATGCCATGCGCGCGCGCCAAATCACAAACTGCCTGCAGATCAACGATATCCATGGTCGGGTTCGCAGGGGTTTCGAAGAAAAAAACCTTCGTATTGGGGCGGATTGCGGCCTTGAACGCATCGGCATCGCGCGCGTCGACAGTCGTCGTGGCAATCCCGAATTTGGGGAGGAGCGTGTCAACCAGCCA
>JBJXEC010000039.1:0-3729 GCA_046155125.1 Sphingomonas sp. | reverse complement strand
CAGACCAATCTTCTTGCCTTGAATGCCACCATTGAGGCAGCGCGAGCCGGCGAGGCCGGGCGCGGCTTTGCCATTGTCGCAAACGAGGTCAAGGCGCTGGCGCAGCAGACCAGTCGGGCGGTAGTCGATATCGACGCGCAGATTTCCGACATTATGGCCGCAACCACCGGCGCGGTCGCTGCGCTCAAAAGCGTGACCAGTGCGATTGACGGACTTGGCGGCGCGACCACGTCAATCGCCACCTCAGCCGAACAACAGCGCGCCGCGACCGAGGAAATCAGCCGCACCATCCAGCAGGCAGCGAACGGTACCGATGCCATGCGGGAAACGCTGAGCGCGCTCGGCCAACAGTCTGACAGCACCGCGCACAGCGCAAAGAGTCTGCTCAGTTCGGCAAGCGAGCTGGAGGCGCAGGTCGCCAATCTGAGCCGTGAACTGGCCACATTCATCAGCCAGGCCAAGGCCGCCTGACAGCGCGCGGGCAGCACCCGCCCCGCCGCCCTGCCCAAAATTGCAGCACTCGCATCGTGACTGCCTATCGATCATACAGCGAAGCGTTCCGGCTATGGATGCCCGGCACGCGAAACATTGCTATACCCCGACTGGCACGGTTATTGATGGGTAACTGCCAGACTGGGAACAAACATGAAAAAGATCGAGGCGATCATTAAGCCCTTCAAGCTGGACGAGGTGAAGGAAGCGCTCCACGAGGTCGGCGTCAGCGGCATCACCGTTACCGAGGCGCGCGGGTTCGGCCGGCAGAAGGGCCATACGGAGCTGTATCGCGGTGCCGAGTATGTCGTTGATTTCCTGCCCAAGGTTAAACTTGAAGTCGTGGTTGAAGACGCGCTCGCCGCGCGTGTGGTGGAAGCAATTGCCGCGGCTGCGCAAACCGGGCGGATCGGCGACGGCAAGATTTTCGTCATCCCGGTGGAGACGGCGCTGCGCATCCGCACCGGCGAACGCGACGAAAACGCAATTTGACGCAGCGCAACATCGCGTGAAAATAGCGCCACGCAGCGCAACATGATTCGCCGGCTTGCCGGATAGAACGACCAAACCAGAAAGGGCATCATCACCATGGCCAACGACGCCGGCACAATCCTGAAGATGATCAAGGACGAGGAGATCGAGTGGGTCGATCTGCGCTTTACCGATCCCAAGGGCAAATGGCAGCACCTGACCATGGTGGCAGGCGTTATCGGCGAAGATGAGCTGACCGACGGGCTGATGTTCGACGGCTCCTCGATCGAGGGCTGGAAGGCAATCAACGAAAGCGACATGATCCTGATGCCGGATCTGGATGCGGTCTATGTCGATCCGTTTTCCGCCACGCCCATGCTCATCCTGTTCTGCGATGTGGTGGAACCGTCGACTGGCGAGCTCTATGCGCGCGATCCTCGCTCGACCGCCAAGCGGGCCGAGGCATATCTGCAGAACACCGGCATCGGCGACACAATCTATGTGGGGCCGGAAGCCGAATTCTTTATGTTTGACGATGTCCGGTTTGAAACCAGCTATGCGACAAGCTATTACAAAATCGACGATATTGAATTGCCCACCAACACCGGCCGTGAATATGAAGGCGGCAACCTGGCGCACCGGCCGCGTGCCAAGGGCGGTTACTTCCCGGTCGCGCCGGTTGATTCCGCAACTGACATTCGCGCCGAAATGGTCTCCACGATGCTCGAAATGGGCCTGCCCTGCGACAAGCACCATCACGAAGTGGCGGCCGCACAGCATGAACTCGGGCTGACCTTCGGCACGCTTACGCAGACGGCAGACCGGATGCAGATCTACAAATATGTCGTGCACCAGGTTGCCCATGCCTATGGCAAGACCGCGACCTTCATGCCCAAGCCTATCAAGGAAGATAATGGGTCAGGCATGCACACTCACATGTCGATTTGGGAAAAAGGCAAGCCGCTGTTCGCGGGCAACGGCTATGCCGGGCTGTCGGACATGTGCCTGTATTTCATCGGCGGCGTCATCAAGCACGCCAAGGCGCTGAATGCCTTCACCAACCCCACCACCAACAGCTACAAGCGACTGGTACCGGGGTATGAAGCGCCGGTGCTGCTCGCTTATTCGAGCCGCAACCGCTCGGCTTCCTGCCGCATTCCTTATGGCGCCGGCACCAAGGCCAAGCGCGTGGAGTTCCGCTTCCCCGATGCGCTCGCCAATCCCTATCTTGCCTACGCAGCGCTGCTGATGGCCGGTCTGGACGGCATCCAGAACAAAATCCATCCCGGCGACCCGATGGACAAGAATCTCTATGATCTGCCGCCGGCCGAACTCGCCGATGTTCCAACGGTGTGTGGGAGCTTGCGCGAGGCGCTTGATTGTTTGGAAGCCGATATGGACTTTTTGCTGAAAGGCGATGTGTTCTCGAAGGACCAGATTGAGGCGTATATCGAGATCAAGCGCGCCGACGTCGCGCGCTTTGAAATGACGCCGAGCCCGGTTGAATTTGACATGTATTACAGCAGCTAAGTCGCCGAAATTGCAGTAACTTGCGAAAGGGTCGGCGGAAGCGCTGGCCCTTTTGCCGTTTCAGCTTGCCCAAGTGTCACAAGGGTGCACAATCTCAGGGCCGACGCGGGCTGAGCGCCTACCCGGTGCGAGGGGCCGAAACGAAAGGGTTGACGATGACGATAGCCGCCGCAGGCCATGCGCGAAGATCAATTCTGGTCGGCCTTGGTGCGGCGGCCCTGGCACCGGCCCTGCTGCGCGCGCAAACGGCCGCTTCACCCTTCCCGACAAGGGCTGATCTGGCCGGGGATGTTGCGATTTTGCGCGCGGCACTGGCAATGCACCCGGGCCTTTACCGCTACAACACGCCCGCGCAAATGGCGGCGCGCCTCGGCGGGTTTGCGGCAGCATTCACCGGCGGCACCTCAACCGAGCAACGGTATCTTATTCTGGCCAGGTTTCTCGCTACCATCCGCTGTGGCCACAGCTACCCCAATTTCTTCAACCAGAGCAAGGCCGTCACCGCCGCGCTGTTCGACCGCACAACACGGCTGCCGTTCGACTTTGCCTGGATCGGCGGCGACATGGTTGTGCTCGGCGCGCCCGCACCGCTTGCCCTGCCGCCGGGCAGCCGAATCAGCACCATAAACGGCGAGCGCGCGAGCCATTTGCTCGCACGACTAATGCCTTACATCCGCGCCGATGGCAGCAATGATGGCAAGCGGATCGCGCTACTGGAAATGCGCAACACCGACACGATCGAGACGTTCGACGTGTTCCAGGGCCTGATTGCACCGCCGCTGGATGGCATTCACCACGTACGCGGCATCACGCCGGGCGGTGCTGCATTTGCCCTCGACCTGCCGGCGATTGGCCTTGCCGCCCGGCGCGCGGCGATGGAGAAAATCTCCGACGACGGCGACGAGGTGCGTTGGCAATGGGCGATGCGCGGCGACGGCGTGGCGGTGCTGACCATGCCCGGTTGGGCGCTCTACAACAGCAAATGGAACTGGCAGGCATGGCTCGACGAGCGACTTGATTCGCTGGCCGGCGCCAAGGGGCTGGTCATTGATCTGCGCGACAATGAAGGCGGCAATGATTGCGGTGATGCCATTTTGGCACGGCTGATTGATCGCCCGCTGGCGCCGCCGGGCTATGTCCAGAAATTACGGTTTGAGCGCACGCCGCCAGCCCTCGACCGCTATCTCGATACTTGGGATGACAGCTTCCGGACGCTGGGCGTCGGGGGGAAGCGGC
>JBJXEC010000038.1:0-8759 GCA_046155125.1 Sphingomonas sp. | reverse complement strand
TCAAGATCCGGTACATAGTCGTCAGGGATCAGGATCGGCGCATCTATCGTGATCTGCGGGCTGAAGTCGCGCGGGCGGGTGGCCAGCCCGCCAGCCTTTGCGTCCATGATCGCTTCCTCCAGCATCGCCTGGTATAGTTCGTAGCCGACCTCGCGAATATGCCCGGACTGCTCGTCGCCCAGCAGATTGCCGGCCCCGCGAATGTCAAGATCATGGCTCGCGAGTTGAAAACCGGCCCCCAGATTTTCCAGGTCCGACAACACTTTCAACCGCTTTTCGGCTGTTTCGGTGATGATCCGGTCGGCCGGCGTCGTGAGATACGCATAGGCGCGCGTTTTCGCGCGACCCACCCGCCCGCGCAATTGATAGAGCTGGGCGAGACCAAACCGGTCTGCGCGGTGGATAATCATGGTGTTGGCGCTGGGAATGTCGAGCCCGCTTTCGACAATGGTGGTGGACACCAGCACTTCGAACTTCTTGTCGTAGAACGCGCTCATCCGCTCCTCGACTTGGGTCGGGCTCATTTGGCCATGCGCCACGACATAGCGGACTTCGGGCACCTCCTTGCCCAGGAACTCCTCGATATCGGGCAAGTCGGCGATCCGCGGCGTAACGAAAAAGCTTTGCCCGCCGCGATAATGTTCGCGCAGCAACGCCTCGCGCAGTACGACCCGATCCCAAGGCATCACATAGGTGCGCACCGCGAGCCGGTCGACAGGCGGGGTCTGGATGACCGACAACTCACGCAATCCCGACATTGCCATTTGCAGCGTACGGGGGATGGGGGTCGCGGTGAGCGTTAGCACATGGACATCGGCCTTTAGCGCCTTGAGCCGCTCTTTGTCCGTCACGCCAAAGCGCTGTTCCTCATCGACCACGACCAGCCCCAGCCGCTTGAAGGCGACCGATTTTGCGAGGATGGCGTGCGTGCCAACGACGATGTCGATCGTGCCATCGGCCAGCCCCTCACGCGTCGTTTTGGCTTCGGCAGGCGTGACCAGCCGGGAGAGCCGCCCGATATTGATGGGGAACCCCTCAAACCGCGCCTTGAAATTGGTGTAATGCTGCCGTGCGAGCAGGGTTGTCGGGCACACGATGGCGACTTGCATCCCCGCCATCGCCGCGACAAACGCTGCTCGAAGCGCCACTTCTGTTTTGCCGAAGCCGACATCGCCAACGATCAGCCGGTCCATTGGCTTGCCGTCGCCAAGATCGCTCAGCACCTCATTGATCGCGCGGTCCTGATCATCGGTTTCTTCATAGGGGAACCGATCGACAAAGCTTGGGTAGCCGCTTGAGTCGGGTTCGGCGATGTCGGCATGGCGCAACGCACGTTCGGCCGCGACCGCGATCAGATCGCCAGCAATTTCGCGGATGCGCTCCTTCATCCGGCTTTTGCGGCGCTGCCATGCTTCCCCGCCCAGCCGGTCGAGGGTGCCGCCCTCGTCGCTGCCATAACGGCTGAGCACATCGATATTCTCAACCGGCACGTACAACTTGTCGCCACCGGCATATTCGAGCGCCACGCAATCATGTGGCGACGTGCCGACCGGAATCGACATAAGGCCCGCATACCGGCCAATGCCGTGATCGACATGAACGACGAGATCGCCCGGCGTCAGCGTTGCCAATTCCGCCAGAAACGCATCCGTCGACTTGCGACGCTTGGTTCGACGGACGAGGCGGTCGCCGAGCATGTCCTGCTCGGTCAACACCGCAACATCGGGCGCGGTGAACCCATGGTCGATGGGCAGCACGATGAGCGCAACGCCTGTTGCCGCCGCGCCCAACGCTTCCTGCCAGGTGCCCGCCATCGCCGCACCGCGCAGCCCGTGCTCTGCGAGCAATCCGCTCAACCGCTCACGCGCGCCGATCGAGTAGCTCGCGAGAATCGTTTTCCTGCCGGCTTTTCGGAGCGACGAGAGGTGCGAGACCACCGCGTCATAGATATTGGCGCCGCTGGCGCGCTCGGGTGCGAAATCGCGACCGCCGTCGACGTCGAACTCGACAACAGCTGCGCTGCCCGGCTCGTGAAAGCCGCTTGTCTGGTGTGCCCGCGCCTGTGCGAGCCGCTCATCCCATTCGAGAGGCGCAAGGTACAGCAGTTCGCTAGGCAACGGCCGGTAGCTGCCAGGGCCATTCGTCTGTGCCCGCACCCGGTTGGCATGATAATCGGCGATTGCCTCAAAACGCTGTGCAGTGGCCGCCGCAACACCCGAGTCCCGCACGATGACCGCATCGTCGCCAAGATGGTCGAACAACGTTGTGAGTTTGTCCTCGAACAGCGGCAGCCAATGTTCCATGCCCGCAAGCCTGCGCCCCTCCGAGATCGCCTGATAGAGCGGGTCGCCCGTGGCACTCGCGCCAAACCGTTCGCGGTAGCGGCTACGGAAACGCCTGACGCTGTCGTCATCGAGCAAGGCCTCGGATGCTGGGAGCAGGGTGAATCCCTCCAGCCGTCCGGTTGTGCGCTGGTCAGCCGGATCAAAGCTGCGCACGCTTTCAATCTCGTCGCCGAAAAAATCGAGGCGCAGCGCATGGTCTTCGCCACTGGGAAACAAATCGACCAGGCCGCCACGTACGGCAAACTCGCCCGAGTCGGTAACCGTCTCGACGCGCATATACCCATTGGCTTGAAGGAGTGCGGCGAGCGCATCGCGCCCTATGCGCGCTCCGGGAGCAAGCGTCGCCACCAATTGCCGGATGCGGAACGGGCTGAGCGTGCGCTGTGCCGCGGCATTCGCGGTAGTCACCAGCAATTGGGCGCCGCGCGGCGCTCGCTGGAGTTGGTGGAGGGCTGCGACGCGCTCCGCCATGACGCGGAGTGTGGGTGAGGCGCGGTCATAGGGCAGGCAATCCCATGCCGGGTAGGCGATCACCTCAAGTTCCGGTGCGAAATAGGGTGCCGTCGTTGCGATTGCGCGCATTTCGGCCTCGTCTGCGGCAATGAATACCGCGCGCGACCGCGCGGCGCGCGACAGATCAGCCAGCAGCCAGGGAAGGAAACCGGCGGGCACGCCGGCCAGGGTCAATGGCGTCTGCGCGCCGAGTATCGTGTTGAGATCTGGCATGGTCCGCGGTACTATTCGGCAACCGCCACATAGCTGAGCGTTGTCAGCGCCGCCAGAATCGAGCCTTCATAGCGGGCGGGCGGCACAAGCGTCCCCATGGCCCAAGCCATGATGTCAACGTCCTGCTCTTCTAGCAACTCCTCGAACAAGGTCATTTCAGCGTCGTTCCAGGTAGCACCATGCGAGTCGAAAAAGCCGCCGACCAGCATGTCTGCCTCACGCGTGCCACGATGATGGCTGCGGAAGTGCAAGCGTTTCAGGCGGGTTGCGCGGTCCATGGTAACTCCAACGGCGATTGGCCGGCGGCGCTTGGAGCAACCGTCGGCTAAGGGTAAGAGGGGTGCTGATAGACATGCGGCCCGAAATCCTCAATCCACTCTTCGCAGAAGTCACCGCCTTGAAGGGCGTGGGCGCAGCGCTTGCCAAGCCGCTGGATCGGCTGGGCCTCGCGCGCGTGGTCGACATCGCGTTTCACTTGCCGACCGGCTGGGTTGACCGGGTGCCGCGCGATACGCTGGACGTGGCGGACGCAGGGCGCACGATCGCGATCACGCTGACGGCGACGGGCTATCGCACCAGCCCGGGGCGGGGGCCGAGCAGGGCACAGGCGGCGGATGCCGCGGGGAACACCGTGTCGCTTGTCTATTTTGGCGGGCATTCGGGCTGGGTGAAGAAGCTGTTCCCGCTCGGCGAGCCCCGCCGCGTATCCGGCAAGCTCGAAACCTATGGGCAGGAACTGCAGATCGTCCACCCGGATTATGTTGTGCCGGTGGACGAGGCGGAGGATCACCCGACCCGCGAGGCAATCTACCCGCTGTCGGAAGGGCTGACCTCCCGACGTGTGGCGCAGCTAGCCACCCAAGCAGTGGCGCGAGCACCGCAACTCGGCGAATGGATAGAGCCTGGCCTGCTCGCCAAGCAGGGATGGACGACCTGGCGCGACGCGCTGGAGCGCCTTCATGCTGACCCCAGCGACACCAAGGCACGCGAGCGCCTCGCGTATGACGAGGTGTTCGCCAGCCAGTTGGCGCTGATGCTCGTGCGGGCGTCGACCCGCTCGCGGCCGGGCCGTGCGCTGCTCGGTGACGGGCGCCTGCGCGACCAGTTGCGCCTGCCCTATCAGCCAACCGGTGCGCAGGCGCGCTCAATTCGCGAAATCGAGGAAGACATGCGCCAGCGCCAGCCGATGCTGCGGCTGCTGCAAGGCGATGTGGGCTCCGGCAAGACGCTGGTCGCGGCGATGGCGCTGCTGGTGGCGGTGGAAGCGGGGGCGCAGGGAGCCTTTCTCGCGCCGACCGAAATTCTGGCGCGCCAGCATTATGAGAGCCTGCGCGCGCTGCTTGCGGGCCTGCCGGTGAATATCGCGGTGCTGACTGGCCGCGACAAAGGCCGCGCGCGCGAGGCGACGCTAATGGGGCTGGCCGATGGCTCGATCGATATCCTGATCGGCACGCACTCCATTTTTCAGGACGCAGTCGGCTATCGCGATCTGGGGTTGGTCGTGGTCGACGAGCAGCACCGCTTTGGCGTGGCGCAACGCCTGCTGCTCGCCGAAAAGGCCGACACGCCGCCGCATCTGCTGGCAATGACGGCAACTCCAATCCCGCGCACGCTGACGCTTGCGCTTTACGGCGAGATGGATGTGAGCCGGCTCGACGAGATGCCGCCCGGCCGCCAGCCGATCGAGACGCGCGTGCTATCCGAAGAACGGCTGAGCGACGTGGTGGAGGCGGTGGGGCGCCATCTCGCGATTGGCGGGCAGGCTTATTGGGTGTGCCCCCTGGTCGAAGAAAGCGAAAAGAGTGATCTGGCGGCAGCCGAGGACCGGGCGGCTGTTTTGCAGGCGCGGTTTGGCGCGCGCGTGGGGCTGGTGCATGGCCGGATGAAGGGGCCGGAAAAGGACGCCGTGATGGCCGCCTTTGCAAGCGGCGCGCTTGGCCTGCTCGTGGCGACCACGGTTATTGAGGTTGGCGTCGATGTGCCCAATGCAACGCTCATTGTGATCGAAGCGGCGGATCGCTTTGGCCTTGCGCAACTCCATCAATTGCGCGGGCGGGTGGGGCGGGGGAGTGGCGCGTCCAATTGCCTGCTTGTCCGCAGGCAGCATCTTAGCGAAACGGCACGCGCGCGCCTCGCCCTGATGCGCGAAACCAATGACGGGTTCCGGATCGCCGAGGAAGATTTGAAGCTGCGCGGCGCCGGCGAGTTGCTGGGCACGCGCCAATCAGGTGAGGCGCAGTTCCGGCTGGCGACGCCCGAGACACTCGGGCCACTGCTGCAAATGGCGAACGACGATGCGCGGCTGCTGATTGATCGAGACGGCGGCCTGTCTGGGTCGCGGGGGCAGGCGGCACGGGTGGTGCTCTATTTGTTTGATCGGGATGCGGGCGTCGCGCTGCTCCGCTCGGGATAGGCGCCTGATTTTGGCGAAGTCGGCGCAGTTCCCGCAGCACCACAGGATGGTCGATCAAGGGTATGGTCTTGCTGAACGGGCAGCAGGCTCACGCGCTAAGCACCCATATGGTCGATGCTTTGCCCCCGCCGGTTACCGGCAAGGAGAGAGTGCGCTGATTGCCGAGTGACCGGCCCCCACTGAGTGGTCCGTGTTGATTGTTAGTGCATTGTGATCTCCATCGCCAGTGTCGGCCGGAAGTGGAGCGAAGCGGAGCCGGAGGGCGGCACTGGCGATAGAACAGCTTGCGGCGTTGCACTTTAACGTCGTTTGCCAAAAACCTCCTGACGCTTCAGGAATCGTCAGTGAACGTCTATCAACAATGTCGTCCGCTAAACAGCGTGCCACACAATTGACGGGATCAATAGCCGGTCACCAAACCATGATGTTTTTTGCCCGCAGATACGCGAATCGGCGTTTCGCCAATGGTGATGACAAACGACTCGTCGGCGATCTTCACGTTTTCCACGCGCGCGCCACCGCCTTTGATCAGCCGCCGCGCGTCGCCCTTGGAGCCAGCAAAGCCGAGCGCGACGAGCGCGTCGACCAGCGTGATCGCCGTGCCTTCTGCTGCATGGCTGGGGAGCGCGTCGCCGGCGCCGCCCTGATCGAAGGTGCGCCGTGCGGTTTCGGCCGCCTCAGCTGCGGCGTCCTCACCGCGGCACATCGCCGTTGCCGCATTGGCGAGCACCATCTTGGCCGCGTTTATTTCTGCGCCGTCCAGCGCTTCAAGTCGCGCAATCTCGTCGAGCGGCACGTCAGTGAACAGCCGCAGAAACCGGCCGACATCGCGGTCGTCTGTGTTACGCCAGAATTGCCAATAGTCATAGGTCGAGAGCTGCGCTTCGTTCAGCCAGACCGCGCCCGAAACGGATTTCCCCATCTTTGTGCCGTCCGGCTTGGTGATTAGCGGCGCCGTAAGGCCAAACACTTCAGTGCCATCGATGCGACGCGCAAGCTCAATGCCATTGACGATGTTGCCCCATTGGTCCGATCCGCCCATTTGCAGGCGGCACCCATGGTCGCGCGACAGCTTCAAGAAATCATAGGCCTGCAGGATCATGTAATTAAATTCGAGGAAGGTCAGCGGTTGCTCGCGATCAAGGCGTAACTTGACCGAATCGAATGTCAGCATCCGGTTGATGGTGAAATGTCGTCCAACATCGCGCAGCAACTCGATATATCCAAGCTCGCTGAGCCAATCGTCGTTGTTAATCATTACGGCATCGGTCGGCCCGTCACCGAACGCCAGGAAGCGTTCAAACACCCTGCGGATCGACGCGATGTTAGCGTTGATTCCGTCGTCGTCGAGGAGCTTGCGGACGTCATCCTTGCCAGAGGGATCGCCAACCTTGGTCGTGCCGCCGCCCATAATCACGATCGGTTTGTGCCCGGCCTGCTGCAGCCGGCGAAGCAGCATGATCAGCATCAGGTTGCCGACGTGGAGCGAGGGGGCGGTTGCGTCAAACCCGCCATAGCCAGGGACGATCTGCTTGCTTGCAAGCGCGTCGAGCCCCACCGCGTCAGTCAGCTGATGCAAATAGCCGCGCTCGTCGAGCAGGCGGAGCAGGTCGGATTGATAGTTGGTCATCGTGGTCCAGCGCTTACGGGATTTGGAGGGTGCAGCGCAATCGCGCCGTTCCGATCAGCGCTTGGGCAATTCGGCTAGCGGGTCAACGGGCGTGCGGCCCCTGCGCAGTTCAAAATGCAGCTCGGGCCGTTCAGCAAAGCCGGTGTCGCCGGACAGCGCCAGCGTCTGGCCTTGTTTTACCGCCTGGCCACGCTGGACCAGGATTTGCTCATTGTGCCCATAAACGCTGGTCCAGCCGCTACCGTGCTTCAGGATCACCAGACCGCCAAGCCCTGCCACTTCCGCGCCCGTATAGGCAACGACACCGTCGGATGTTGCGAGCACTGGCGTACCGCGGGGTACGCCAATCTTGATTCCGTCATTGCGCTGGCCTGACCCAGCTGGCCCGAACCGCTTGAGCAACGTTCCGTTGACTGGCCATCGGAAGCCGCCACGCAGTGCCACCGGTCCCGCGACCGGAGTCGTCGGGGGCAGCGCGCGCGCCACCGATGGGGAAGGCCTGGCGGGCGTTGTGGTTTCGGCAAGCGCCGGCTGGCCGCCCGTCACGATATCGTCAATGTCCAGATGGAAGGCGGCTGCGCGTTCACTGAGCGTGGGCACAGCCGAACCCGGGATCAAAATCCGCTGGCCGGCGCGCAGGATATAGGGTTCGCTCAACTGGTTGTCGGCCACCACGCGCGACCATTGCACACCATAAGCCCGGGCAATCGCGATGCCCGTCTCGCCCGATTGAACCAGGTGATATCGCCCTGCCGGAATAGCGATTTTCTGCCCCGGCCTGATGCTGAACGGCGGCAATATGCCGTTCGCGCGCGCGATCGCGTCTGAACCGGCGCCGGTTTTGCGGGCGATGCCAAGCAGCGTGTCGCCGGTCTGCACCGTGTAAAGTTCGGCTGCAACATTTTGCGCGGACGGCACGACCGGGCGCGCCTCCCATGCTTGTTGTGTGGGCAAGATGTTGGTCGGCGGCCGGTCTATGGGGTCGGCCTGGCTGGACTGCGGGGGCAGGGGTGAGCGCCCATTATCGCCCTCGCCATAGGCGGCTGGAACGCAACCGCTCGCCAACAGGATCAATCCCGCGCCAACCCATGCAGCAGGGCGCCGTTGTTCGTGCAATACTGATCCCCCCTCGTTCACGAGTTCTCGCCGATTAGCGATAAGCCGCCTGCAGCATATCGAGCGATTTACGGTGTGTCAGGTCAAGATGCAGCGGGGTGACGGCGACATACCCATCGGCCACCGCTTCGAGATCGGTCGAGTGGGCTGGCGTGTCGATGGCGGGCCCGAGCGCGAACCAGTGATAGTCATAACCGCGCGGATCGCGGTTGGTGACGATTTGCAACCGGCCATAGTCGCGAAGGCCTTGGCCAACAACACGCACGCCGAGCACAGCTTCGGGCGCGACGGCAGGAAAATTGATGTTTATGAGGGTTCGGGGTTCGAGCGGCGCCTCCAGCAAGGGTCGCAGCACCCGCTCACCCCAGGCAGCGGCGGCGGCAAAAGGCACGATGTCGCCCATGCCCTCCCGGGCATAGGCTTGGCTCAGCGCGATCGAACGGACACCAGCAAGGGCGCCCTCCATCGCCGCGGAAACGGTGCCTGAATAGGTGACGTCTTCAGCCAGATTAGCGCCGCGATTGACGCC
>JBJXEC010000037.1:0-7346 GCA_046155125.1 Sphingomonas sp. | reverse complement strand
GCCGCCACGGATCGCAAGTGCCCGAGCCTCTCGAACGCCGAGGAGCAACGCGCTGCGGGCCATCCGAAACTCGAGACCGTCGATCGCAGATTGCAGCCGGGGAAACATCAATCCGCCGATCAACCCTGTAATGGCCACCACGACGAGCGCCTCGACCAGCGTAAACCCTGCGGTTGAGTCGGGCGCTCGACGATCACCAGTTGCCGACATCTTTTGCCTCACCGGTTCCGCCAACGGCCTTGTCGGCGCCATAGCTGAACACATCAACTTCGCCGTGATCGCCAGGCACCTTGAACCGGTAAGGATTGCCCCACGGATCGACGAGTGCGCTCTCCTGCGGCAGATAAGGCCCATTCCAGACCGGCACCGACGGCGGTGATTTCATCAGCGCGCCAAGCCCCTCTTCAGCTGTCGGATAGCGACCGGCATCGAGCCGGAACAATTCCAGCGAGGTGGCGATGTTCTTGGCCTGCACCGCTGCGCTTTGTGTTTTTGAACTGCCAAGATATTTGAGCACCTGCGGGCCCACAATCGCCGCGAGCAGGCCGAGAATTGCGATCACGACCAGCAGTTCGAGCAAGGTAAAACCACGCTGATTGTTTTGAATTTTTCTCAACGATCTTTGCATCACGAGCCTATTGCCAAATCGTTGAACCCCAATATCGCCGTCATGATCGATGCGATAATGACTGCTACAGTTGCGCCAAGAATGACCGTTATCGCGGGCGTAAGGATGCCGATTAATCGCTCCAGCCGAATTTTGACTTCGCGATCAAGCACATCGGCAAGTCGGCCAAGCATCGGACCGAGTTGCGACGTTTCTTCGCCCGTGCGGAGAAAACCAATCGCAAGTTTGGGGAGTACATTGGCCGCGGCGAGCGGTGCCGTAAGCCCTTCGCCTTCCTTTACACCACTCGCGACCTTGGCAACGGCATCGCCAATTTCGCGGTTGTTGATCGCGCGCTGCGCCATCGCGAGCGCCACGGGCAGCGCGACGCCGCCGGTAATCAATACGCTCAGTGTACGGCTGAACCGGGCGGTGTCGATATAGCGAACCAGGGTGCCGATCTGAGGGATCCTAAGCATCATTCGATCGACCGGCAACTTCATCGAAGGCCGTCGCAGCCACTGGCGCAGCCCGACGGTTGCAACCACGCCGACGAAAAACAGCACAAGACCGTGGCTGCGCAGGAGCTGGCTTGCCGCCATTACCGCGCGCGACGCATCGGGCAGCTTGTCGCCGGCGCCGACAAAGAGCGTTTCGAATTGCGGCACGACAAACAGCAGCATCAACAAGATTACCGCAACGGCGATCACCAACAGGATGACCGGGTAAATCATCGAGGTGATCACCAAGGCGCGTAGCTCATCGGCCTGCGTCAGCGCTTCGGCAAGCCGAGCAAGCGCCCCCCCCAGTTTGCCGTCCGCCTCGCCCGCTTCGGTCATCGCGACTGCCATTGGCGGAAACATGGCTGCATTTGCCGCCATTGCGCGCGAGAGCGGCATGCCTTCCTTAACGTTCGACAAAATCTCAAGGAACTGGCTGCGAACCGCCGGACTTTCGATATTCTCTATCGCCAATGCCAGCGCGCGGTCCAATTGCAGACCCGCACCGATCAGCACGGCGAGTTCGCCGATCGTCTTGGTAACCGCGGCACGGGATTTCGAACCCACGTTGTTGCGTCGGCTTTGCGCGGCGTTGGCGACTTCGTTCAATTCAATCGGCGAAAGGCCTAGTTTGCGGACCGCCGCCACGGCCTGCGCGCGCGTCGGCGACTCAAGCTCGCCACTTGCTGCTCCCCCCGATGCCGTGACGGCGCGATACGCAAATCTACTCATCGTCGCTGCGTCACCCACTCTCAGCCGCGACTCGCACAACCTCTTCGATTGATGTCAGGCCCTGGTGAAGTTTGTTGATGCCGTCGCTCAGCATCGTCGACAATGCGCCACCGGAGGCCGTCCGAATGATTTCACGGGCGTCGGCGCGGTTGAGAATCAGCGTGCCGATCTCCTCATCGATGACCAGCAGCTCGATCAGGGCAACGCGGCCGCGGAAGCCCGTTCGGTTGCATTTGTCGCAACCACCTGCCTTGAAGAAGCGATGCGCCGCTGACGAGGGCAGGCCAAGCGCCGCCCGCTGCGTCGGCGTCGATTGATAGGGCACGCGGCAATCAGCGCAGAGCCGCCGAACGAGCCGCTGCGCCAGCACGGCATTCAGCGTCGAGGTCAGCAAGAATGGCTCCACCTGCATATCGAGCAGCCGCGTCACGGCGCCTGCGGCGGTATTGGTGTGCAGCGTTGACAGGATCGTGTGACCAGTGAGCGCGGCCTGCACCGCGATCTGCGCCGTTTCCAGGTCGCGGATTTCGCCGACCATCATCACGTCGGGATCCTGCCGCAGAAACGATCGCAGCGCGGTACTGAAGCTGAGGCCGATGGCCGAATTCACCTGCGTCTGGACGATGCCGTGTAGCCGATACTCGATCGGATCCTCGATCGTCAGGATTTTGCGACTCGCCGAATTCATTTCTGACAGCGCGGCATAGAGCGTCGTGGTTTTACCGCTGCCCGTCGGCCCCGTCACGAGCACAATCCCGAACGGCCGTGCCAGCACGCTGCGCAACCGATCGGCAAGCTCGGCGTCAAACCCCAGGGTTGCAAAATCGAGCGCCAGATTGGACCGGTCGAGAATACGCATGACCACGGTTTCGCCGTGAATCGACGGTGCTGTCGCGACGCGCAGATCAATCTCATTCCCGCGCACGGCAACACGCATCCGGCCATCCTGGGGCAGACGTCGCTCGGCAATATTGAGTTCGGCCATGACCTTGATGCGCGACACCAACGCTGATCGCATCGAAGGCGGCAACGACGGCGCTTCAACCAGCACACCATCAACGCGCATCCGCACGACCACCCGGTCTTCGGCCGGTTCGACATGGATATCCGACGCGCGGGCATCGACCGCATCGGCGATGAGGCGGTTGACCGCACGAATGACGGGCGCATCGCTGACAATGTCGCGCAGCCGTTCCAGATCATCTTCATCCGCCCCGGCACCGGGCAATTCGGCGCTGAGCTCGTCCTGCCCATAAAGCCGATCGATTGCCGCATCGATATCGCTCGCTGGCGCGACCGCACAATCAACCGGGCAGGTAAAGCTGTACCCCAGCGCCTTTACGGCAAAATCATCAAAGGGATTGGCGAGCGCCACGCTCAACCGCCCTTGCGCAAAGGCGACCGGCAGGGCGCGAATATCGCGCAGGAAAGCGGCACTGGGGGTGGCATCCCCCACCCGCGCTTTCGGGAAATCTCCCGCACGGAGTAACGGCAGTTGGGTGGCGTCAGCGAACCCTTGAGCGACCGCCTGTTCCGAAACCAGCCCAAGCCGGGTTGCGACCGACTCGATGGGTTCATTGCTTTCGGCATGCACAGCCTCGGCCCGCGCCAACGCTTCAGTGCTGAGCAAACGCTGCAACACTGCCCATGCCGACGCACCAGCAGACGGCGGGCTTCGAGAGGCAATCAAACTAGTCACCGATGACGCCCCCGCTTCTCGATTCCGACCCTCTTCAATATGCCCCGCCCAATCGCACGCGTCCAGTCGCGATCACGGGGGCGTGCTTTCAAACGGATGATCGCGTGCGGTCGCATGAAATCAAGAGGTTAACAATTCTATCGGTTTCGAA
The DNA here is from genome assembly GCA_046155125.1 of Sphingomonas sp. GTDB lineage: Bacteria > Pseudomonadota > Alphaproteobacteria > Sphingomonadales > Sphingomonadaceae > Sphingomonas. Next base: position 3,657 of record JBJXEC010000037.1, on the reverse strand, counting down.
AGGAACCCATTGTGGGACGCCGTCAATCAATCCAGTCGGACAACACATCTCGAACGCTCGGACACGCAACCTTAAACATTGGCGAGGCTTAATGTTGTCAAATTTTCGTAACCATAAAGAGACGTTGCGCAACGCAGGCGATTCACATAGTTTGCGCTCGCTGAGTCTCAGGGAGGGATTCTTGGCTAATGCATGGCGTATCGCATGCTTAGTAATTCTATTTCCCACTTACCTGGTTGGCATGTGACCTAAAAGGTCAAGTTGCCAATGTGTCTGCGTAAAGCGATCGGTAGTATTTGGCTATCCGATCGGTCAACTTTGTCCAGCAGAGGTGTATTCGAGATGAAAAGCAAATCTCAAAAATTCGCAGGATTGGTAACAACCGCGCTTGCTACTTCGGCGCTGCTCAGTGGCGCCGCCATTGGCGAAGAACGCAACAAGGGTGCTGACTATACCAAGGAAGCATCGCGCGACGCTCGTGTTCGGGATAAGATGAATTCGATGTCAGGTGCCAAGCTGCGTCGGGCATCGAGCACGCTTAATCGCTTGCTCAACTGGAACGACATCATGCTCGATGCCAACGCACGCGACCACACGCCTGGGCCGTTCGCCGGTGACCAGAACGGTCCGACGCGCAATTCACGCGCCTTTGCGATGGTTTCGATCGCCGTGTTTGACGCCGTCAATGCCTTCAACCAAAAGTATCGCCCGTACAACAACATCGGGCGCGCACCTGCCGGCGCTTCGCAGGATGCCGCGATTGCCTATGCGGCCTATACCACCCTCGTTCGTCTGTATCCCAAGCAGAAAGCGATCCTCGATATCGAACTCAATGGTGACCTGTCGCTGATCAGCCCAAGTGCTGCATCCTTGGCAGCAGGCCGTGTGATCGGTGAAGCGGCGGCAAATGCCATGATCAACAGCCGCATCAATACGGTGACGAATGTCGCCACCGATGGCGCGGCCGCTGGTGAACCTGCGTTCGGTGCAGGCGGTGTTGTCGGTGGCGGTGGCGCCACCACCTTCTTCGGCGGCCCGATCAACGGCGGCCAGACGACGGCGCCCAATTGGTCGCCCGATCCTGCTGGCCTGCCACGTGGCGTTGCCCTCGGCGCACGCTGGGGCAATGTTCGCCCCTTCGTGCTGACCTCGGGGAACCAGTTCCGTATCCCGGCGCCACCGGCCCCAGGTACGGCTGCTTACCGTGCGGCTTATAATGAAGTCCTGACGGACGGTGCATCGGCCGACACCCCCGGCAGCACGACCACCCAGCAGTTCCAGTTCATCGGCAATTTCTGGGGATATGACGGCGCACCATTGCTCGGCACGCCGCCACGCCTCTACAACCAGATCGCGGTGAAGGTCGCCAATGATCAGGGCCTGCGGAACGTTGCTGATTACGCGCGCTATCTTGCGCTCGTGAACACGACAATGGGCGATTCGGGCATCGCTGCCTGGGACAGCAAGTACTTCTACAACTACTGGCGCCCCGTGACGGGCATCCGTGGCAACGATGGTGACGCGACGACACCTACCGTGGCAGGATGGAAGCCATTTGGTGCGTCGGTCGTCAACGCAGCGGTTGCTGAACCCTTCACGCCACCGTTTCCGGCCTATCCGTCGGGCCATGCTACCTTCGGCGCGGCAACGTTTGAATCGATGCGCGATCTGTTCCCCGATCGCACGCGCTTCACCTTCGTGTCGGACGAGTATAACGGCACCGGCGTCGATCCAAAGGGTGATCCACGTCCCTTCGTTCCTGTTCGCTACCGTTCACTCGGCGAAGCACAGGAAGAAAATGGCCAGAGCCGCATCTATAACGGCGTTCATTGGAAGTTCGACAGCACCACGGGCCAGGCTCTTGGTGTGAACATCGCCCGGTACACGATTGCCAACGCGTTCGAGCGCCGTCGCCGTAATAACGACCGCGACGACGATTGATATTGCGCCTGAGCTTTTTCAATTGGCTCTGATGCGACAAGCGCAAATTGCTTGAACTTGGGGCCGTGCTATCAATAAGCACGGCCCCTTATTTTTCGATCTGATATTTCATGAGTTGAGTCCGACAACGCCATTTTTGTTGCGACGAAGCGCGTGTTGATCGCTAATATTTGAGGTTGGATGATGAAAATTGGCGCCACAGCCCTGTTTGCTTTTGTAATACTCGCAAGTTGCAAGGCAGAAACTCAGGTTCCTCAACCTGCACAACGACCGACAAATGCCGAAACCGCAGCGCTGCAGCCCGGCGATCCGCTGAGCCCGCTGGAAAAGGATGGCTCGGCCAAATCCTCGTTCGGCCCCGGGATCGTCCTTCGTCTGAATGCAATCGTCGCCGAATCGAAAGACGCGATCGACAAGTTCGACAAGCTTGTTCCCGAGGTTCGCAAGGCCGTCGACGCAGCGAAGGGTACCCCACCATCAAGCGCCGCCCGGCAGCAGGCCGAAAAGGCGATGGCTGAGCTGGCGCAGCTTCATGCTGCCGCCAAGATCGCCAAGCAAAAACTGGCAGTCGAGGGGCAGGCCTTGGTTGATAGCCGCAAATATTATGACGGCGTGATCTTCAGCGGCATGGCCCGGTTCGTTGAGCGTGTCGAAGATGAGCTTGCGGACGAGATCAAGCTGCTTTCCGACAAGTTGAACGCCCCGTCGTGACGACGTGCCGGGGGGTGTCCGGACGGTTGCGGGGGCGTTCGTTCGCCGCGTGCGAAATGGCAGCAAGTCTGGCGCTGGGCCTGATGCCCGTCGCCGCAGCGGCGCATGATGCGCCCGACCCGGAGGAAGACACCAAGCCCACGGTCACCGTGGTCGGTACGCGGGGAGCGGCAACGGCCGTTGATCGGCTAACGCTGCCGGTCGCCGAGCAACCACAGGCAATCACGCAAATTTCGCGCGAAGATCTCGAACGGCGCGGCGTCTCCAATCTCAACGACGCGCTGCGCAATGTCGCGGGGCTCAGCCTCGGCGCGGGCGAGACCAGCTTTCAGGGCAATAACGCGATCCTGCGGGGCTTTACGACGCGCAACGATCTGTTCGTCGATAATGCCCGCGATTATGGCTATTATTTTCGCGACAGCTTCGATGACGCGCGGATCGATGTGCTGAAGGGGCCGTCGGCGATCCTGTTCGGGCGCGGCGCGACCGGTGGCCTGATCGCGCGGACGACGCGCCAGCCCGATCAGACCACGCGCGGTGAAGCCTTGTTCCAGGCCGGGCTCGACGACACGCTGCGCTTCACGGTCGACGCCAATGTCGCGGGCGTGCTCGGGACCGGTAGCGCGGTGCGGCTCGATGCCGTCGTCCATCGCTCGGGCGTGGCCGCGCGCGATGGCGCACTGTCCCGCCGCTGGGCTGTGGCACCCAAGATCGCCTTTGGGCTCGGGACCGCGACGCGGCTGTTCATCGGCTATCAGCATCAGGAAGAGCGCAACCGCCCCGATTACGGCATTCCCTGGTATGTCGGCACACAGGCCAATCCCGGCGTCCCGGTGCCGGTCGCGCGCACCACTTATTACGGGTTCAGCAATGATCGCCTGAATACCAACGTCAATATTGTCACGGGCCGGGTCGAGCATGATGTCACTGCGCAGACATCGCTGCGCGCGCAGATCCGCTATTCGAACAACAGTCGCGATTTTCGCTATAGCGAGGCGGTGCTGC
>JBJXEC010000036.1:0-6137 GCA_046155125.1 Sphingomonas sp. | reverse complement strand
AGCGTGGCGAGCGATCATCCCAAGGTTGCGGAGTTACTTGCCCTATCGCTGTGGTCGGAAGGCCAAGTGTGGTGTTCGCCCGAACGTCACGGGACAATCACCGGCATCCTCAAAACGCAGATCGACTGGCTCCCGCTGGAAGAGGGCGGCGTGCGCCCAACGCAGGGCCGAACCCTCGCCGTGATGCAGGTGTCAGGAGGAAGCCAGTCGTTCAATGCTGTCAACGCGCTTCGCATTCTCGGGCGCTGGATGCGGATGATTACTATTCCCAATCAATCGAGTGTTCCCAAAGCCTATACCGAGTTTGAAGAGGACGGGCGTATGAAGCCCGGACCGCTTTACGACCGTGTGGTTGATGTCATGGAGGAGCTGGTCAAGTTCACGCTGTTGACCCGAGACCGGAGCGATTATCTGACTGACCGTTATTCCGAACGGAAATCACACGGTCGCGCACCTGCCGGAGCCGCCTATCTTGCCGCAATTGCGAAATCTGGCCAATGACGCCGACCCGCACCCGCCGCCTTGTTGCAGAAGGCCTTGGTTCATTTTTCCTGTTTGCAACCGTCATTGGTTCGGGGATTATGGCCGAGACGCTGGCGGGTGGGAACGTAGCGGTCGCATTGCTAGGAAATACGATGGCGACAGCGGCGATGCTATTCGTCCTGATTACCATGCTGGGACCAATATCGGGCGCGCACTTCAATCCGGCGGTCAGCTTTGTCATGGCGCTACGGCGCGACTTGGCCTGGCTGGACGTGCTGCCTTACACGCTTGTTCAGATCGGTTTCGGCATTCTCGGCGCATGGGCCGCACACGTCATGTTCGACCTGCCGATCCTGCAAATGGCAGTGAAGGCGCGAACCGGCATCGGGCAATGGACCGGAGAGGCCATCGCTACCTTCGGCCTCATCCTCACCATCATCGGCACGGCGAGACACCGGCCTGAATGGATTCCGGCCAGTGTCGCGCTCTACATCGCCGCCGCCTATTGGTTCACCTCGTCAACCAGCTTCGCCAATCCAGCGATTACCATAGCGCGAAGCATGACCAACAGCTTTTCCGGGATTGCACCCGCCGACGCGCCGATGTTCATCGGCGCGCAATTGCTTGGGGCGCTGCTTGCGGCGAAAGTTGGCAGCCTCCTATTTGCCCAGCCAACATCGAAACCTGCGCTGTAGGCTCCAGACCTCGATGACGCGCCCCCCATCCCCATGTAAAGAGATTTGCAAACTGAACATTAACGCCAGCGTCTGCACCGGCTGCGGTCGTACACTTGGCGAGATCGCCGAATGGGGAGCGCGACCGCCAGCCGTCAGCATGAAATCGTCCGGCGATCTTCGGCCCGCGTGGGAAGTTGGACTTCCCATCTAGCCTGAAACCTCGAACCCCCAAGCGCACCCAAAGCTCCTTATTGTCAGAAGTAGAATGCCGCTTTGGGTGCGCTTGTCTTAGGGGGTTTGTCTGATTTGTCTTTAATGCAGGATATGCCTAGCGGCGCGTGTTGTCTTACATTGCCCCTGTTTCACTACGTTTCTCCGGGCATGTTGGATGGCGACAAATCTATCAGCGAACACGGCGACGCTCACCATTCGGCTTGACGCCGATGCGCTCGCGGCGTTCGACAGCTTCGCGGTCGGTCGTGGCGGACGAAGTGCAGTGTTGCGGCAGATGATTGAACAGACGGTGCGGGAGATCGCAGATCGTCCCTTCATTGACCGTCCGGAGGGCGTTGCGCGCAATCGTGTTTCGCTGCGATTTACCGATGTTGAGATTGCAGTGATCGCGCACCGTGCGGCCCAGCGTTCGACCGATCGCGCCGGTTGGATCAAGGCTTTGGTGCGCCGCCACCTCGCGCTGAAATCGCGGGTCGATGACGGGCTGCTGGCCGAACTTGCACCAATCAGAATGCAATTGCTGCGTATCGGCCGCAATCTCAATCAGGCGATGAAAGCCGCCAATGCGTCGATGCTAGAAACCGGCGACAAACAGATCGAACCCGATCTGCGGCGCATCGCCGACATGCGGATGGAAATCTCCGAGCAGGTGACAGCCGTTGGCGATGCCATGCGCGGCGATGCGAGCTACTGGACGGTAGCGGATTGATGGGTCTGGAATCCGCCCTGTGGGAAGCAACCCGTCCGGCATTTCGGGTGCGCTATATCCATGACCCCACCAGCACGCCGCGCGTGCCGCTCTATGCCAGCTATGGCTTCGCCACCGGCCCGACAGCGCGGGCCAAGCTGGCGCGGATTGTTCGCAAGGCACCTGAGGTCGTGGTCAAGGTCACGGGTCGGCAACGAGGTGGTGTCCATGTTAAAGCCCATCTCGACTATATCGGGCGTAAGGGCGACGTGGACATCGAAACCCGCGACGGTGAAATCCTGAAAACCAAGGAAGACGTTGCCGAGCGCGCGGCAGAGTGGAGCGATACACTCCAATGGCGGTCGCGGCCTACGGTGTCGTCGGTGTCCCTGATATTCTCGATGCCCGAAGGCACCGACCCCGACAAAGTGCTGGGCGCTGTCCGTGCGCTGGCCCATGCCGAACTGAGCGACGATCACGATTACGTTCTGGCGCTGCATACCGATACGCCGCGCCCCCATGTTCATCTGACGGTGCAGGCCGAGGGGCTGGATCGCAACCGCTTCAATCCGCGTCCGGTTCAGCTCAATCGGTTCCGTGAACGCTTTGCTCGTGAACTGCGCGCGCGGGGTGTGGCTGCCGAAGCAACGCCGAGACGGGCGCGCGGTCAGGGAATCGCCGGGTCGAGCATGGCGTTGGTCAAATTGCGGGCGCGGCTACGAACCGAAGGGACTCGGCAGATTACCCAATCCGACCGCCTCACCAACGAGCAGGCCATCGCCATCGCCAAGGGCGAGGATCAATTGCCGCCGTTCATCGCGGCCGGCACATTCCGCTGGCAGGAGATACGCCGTGCCTATGAGCAAACCGCCGCTGCGCTGGACGCCACCGGGCAAGCCGACGACCGAGAGCTTGCCAAGGATGTTCGCACGTTCCTCGACAAGCATCAGGGTATGAATGCTACGCCCGAAGTTTTTGCGGCACACCATGCCCGGATAATCGCGACTGACCAAAGCAAGGCAGCTTTGCCGATGCCTAATCGACCGCCCAACGACCGAGGGCGCGAACGGTGAGAGGATTAGGTGGCACGCTGCTGTATTTAGCTATGTCCGACCAGCATCCACACGGCCATCGCGATCATCATCAGGTTCTCGGTCAGCGAAATGAAGCCCAACGGCACATTGCTGTCACCACCGACACAGGCGCATTTGAGTTCGCGTTTGTCGATATATACCGCTTTGAACACCGACACCGCACCAATGGTGCCGATAAACAGCGCAACCGGTATCGAGAGCCAGGTCAGCGCGCCCGCGACCATCAATACACCGGCTACACCTTCGGCAAAGGGGTAGATCGTTCCATAGGGTATCCATCGTTTGGCGAGCAGATCGTAATTGAGGAACATCGTCGAGAATTTCTCAACATTTTGAAGTTTCAACAGCGCCAATACGACCATCGAAAACGCAATGAACCATTCAGCGGCACGGATTGTCAAAAGCTGCCCGGTCACCGCGTAGCTTGCAGCCAGCGCCATTGCGGCTGTCATGCCGAACAGCACAACAACAGGTCGGTAGCTGGTCGCGCCGGGCTCGGCGACGGGCTTGCCGAAAAAGCGGCGCAGATCGTCATATCCGCCTATCCGCTCACCACCGATAAATGTCTGGGGCGTGGTTTTGACTTCGTGTTTGGCTTTGAATGCGTCGGTTTCTTCGCGGGTGGTCAGGTGGTGATCCTCGACCTCATATCCCTGTCGACGAAGCAGGTCTTTGGCCTTTAGTCCGTAAGGGCAGGTATGGTCGGGCATGACCATGCGATAAAGTGTTGCGGTGCGGGTGGGCTGGTTCGTCATGATGCTTTTCTTTCGGATAATGGTGTCGCACCCTATATAGCTTCCGTACTGTAGTACGGAGTCAAGCGATGAACGACATGACGATTGGGCGACTGGCACAAGCAGGCGGAGTGGGTGTGGAAACCGTGCGCTTTTATCAGCGGCGCGGGCTGTTGGCGGTGCCACCCCGAAACGGATCTGGCATCAATGGCGGCATCCGCCGCTACGGCCCAGACGAGACGCAGCGGCTTCGCTTTATCAAAGCAGCGCAGAGTGCGGGCTTCTCGCTTGAAGAGATCAAGCGGTTGCTCGACCTTGATGCGAGCGCTGACCGGGCGCAGGTGCGTGTGTTGGCGCGCGAGCGGATATCGGCCCTCGATAAGCGCATTGCTGAATTGCAGGGCGCAAGAAAAGCACTGTCGCGTCTTGCCGACGCATGTTCGGCGGGCGACGAAGGCCCATGCCCGATCATCGCTTCGTTTGAAGCTGTCGCCGCACGCTGATTGCCAGATCATTGCGCCGGATCAAGCGTGCCGAGCCATGCAACGATTGCCAGCACAGCGATACCAAGGAGGAGTTCTGCACCGAGGCTGGCTCGGACAGCACCCAGCGAAGGCGATGTAATCATACGGGGCGTGAGCCAAAAGCGGTTCGCGGCGGCAGCCGCAAGCATGGCTGCGAACAAACCGATTTTCGTCAGCAGTAGGCGTCCATAGGTCGTTTCCAGAAGCGTTGGCAGCGCGTTCGATCCCACGACGAAAAGCGTATTGGCAATCCCGGTTACGAGTAGAACCGCGACAAATGCAGTGCCGATTGTCGCAAACCGTTCTAGGCTGACAACCAGATCACGCGACGACTCTTTTGATAGCGTTGCGGCCCACAGAAATGCCGCGAGCGCGCCGATCCAGCCAAGCCCCGCAAGCAAATGGAAGGCATTGCCGGCGAGATGGAGCCAGCCAAGTGCGTTGTCGGTCATTGCGCCGTGGCCGTTCCACGAGAGCAACACGACGGCTATGATGGCAAACAGGATGGGATAGAAACGCTTCGCGCTGGTCAAGGCCAAGGTAACCACCGCCAGCAATGCGGTGATCCTTGCAATCGCCGCCCATCCTATCGCCGTTTCGGTCAGCAACATTTGCAGCATGGGTATGTCGAAAAATGCCGTGCTATCAGAAAATGATGCAGCCAGCCTGAGCATGGTCACGGTGGTCAACACGATACCAACCGCTGCAAATACTGCCGTCGCCGAACGCACTTGCCGCGTCCAGGATGCTGCAAACAGCAACATGCCGAGCATCAATACGCTGTCGAGGTAAACCAGCAGGCGAAGAGCAATGCCTGCCGGTTCCATCTTACTTGACCGTAAAGCTGTAGTTGCCTGTCATCTTGTGCATGTCGGCCCCAGCAGCGGTCCAAACGACCTTGTATTTGCCAGCGGATAGCGCGCGTTTCGGCAGAAGCGTTACGGACTTTCCGTCCTTACCGAGCTGCGATGTGGCGGCAATTTTCATTGGCGCATGGTCAGCCATAGCGCCATGATCCATTTTTCCGGCCGCCATCTTGCTATGGTCCATCTTGCTGTGATCCATGCCGCCGTCATGCGACATGCCCTTGGCCATTCCGGTCATAAACAGCTCGACCTTCACAGTAGGACCAGTCAATTTCTCGTTGAACGTCAGGGTAATCTTTGCCGGTTTGGCGACCGTCGCATTCACCGTAGGCGTCGATGATACCAGTTTTGCATGGGCAAACACCGCAGCAGGCGTGGCCACCAGCGCGGTTGCAACGAAAAGCGACATGATATTGAGCTTTGCCATTATTCTAACTCCTTGAGTGACAGGTTCACAGCATTTACGCATGTCAGAGACCTCCCCCTCAAAATCATTTTGTGAGGGGTGATGCTCATTGCTGCGTAGTGATGGCGTAAGGAGTAGAATAATGGCTTTGGATGCAACATTACTGGCAGGGCTGCGCGACCTTCCTGTCCCCGATAGTCTAACGTCGCTCGACGATGCCGTAATGAATGCGCTGCAAGAACGTCAGCAAATGGGTTCTGTGTCGCGCGCTGCGGTCGGTGCTTGCGGTGCGCTTGCTCTCGGAATCGGGCTTGCTAGCGGCGCATTGACCGCTGGCCCTGCGATAGCGGGTGAAGCGCCGCTATCGCTGACATCGGCCTCCGCACTTGCCCCCTCCAGCCTGTTGGATAGCAGTCAATGACACGCGGGCG
>JBJXEC010000035.1:0-11278 GCA_046155125.1 Sphingomonas sp. | reverse complement strand
CTGGTCGTTGACGCCAAGACCTTTGCCTCCGAGCGCGACGTCGTGAAAGAGGAATATCGCCTGCGCATTCTGGCGCAGCCATACGGCAAGCTGTTTGGCACCTACTTCCCCGAAACCGCCTATACCACGCACCCTTATGCGCGGCCCGGCATCGGCAATATCGAGGAACTGGAAGCAGCCTCTATCGACGATGTCCGCGCGTTCCATGCGACTTACTATCGCCCCGACAACGCGGTGCTGGTGGTCTCCGGCAATTTCGATCCCAAGCAGCTTGATGCATGGGTCGACCAATATTTTGCTCCCATCAAACGGCCCAATCGTCCCATTCCCCGTGTAACGGTGACGGAGCCGGAGCGCACCGCGCCCGTTCATCGCACGGTCTATGAGGCTAATGTGCCGCTGCCTGCGGTGCTGGTGAGCTTCCCCATCCCCGCTGATCGCTCGGCCGACACGCCTGCGATCGCGGTGCTGAACGCAATCATGTCGGCGGGTGACAGTTCGCGGCTTTACGAATCGCTCGTCTATCGCGATCAGGTGGCGCAGGCGGCGGGCACCTTTCTCGACACCAAGCAAGCGACGGGCGCGATGGCGATGTATGCGATCCTGGCCGGCGGCAAGAGCGCCGAAGCGGGCGAAGCAGCGCTGCGCCGCGAAATCGGGCGCCTGCGCGACGTGCCGGTCAACGCAGCGGAGCTGAGCGAGGCCAAGAACCAGATCCTCACCGCCAGCATCCAGGGCCGCGAGACCGCGGACGGCAAGGCTTCCACGCTGGCCAACGCGATTATCATCGATGGTGATCCCAAAGCGGCCGACCGGCAGCTTGCCGATATCGCCAAGGTGACCGCCGCCGATGTGCAGCGCGTTGCCCGCAGATATCTGGCAGACGCGCGCGCCGCGACAATCCGCTATTTGCCGGCGTCCAAGGACGGGCCAAAGGGCGACACCATCGACGTGCCGACAACGGTCCAAGTCGCCGCCCTGAAGGCCCCTGCAGACATCGAAATTTTCACGCCGGCGCCTGAAACCGAGCGCAAACCCATCCCCGCGGCAGGGGCACCGGTGGCCGCAATTCTTCCGGCGCCTGTCGACACCCGACTGGCCAATGGGTTGCGCGTGATCGTGGTTGAAAAGCATGATTTGCCACTGGTCTCGGCCTCCATCGTCACGCTGGGGGGCGGCGCGGGCGACCCGGCCGCGCTTGCGGGTCGGGCAGACCTTGCCACAACGCTGCTCACCAAGGGCACGACAACCCGCAGCGCAACCCAAATCGCCCGTCAGGTTGAATCGCTCGGCGGATCGATCAGCAGCGCTGTCGGGTGGGATGGCACCAGCGCCTCCGTCAACGTCAAATCCGATCAAGTAACGGCGGCGCTCGCGATTCTCGCCGATGTCGTGCAGAACCCGGCTTTTGCACAAGACGAGCTGGATCGCGCCCGCACTCAGGCGATCGACGGCATCGGCGTTGCGCTGAAAAATCCGGCGCAGCTCGCCGGCTTTGTCGCCAACCGCGCCGTGTTTGGAGCCGCGCCTTACGGCCATATGCTGAACGGCACGCCGGAGTCGCTCGCCAAAATCTCGCGCGACGATGTCCGGGCTGCGTATAAGGCCGCGTGGCGACCCGACGCAGCAACGCTCATCCTGGTCGGCGATTTGACCCCGGCCGCGGGCAAAGCACTGGCCGCGCGCTATTTCGGTAACTGGCGCGCAACCGGCAGTGCGGTTGCCAACCCGCCACCCACGCCAGGTAATGCGCCGCCGCGCGTGATCGTCGTCGATTTTCCAGGTGCCGGTCAAGCTGGCGTCGTGGTTGCCCGCCCAGCCATTTCGCGCGCGGACCCCGATTATTATCCGGGCGACGTGGCCAACACGCTGCTCGGTGGCGGGTTTTCCTCGCGGCTGAACCAGGAAATCCGTATCAAGCGCGGTCTTTCCTATGGCGCCGGCAGTTCGCTCCCCGCCCGGCGTGGCGTTGCGCCGTTCAGCGCCAACACCCAAACGAAGAACCCGTCTGCGGCCGAAGTCGTCGGGCTGATAATCGGCGAAATGAAGCGGCTAGGCAGCGAACCAACGACCGCGGCCGAACTCGATACCCGCAAAGCTGTGCTGATCGGCGGCTTTGGGCGCGACAATGAAACGGTAAGCGGCATCACTGACACGATTGGCGGCTATGTGGTGAACGCCGTACCGCTGGCCGAACTTCAGCGATATGCCGGCAAGGTGGCGGGCGTCGACCCGGCAACGATGCAGGCAGCAGCGGCCCGGCTGATGGACCCGGGCAAGGCGAGCATTGTCGTGGTCGGCGACGCCAAGCTGTTCGTGGACGAGCTGCGCAAAAGCTATCCCAAGCTTGAGCTTATTCCCGCAAGCGACCTCAAGCTCGATTCTGCCACGCTGAAATAATCAGCGCCGCGTCCCGCCGCGATGCACCAAAGATGACTGGGTCATTACCTTAACCATCTTGTGTGTCGCTGCGGGACAGTGAAAAATCAGGGGCAGAAAAGCCAAGAAAACTGCGCTATTTGCGGTCGCCAAACGGGTATTTTTGGTTCTGGCGGAACGGATTGTCGTGCGCGGATATTGGCAGCATTTGTCGGCGTTGCGGGGGCGCTGGGCAAGTGTGCCTGCGTTGCTGCTGCTGGTGTTTGTAGGCTATTCTGCCGAGGCAGCGATCAAGGCGATCATTACATACCAGCCACCCGCAAAGGTGGCCGCGTCGGCCCCCAGCGGCTTTGAGGCGCAGGACCATTTTCCCGGCGCGCAACTGCTCTATGCAGCCGATCCGGTTGCCGCAATGGACCCCGTGGTTGCTGCCCGGCTGGATGCGTTCGCCGCCCCTGCGCAAGGCGCAACCGGCACCGCTGATCTGCCCGCGCTACCCATCCCCGCAAGCGCCGCGCTAACACCTGCAACCGACGGCACGGTGCACCCGGCGCGGCCATTCACGGTGCGCGCAGCATCTACCATTGACCAGAATCGCGCGCAGTTATGCCTGACCGCCGCCATCTATTACGAAGCCGCCTCGGAGCCGGACGCGGGCCAGCGCGCGGTTGCCGAAGTCATCCTCAACCGGGTGCGGCACCCGGCCTTTCCCAACACCGTGTGCGGGGTTGTATATCAGGGATCAGAACGCGCGACCGGCTGCCAGTTCAGCTTTGCGTGCGACGGGGCGATGGCGCGGGTGCCCTCCGTCGCTGGCTGGCGCCGGGCGGAACGCACTGCCGCGCTGATGCTTGCGGGCTATGTCGAGCCAAGCGTTGGCCTTGCCACGCATTACCACACTTATGCCGTCACCCCGGCATGGAACCGCAGCCTGGTGATGACTGCCGCTATTGGCGCGCATTTCTTCCACCGCTGGCAGGGTTATTGGGGAACACCCGCCGCCTTCACGCAAGGCTATGCAGGCGGCGAGCCGGTGCCGGGCCCGCACGTGCGGACCGCGCCGCTGGTCACGGTCGCCAGTGCCTCACTTCTGGCAGCACCATTTGGGCCGGGCGCCCCCTCCGCACAGACACAAGTCCCGGCGACCCCTTTCGCGCCAACAACCGTGCCTTCGCAAATCCAGCCGCGCTACGCCGATAGCGGCAGCGCAACCGCAAGCACGCCAGGCGCCGCCAGCACCCTGCCAGACTCGCAAATCCTTGACCGGTGGAAAGACAGCGGCAAACCGCTGCGCTGATCGGCGCGGGGGCGTGGCGCACCATTGTCCAAGGTAAAGGTGCGGAAGCTGCACGTTGCCATTGCTTCGCCGCAACTTCGGCCTGCGCGGGTGCAATGTCGTCGGCGATCAACGGTTTGAAAGAGCAGCGGCGACCGTAGCGCGGGCCGGGCGTGTAGGAAAGTTGGGGAGGGAATCGGCAAGATTTCGGCAATCGCCGCCCCCCCAACCTTGCGCTCCATCACTTGCGCGGTGGTCGAGCCTTAGCCCATTTGTCGCCACAAATATCCCTCACGCTGAGCTTCATCAAACTTGCCGCTTGGCACACCGCAAGACTGGCACAATGGTTGGGAGTCGTAGTTTGAAGCGATGGCATGGTCTGCGATATCCGTCACACATGCTGCTTTTCGCTGCTGCAGCGTTTACGCCTGTAGCGCACGCAAGCGATACCCAGCCCGCGCCAAGGCCTCCCTCCAAATCTTTTGGCAGAACGAATTCTCAACCGCCGCGCCAAAGTGACTGGCAGCCGGTGGTTGCCGGGCGCCTCAAAAATGGGCTGCGGTTTGCGATTATGCCCCGCAAAAGCAATGAAGCCGGTATTGGGTTACTCGCACGAAACGAGGGCGGGTTTATTGCTGAACAGCGGCCAGGCGAGCGCGGCCTCGCGCATCTCATCGAGCATCTGTTCCTTGTTAGTCCAACTGCCAATGCCCCGGACGACGCGAACCATTTTCTTCGCATCGGTTTACCGCTGACATTTTCAGCCCCATCCGCCGGCACGACCTCCTGGCGGGAAACGAACCTGTTCGTGTCGACGAAGACGAGGCATCAGGCTGATCTCGATACGCTTCTGGCCTTGTTTCGCGAAACGCTGACCCAATTGTCGTTCCGAGCAGACATAGTCGACGAACAGCGCGCAGACGTGATGCGCGAAATGGCGGGCAGGTGGCTCGGGAACGACATCTACGCCAGCTATATTGCGGCGGCAGCGCCGGGGTCGCCCACCGACGTGATTGATGCACAGAACTCAGATGACGTGCCGGGCGCGACAATTGAAACAATCCGACAACTTTACCGCCGCCTGTACCGACCTGAGAATATCATGATCGTCATCGTGGGAAATGTGGACCCAGCGGCTACGACGGCACTCATTCAAAAGCAGTTTGGCAATTGGGAGGACACCGGACCTGTGCCAACCCGGCCCACGGTATCAGCCTTCCGGCCCCAGGAAATCGCCCCCATCAGCTATTCGAGCCGTGCAGAGGGGCGCAGGATAGCGATGATTACCATAGCATCGGAAACGCCACCGCCACCTTCCACTCGAGGCCGGCAGACCGACGAGATGCTCATGGACATGCTGGCGCTTCGTGCGGTCAACAACCGGCTCGCCAACGCACAACCAGCCAGTCCGCCGGGAAAGGTCGGTTTCTTCATTGAAAATGGCGAACAGGGCCATCGGCTACTTTTACTATGGGACAATTTCGCGGCCGATGAATGGCGACCCGCCATTGTCGGCCTAACAAGGATGACCTGCGCGCTCGGCACGATTGGCTTTTCCGCCTCAGAATGGACTGTCGCCAAGCAAAACCTGATCGACGACCTCGACAACCAGACCAAAGCCATGGCCAGCGTGCCAAATGTTGAAGTGGCAAAAGACCTATCACACGCCATCGCCACAGGCCGCGGGCTGATCCCGCCCAACGAACTGCTAGGCAGAGCGAGAAAGCTCCTGCCCGGGATCAGCCTTCAAGCGGGCAATGATTGGTGGCGGCAGCAATGGCATGCGGGGGTGGAACACATACGGGTAGAATCACCGGAACTTGGCTCGGTCGGAGATCAATTGGCCGCGATACGCGCCACTATTGACGACGCGGTCGGAGATGGCCGCTGCAAAGTGCGCCCTTAGCGCCTGTTTCGCCAGCGCTGCCGACCAGTTTCGTGGCAAGAATTAGCAATCGCGGCTCGCCTTGGAGCGGCCGAGGAAGGTGCGAGCCCTCAATCCCTGCTACCCCCGATCACCCCCGCTACCACCGATCACCCCTATTTGCCCCCGCCCAAATACGTGTTGAACCATGCGACCGTGCGCTTGCGCACGTCCTGCGCGTTGGCGGGGCCGCGGATGCCATGGCCTTCGTCGGCGTAGATGACGAGGCTGGTTGGCACGCCGAGATCCTTCAGCGCGTGCCAATATTCGACTGATTGCGTCGGCGGCACCTCAATATCGCGTTCGCCCACATAAATGAAGGTCGGGGTGCGCGCGGTTTTCATGAAATAAATCGCAGAGGGCGCGCGGTACGCCTCATAATCGTCGTACAGCGTCTTGCCGAAATAGGGGATCAGCCACTGGTCAATGCCGTTGGTGCCATAATAGCTGATCCAGTTGGAAAGCCCGGCGCCCGCAACGATCGCCTTGAAACGGTTGGTCTGCGTGTTCGCCCACATTGACATGAACCCGCCATAGCTGCCGCCCGTCAGGCCAAGCCGCGCGTCATCAATCGGCGCGACTTTTTCCACCGCATCAATGCCCGCCAGAATGTCCCGCAAGTCGCCACCGCCAAAGTCGCGCTTGTTTGCCTCGGTGAAAGCCGCGCCCTGGCCATAGCTGCCGCGCGGGTTGGGCAGGAACACATAATAGCCCGCCGCCAGCAAATCAGCCATGGCGCCACGCTCCACAAAGTTCGGCGTGCTGGCGGCGGCTGGCCCACCATGCACCACCGTAATCATCGGCGCCTGATTTTTCGGGTCTGCGCCCAGCGGGGCCAGCAGCCAGCCCTGAACATCGAACCCGTCATTCTTCCACGTGACGCTGCGCGCAGTGACGAGCGGGGCGACACCGTCATTGTCATGAGTCAGTTGCCGGGGCGCCGCAACCGGGCCTGCAAAAATGGCCGGCGCGTGCGTGAAATCCTGCACAACGGCCGCCATCACCCGTCCATCGGCGCTGAAGGCGGCGCGACCATCGGCGGCCGCAAGCGAAGCCGGGCGTGACCAAAGCGGCGCCGACAACCCACTCGCCACGTCGACGATCTGCGTTGCGTCGCCCTTCAGCGTGGTAGCCCGCAGGCCGCCTTTCAGCCAGAACAGCGAGGTCGCGGTAGCCTTGGCCCCTTGCGTTGCGTTCACTGGCGTACCGCCAGTAAACGGCACCGTCCACACATCACCGCCGACCGAGCCGAAATCGCTCATCAGCCCGCCAATATAGGCAATTGTCTTGCCATCGGGCGACACCCGCGGAAAATTGAGCTGGGTTGCGGGCTTGGCGATAGTGCGCACTGCGCCCGTCTGCACGTCGACAGCATCAAGGGTTGCAACCCACCAGTTTGCATCGCCATTGCCCAGCGCCGACGTGACGACCAGCGCGCGGCCATCCGGCGCCCAGTCATATTCGTATATGTAACGGTCGGCGGGAGAGAGCGGCCTTACGGCGTCACTGGCAATCGGGCCGCGCGACAGGTCGAACACCGCCAACCGCTGCTCATCGCTATGCTCGCCGATTTCGCCGACCTGGCGCACGCCGGCTTGCGCAGCACCAGCTTCCTTGGCGGCCCCTAGCGTGACCAGCAGAGCGATCTGCTTGCCGTCTGGCGAAAAGCGTGGCGTTTGCGCGATCCCCGCGATGGTCGCGACAGTGGTTGCGCGGCCATCCCCGCTCGCCACGTGCAGCGTGATCGTGCCTGCGACCCGGTCACGCGCGAGGAAGGCGAGCCGCCCATCGCTCGCAAACACTAGGTCGGCATAGCCGCACCGCGCGCACGGATCGACCGACCCTATGACCTTGCCAGTGCTGACCGAGCGCAGCGTGATGGCGCCGTGGCCGGTTGCGTCGTTCGTCACCTCAACGGTTGCGACACGGTCCCCGGCGGGGGCCAGCGCCAGGTCGCCATAGCGGTGGACAGGCGCTGCAAGCGCTGGCGCACCCAGCGTTGCAACAACAAGGGCAAGAATGGCAGCGCGCATCAGCATGTCTCCGGCGACGAATTATTATTATCCGCGCGAGAGATAGCATAGCCGCGGGCTTGGGCAACTCCCTTCGGGGTTGGTGTCGAACCCCCGGTCAGGCTCTCCGATGGCTCCGTGGCCAGACCTGGCGTGCGCCTAGTTGCCGACCTTCTTGCGCAGCTCGTCCATCAGGCCGTTGAAGCGGAAATCGAGATTGCGCTTCTCGGTGAGCGTAAGCCCCGGCGGGTTCGCTTCATAGCGCCGTTCCCGACGGGAAATGTCGTCATACAGATCGCGCGCGCGCCGTGGCTCGAAGCTCTGGAGCTTGCCGGATTTCACGCCCTTCGCCAGCAACGCTTCCAAAGCCGGTTTGCGATCACGAACCGGGGTCCAGGCCGTTGGCCCGGCCAGCACCGGCGCACCGGCAACCGTCAATGTCCCGATCACCAGCATCGCCATATAACGCATCGCAACCCACTCCTTGCAGCCAAGCCCATCGCCAAGTGCACGCCCATAGCGAGCGCATTGCAACTTGTCTCGCGCCATCGCCGCCTGCCGGGCGGGCGGCACCGCGCAGTATAATCTGCATGGTTAGACCTCGGCCCGCGCGAGCCTTGGGCTCAGGATATGCACGGCCAGCAGCGCGACGAAATAGGTGCTGGCACACAGGGCGAACAAAATCTGGTCGTTGCCGCCTGTCGAGTCCAGGATATAGCCAGTGAACTTGGCCATAAACATGCCACCGATTGCGCCGACCGTATCGCCAATACCCACAACTGATCCGACAGCGGCACGCGGGAAAATGTCCGACGGCAGCGTATAGAGATTGGCCGAAAACGCCTGATGCGCCGCCTTGACCAGGCCAATGACGAGCGCCGCCATCCAAACATTGTCTACGCTCTGCGCAAAATAGATGGGGACGA
Organism: Sphingomonas sp.; assembly: GCA_046155125.1. GTDB lineage: Bacteria > Pseudomonadota > Alphaproteobacteria > Sphingomonadales > Sphingomonadaceae > Sphingomonas. The sequence goes on along the minus strand of JBJXEC010000035.1, from coordinate 2,761 downwards.
CGCAGAACGCGCAAATCAGCATCGTCGTCTTGCGCACGGCGTTCGGGGTCCACCCCGCTTTAGGCAGGCGCGACGAGAGCCAGCCGCCAGCAATGCTGCCGCCATCGGACAGAAGATAAATCGCCGCAAGCGGCAGCCCGAAGGTCTTGAGGTCCATATGATATCGCTCGAAAAGACAGCCCGGCAGCCAGAGCAGACAGAACCACCACGCCTGATCGACAAAGAACTTGCCAAGCGCATAGGCGCAGGTTTCACGCTTGCTCGCGACCTTGCTCCAGCTGAGCGGCACGACCGGATCAGCCGGGTCCTGCTCAATCCAGGCGCGCTCGGCAAGGCTAACGCCCCGGTGCTCCGACGGGTGGCGATACAGCACACACTAAGCGAAGAGCCAGATGATGCCGAAAATGCCCGTACCGTAAAACGCTGCACGCCAGTCGAACCATAACACCAGCAACGGCGTGATAATCGCGCCGATATTGGCGCCAGCGTTGAAAAGTCCGATGGCAAAGGCCCGTTCGCGGTGCGGAAACCAGTCCGTCACCGCGCGGATGCCGGCCGGGAAGTTGCCCGACTCGCCAATCCCCAGGTCAAAACGGGCCAACGCGAACTGCGTGACCGACGAGGCCAGCCCGTGCGCCATATGGCTGATCGTCCAGATGACGATCGCTAGGAAATATCCCGTGCGTGCGCCAACCACGTCGACGATGCGCCCAAGCCCGACATAACCGATCGCATAAGCGACCTGAAACCAGAACACGATATTGGCGAAATCAACTTCGGTCCATCGCATCTCCGCTGAGAGCGTGGGCTTCAGCACGCCGATCATCTGGCGATCAACATAGTTGATGGCGGTCGCGGCAAACAGCACGGCGACGGCGCTCCAGCGGACCCGGCCCGACAACGTCGCGCCCGCACGGATCAGGGGTTTTGAAGTTGGCATTCAGCAGTTTCGACTTTCTGCCGGCACCCTTTGATGGCACGGGCACCATCGCCAACTACACTTTCTCGGACGCCGTCGACAGCAACGGCTTTGCGCTCGTTGCCACCTCGCGCAACAGCGACAACCTTGTCGGGCTGTACGAAAAAAGGCAGATTCTCTGGCCGCATCGCCTATAATTACCGCCACAGGGCCGTGTTCGAATTTTGCGAAGGCCGCCCGAGCTTTATCGGCAGCAGCTCAGGCCGCAGCTCGACATGCAGGTTGGTGTTGACGTAACCAAGCGCGTCGCGCTTCAGTTCCAGCTAACGAACGTCCTGCCAGTCAATTCGGCCAAGGTCGAGTTCAGCCAGATCGGGCCGGTCGCGCTGAACGGCTATGCCCTTTCGGAGCGGCGGTTTTCGCTCGGCGTGCGGGCAAAGTTCTGACTGAGGCCGCAAGGTTCCTCATGGGCTGCGATTCATTACGGTCGCAGCCCGCTTGTTTTGGGCCAAGTCTCAGGCGGGGGGCGGCACCAGCCCAATGAGCTTCATGACAGTTGCCTGCACAAGCATGACGACAAGCCAATAGCCGCAATCGACCAGAATGAAGCGCGGCCGCACCGCGCGATAAGCGAGGGTCGCAGCGACGGATGGCAGCACGAACCCGGCCCAGATGACCGCCGCGCTTGCCACGGCCATCACCCAGGGATCGGCCTTTGGCGGGGCGAGGATCAACGCGCCGGCAAGAATTGCGGCCAGCCAGAATTCCGCAAGCACCGCCAGCGCGATGACACCCGGCGCGGGCGTTCGAGCTACCTGTCCGCTTACACGATAGTACACCGCCCCGAGGACGAGCCCCGCCAGCACACTCGCAGCAATCGGGTAAATGTTGAGCAGGATGTAGATCATGTGCGTCTCCGCCGGCTACCGACCCCGATCGTAAGGCATTGCGGGCATCATCTGGAAGTACCAAATGCGCGCGCTGGCTTGACGCGAGCGCGCGAAAGGCGCATCGGCACCACGCTCGCCCGATGATGATGTCGTGGCCAGCCCAGCCGCGCACACAACGCGGCGCACCCAATTGGACGTTCATGCCCTTTACTTCGCTCCCCCCGCTTCTGTCGGAAGCGCTCGCCGCGCGCGGCTATACCGCTCCCACCCCGGTTCAGGCCGCTGTTCTGGAGCCTGAAGCTATTGGCCGGGACTTGATCGTCTCGGCGCAGACCGGCTCTGGCAAAACCGTTGCTTTTGGTCTGGCGATGGCGACCGATATCCTCACTCAGGCCGGGCAACAGCCGTTGCTGCGCGCGCCGCTCGCGCTCGCCATCGCCCCCACCCGCGAGCTTGCCTTGCAGGTTAGCACCGAACTGCGGTGGCTATATGCGGCGGCGGGCGTGAAAATCGCGACCTGTGTGGGCGGCATGGATGCCGCCAAGGAGCGCCGCACGCTGTCGCAAGGCGCGCATATTGTCGTGGGCACGCCGGGGCGGTTGCGTGACCATCTGGAACGCGGTTCGCTTGACCTGCGTGCGTTGAAGGTCGCCGTGCTTGATGAGGCGGACGAAATGCTCGACATGGGCTTTCGCGAAGATCTGGAAGAGATTCTGGACGCAACGCCGGGTGAACGCCGCACCTTGCTGTTCTCCGCCACTATCCCCAAGCCGATCATCGCGCTCGCCAAGCGCTATCAGCGCGACGCATTGCGCCTTTCGACGGTTGGCGAAGACCGCGGGCATGGCGACATCACGTATCAGGCAGTGACGGTGGCGCCTTCCGACATCGAGAATGCTGTCGTAAACCTGCTGCGCTTTCACGAGGCGGAATCGGCGATGCTGTTTTGCGC
>JBJXEC010000034.1:0-20211 GCA_046155125.1 Sphingomonas sp. | reverse complement strand
GGCCTTGCGGCGCGCAAACTGGGGCCGATTGTTGTCTGCCGAAATTTTCTGGCCGCGCGGCCTGCTACTTCAAAATCCCGCCCAGCACGTCTTTTGCAGCGCCCAGCGGGTTTGCGCGAAGGCCAGCTTCCTCCTTGGCCATATAGGTGTAGATGCCCTTCATCGCCTGGTCGGTCACACTGTCGGTCAGCGTGTCGCGGTTAAGCGTAAAGCCGCCAAGCTTGCCGAGCGACCCCAATTGGCCAAGCTGCCCCAGCGACCCGGTGTTGAGCTTGGGCAACCGGTCAAGCTGTTTGAACGCGCCAACCTTGGTAAGCGCTGCCTCGAACAGAGGGCGCATCTTGCCGCGCAGTACCTCGCCCGAGGTCCGCTGCAAATATTGCGTGGCGCCGTCACGCTGAGTCGCAATCCCTGGCACGTCCTGCAGCGTCAGCCCGTCAATCGCCGCGTGGAACACGGGCTTGGCCTCTTTTGCCGCCAGCCCTGCCGCGTCGTTCAGGCTGCGAGTCAGCCCCGCCGTCACGCCCAGCTTGTCCGCTGCGTTGACCACTGACGAAAACGCCTTGCCACCCGGGCCCGGCAGCAGAATGCGGATCGCGGTATCGGCATAAAAAGTGCCCGGCACGGCAAGCTTGTCGAGCGCCTTGTCAGACGCACCGCCGAGCAGCCGGGTTACCGGCCCGCCAACGCCTGCCCCGCCTAGCACGCCACCAAGCTGCGCGGGCGCTTTCGCTGCACCCGGCACGGCCACCAGCGCAACCGCAAGCGCCACTGCCGCTACTCCTGCCCGTACCACGCGTGTTTGGTTCGTTGCCATGCTCAGCTCTCCTTTGATTATTCGATCATGCTATCACGCGCGGCGCCGAGCGCGCGAGCGCGCAACCGTTAGAACATACCCAAAATGCGGCGTCGTTTGACCGCCTTTGCGGCATGGTCGCGCCACTCGTCACACACCTGCAAAATGCGCGCGACGCCCGCCTTGTCGGCATTGGCCTTATCGACCTGGCCCGTCTGGCGCACACCGAACGCGGCAATCTCGCCGACCGTGTCATTGGCGGGGAGTGCCGCCCCCGGCGTCGGCTCCAGCATCCCGGTTGCCGCCACGATCTCGCGGCACGGAATGGCAGGCGGGGTCAGCACGATAGCTGGCGTGCACGCACACAGCAGCGCGCAGGGCAGCAGCAACAGCGGGGCTTTGGTCGCCAGCCCCCGGCGCAGATGTGACGGCATGTTCGCCCTCCCTGGTGATGATGCGGATGCGCTCGACCTCGCGGTCATGGTCGCGCTGGATGGTGATGGTGTCGCGGGCCGCACCGGCCGTGGCCGCCGACTGCGCCGCCTCGATCTTGGCGGTTGCGGCCTGGGTGGCGAGCTGGCGCGGGCGAAGGACGACAAACCACACAGCAGCAAGGGCCAGCCCCGCCAGTACAGCCGCGCCAAGCACGCTGCGCGCGGGGGCAACCGATCCGGTCAGGCGATCAAGCAAGCGGCCAAGCCGGGCGAGCGGGGCAACATCAATCATTGACCAGCTTGGAACATAAAAAGAACGTGTAGGACAGAATTTTCTTGCATGCGGGCCCCGTCGCGGCGGCCAGACGAAAAAGCGCGCCACGGACCTCGCTTGGGTCTAGAGCAGGCGCGGGGCGCTTCCGCCCCTGATTGGAACCGTCATGGCCAAAAGCCAGAAAAAGTCGAACCGCGAAGTCCGCAAGCCCAAGGCCGAAAAGGCGCCGAAGCAAAATGCTTCTAACCCATCAACCAAGGACAAGCCGGTCAGCATGGTAACGCTCAAAAGCTGATAACGGAGGAAGCGACATGGGCGACGATGACAGCTTCGTTTATGACGAGGCGAGCGGCGAATGGATCAGCGCGGCCGATGCCGGCGCTGCGACGCCCATCACCGGCGATGTCGGCATGGAGGTGCGCGACGCCGTCGGCAATCTGCTCGCCAATGGCGATCAGGTGACGCTCATCAAGGATTTGACAGTGAAGGGCGCCGGGCAAACGCTGAAGCGCGGCACGCTCATCAAATCCATCCGCCTGACCGGCGACGCGCAGGAAATCGACTGCAAATATGACGGTATCAAGGGGCTGGTGCTGCGCGCGGAGTTCGTGCGCAAGCGCTAGCTGGCCGCTTCTGACCGACGACCCGAAAAGCTGGATGCCCCGTGAGGATTCGAACCTCAATTAACGGAGTCAGAGTCCGTAGTCTTACCTTTAGACGACGGGGCATTATCGGCGGCGGGATAAGCGCCATGGGTTTGCCTGTCAACGCGTCACCAGCATCTGACAGTCAGCATGGGGGCACGCCTTGTGAGCACGCCCCACCTGCGCTATCAAGGCTGCAAGTACTGGCAATGGGTTAAGAAATCCATTGCTGGCGAACATAAAGGCAATCACGGCATGGGGGATTCTTCCGCCCAGATGCCGTACCGGCGTGGCGCAGGCCAGGCCCGTTCGGCAGCGACCAACCCGGCGCGGGGGCGCTTTCCCGACGTGCGCCATTACGCAGCGCTTGATCTTGGTACCAACAATTGCCGGCTGTTGATCGCGCGCCCGAGCCCAACAGGGTTCACGGTCGTCGACGCGTTTTCGCGGATCGTTCGGCTGGGTGAGGGGCTGGCGGCGACCGGGCGCCTGAGCGACGCAGCGATTGACCGCACGCTCGCGGCCCTCAGCATCTGCGCCGAAAAGCTCCGCCGCCGCAATGTTGCCTTGTCGCGCTCGGTGGCGACCGAGGCGTGCCGCCGGGCAAGCAACGGCGCTGCATTCATCGATCGCGCCTATCGGGAAACCGGCATCGCGCTCGACATTATAACGGCGGAAGAAGAAGCGCGTCTGGCGGTGCTTGGTTGCCACATCCTGATCGAGCCGGGCGACGACCCGGCGCTGGTGTTCGACATTGGCGGCGGATCGACCGAGCTGGTGCTGATCGACACGCGCAGCCCGGTGCCGCGCGTGCTCGACTGGCACAGCGCGCCCTGGGGTGTCGTGTCGCTGACTGAAAGCATCACGACAGCCAACAGCGCCACCGGGCGCACGGCGGCCTATGCGGAGATGCGGCGCCTGGTGGCCGAGAGCTTCGCCGATTTCGCGGCACGGCTGCCAAAGGGTATCGCGTGCCCAAGGCTGCTGGGAACGAGTGGCACGGTGACAACGCTTGCGAGCGTGCATCTGGCGCTTGAACGCTATGACCGGGCCGCTGTCGACGGGCTGATCGTGCCGGCCGAGGCAATGCGCCGGATCAGCGCAGACCTTGCGGGTAAATCCATCGACGAGCGCGCGCTGCTTCCCTGTATCGGCACCGAGCGCGCCGATCTGGTGGTGGCGGGCTGCGCGATCTTGGAGACGATCCTCGATCTGTGGCCGGCTGAGCGGCTGGGGGTGGCCGATCGCGGCATTCGCGAGGGGATTTTGCGGCGGCTGATGCGCGCAGGCGCAGCATGAGTGGACACCGGGCATGAGTGGACACAGGGCATGAGCCGCGGCGGATCGGGCGGGCGTACCCGCGTAAAAACGTCACGCGGCCGAACGCCGCAATCCAACCGTTGGCTCGAGCGGCAGCTGAACGATCCCTATGTGCGCCGCGCGAAAGCCGAGGGTTATCGCAGCCGGGCCGCCTACAAGCTGCTAGAACTCGACGAGCGCTTTCATTTCTTGAAAACCGCGCGCCGGGTGGTGGATCTGGGGATTGCGCCGGGCGGCTGGAGCCAGGTGGTCCGCAAACTGGCGCCCAAGGCGGCGATTGTCGGCATTGACCTGTTGCCGGTCGACCCTATCGAGGGCGTCACCATTTACCAGCTCGATTTCACGAGTGACCGAGCACCCGAGCTGCTGGTCGAGGCACTTGGCGGCGCCCCCGACCTCATCTTGTCGGACATGGCGGCCAACACCGTGGGCCACACCCAGACCGACCATTTGCGGACGATGGGACTAGTCGAAACGGCGGCCGCTTTTGCCTATGACGTGCTCCAGCCTGGCGGGGCGTTCGTCGCAAAAGTGCTGGCGGGCGGCGCGGACAGCGCGCTGGTGAGCGAGCTAAAGCGCAACTTCTCAGCCGTCAAACACGCCAAACCGCCCGCGAGCCGCAAGGATTCGTCGGAATGGTATGTCGTCGCGCAAGGTTTCAAGGGGCGAGTCGCGCCAGCCTTGCCTTCTGGAGAGTAGCGCCGATATCGGGCTGCCGGCGCCAAAATCCTTGCTCAGCCCTCGTAATCGCTACCCAGATTCTGGTTGCGCGGCGGGGCAGCAGCCGTGAGCCGCAGCGCCTCTGCCGACGCCGACAGCGTGCCGAGTTCGTCGGGCGCATCCTCGTCATCAACCTGAACGCGCTGCAAATTCTGGATCGCCGCTTCCTTCAAATGCGCCGGGCGCACCGTTTCCTCGGCGATTTCGCGCAGCGCAACGACCGGGTTCTTGTCGCGGTCACGATCAATGGTAAGGTCGGCGCCGCCGGAAATCTGCCGGGCACGCTGGGCTGCAAACAGCACCAGGTCGAACCGGTTGGGAATTTTGTCGACGCAATCCTCGACTGTCACGCGCGCCATGCCAACGCCACCTTTGTGAATAGGGAAAGAGCGCGGCAGTAGGGGGCGCTGAACCGCGAGTCAAGAAAACCGCGGCGAATCGTCGGGCCGGGTTGGCGCGAACAGGGGTTGCGCCCCGCCCCAAACCGCCTAATCGAGCGGCATGGGGGACCGAACCGGGCAAACCGCGGTGATTTTTCTGTCGGTGCGCACTGCTGCCGACGAAGCGGGCTATGGCAAGGCGGCCGCCGCAATGGAGGAACTCGCCGCACAGCAGCCGGGCTATTGCGGGTTTGAAAGCGCGCGCGGGCCAGACGGCCTTGGCATTACGCTCAGCTATTGGGCCGACGAGGCAAGCGCGATTGCCTGGCGCGACCAGCCCGACCACACGGCAATCCGCGATGCTGGCCGTGCGCGCTGGTATGAGCGTTATGAGGTGGTCGTGGCCGAAGTCGGCCGGTCCTATGCCTGGGCGCGGGCCAATGACTCAGGTGGTGGTGCCGCGGCGTGAAGACGGTCCCCGCCTTCAACCGCGATTTCGCCCTGTTGTTCACGGTGATGCTGACGATTGCGGCTGGCAATACCGCGCTGCAATCGGTGCTGCCCGCGCTTGGACGCTCGCTGCATGTCGCAGATAGCGGGGTCGCGGCGGCATTTTCGGTTTCAGCATTATTGTGGGTCATTGCCGCACCGTTCTGGGCAAAGCGGTCCGACCGGCAGGGGCGCCGCGCGATGATCCTGCTGGGGGTTGGCGGCTTTGTCGTGTCGCTGTCGCTGTGCGGCATGATGTTGCTGGCGGGCATCAATGGCTGGATATCGGGTCCGGCGGCGTTTCTTGCGTTTATCGGCGGGCGGTTGATTTATGGCGTGTTCGGCGCTGCCGCCCCGCCGGCGGTGCAGGCGCTGGTCGCCGGGCGCACGACGCGCGAAGAGCGAACCAAGGCGCTCACCTTGCTCGCTTCTGCGTTCGGGCTGGGCACGATTCTCGGCCCGGCGATTGCACCCTACCTCATCCTCGGCGCAATTGGCGGAATTACCATCGGGCTGGCGGGCCCGGCCTTTGTGTTTGCGCTGTTTGGGCTTGGTGTGCTCGTCACGGTCCAGCGGCTGCTCGTGAATGACGGGGTGATGCCACACGGGCACGGCGCGGCGACCGCTTACCCATCGATTGGCGGCCAAAGCTCTGGCGCGAGCGTGACGGCGGCGACCGCGCGCGGTTCCGAACAGGTTGGCTATTTCGATGCGCGGATAAAGGGGTGGATGGTCGCCGGGCTCATCATGGGCCACGCGCAAGCGATGACGGGCCAGGCGATTGGGTTCCTCGTGATCGACCGGCTTGACCTGGCGCCAATCCAGGCACTGCAACCAACCGGGCTGGTGCTCATCATGGGCGCAGGGTCGGCGCTGCTCGCGCAGTGGGGGATCATCCCGCTGCTCAACCTGTCGCCGCGCAGGCTGGTGCTGAGCGGGCTGGTGCTCGCCGCGCTGGGTACTGCCCTTACCGGCATCGCGACGTCGCTTTATGGCATTGCCCTTGCCTATGCGCTTGCCTCGCTTGGCTTTGGGTTCACGCGACCGGGCTTTACGGCGGGCGCCTCGCTTGCGGTTGGGTCAGCCGCGCAAGGCTCGGTCGCGGGCAAGGTAACTTCAGTGAACGGCGCGTCGTTCGTCCTTGGCCCGTCGATTGGCGTCGCGCTCTATGAGCTGTACAAGCCACTGCCCTATCTCACTGCTGCCGCAGCGCTCGTCCTGATGCTTGGCTATGCGGGGCGTCGGCTTGTCGATTCGCCCGTTCACCCGGCTGACCCAAGCTCGGAAATTTAAGGTCGAGCACAAAAAAAAGAGCCGGCCCCGAACGGGACCGGCCTTGAAAGTTTTAGGAGAGGATGCCTGAAAGGCACCCCTTATGTGCAGTGCGGCAAAAATTTGTGCAAGTGCGAAAGAAATAACAAGGCATGCAAATTTTGCACTCCACTAGTCAGCAAAAGCCGCGGTTGTTATGGTGCTGGAAACTTAGCCGAAATGACGCATCGCACAACAAAGGACTGGGGTTGAATGCGCAGGTTGCCGCCGCTTACCGCCATCGAGGCTTTTGTTCAGGTGGCGCGACTCGGATCGGTAAAGGCGGCCGCTGAAGAACTTGCGCTGTCGGCGCCCGCGCTCAGCCGCCGCGTCCAGGCGATGGAACGTGCCATTGGCCGCAGCTTATTTGACCGGCGCCATCAAGCGATGCAACTTAATGCCGATGGCGAGCGGCTGATCGCGCAGATCGTCCCCGCGCTCGATATGCTGTCGGACGCCGTGGAAGCGATGACCAGCGCGACCGATGTGCTGCGCCTCCGGCTTGGCGTATTGCCATTATTCGCGTCACAGCGGCTGTTCCCCAAACTCGGCGCGCTGCGCGTGCGCCACCCGGAACTGCACCTCGACATCGATACCGGCGGGCACGGGGTTACGCGGCTTGGCGAAGGGCTCGATGCCGCGATTGTGCTCGCCCGCGACATCGACCCGATCCTCTATGCACGGCGGCTCGATCGCAACTCGGTCTATGTCATCGGGTCGCGCGCCATGGTTGATGGACCAAATCCGGTCACTGACCCAGCGCAGCTGGCGCAACTCACGGCGCTGGTCCACCGCGATATGCCCGACACGTTTGTCGCGTGGCGCGCCGCTGCCGGGCTTGGCGAGCTAGAGCCACTTGCCATCGACCATTTCGACTCCGGCGCGCTCATGCTGGAAGCGGTCGCGCAAGGGCTCGGCGTCGCGTTCATGCACGAAAGCCATTATGCCGACGCGCACGACCCGCGGCTCGCCCGGCTGTTCGATATTACGGTCGAGAGCCCGTACAGCTACTGGTTTGTTTGCCGGGCGCGCGCGATGCAGCAGCGCCCGGTAAAGATGTTCCACGACTGGCTGATCGAGGCGCTTGAGGCGCCCCGGGCGTAACCCGGCCGCTCAGCGCGCGCGCGCGGACACGATTTTGCCCGGCGCCTTGGGCGGCTCGCCGACCGGCAGGGCGTCAACATGCTCCATGCCGTCGGTGACTTCGCCCCACACGGTATATTGCCCGTCCAGAAAGCGCGCATCATCAAAGCAAATGAAGAACTGGCTGTTGGCGCTGTTCGGGTTCGAGCTGCGCGCCATCGAACACACGCCGCGAACATGCGGCTCGCGGCTGAACTCGGCCGCGATGTCGGCTTCTTTCGACCCGCCCATGCCAGTGCCAGTCGGATCGCCGCCCTGCGCCATGAAGCCGGGGATCACGCGGTGGAACACAACACCATCATAAAATCCGGCGTTCGAGAGGGACGTGATTCGCGCGACATGGCCGGGCGCAAGGTCCGGGCGCAGGCGGATCGTCACGTCACCGCCTTCTAGCGTGAGGGTCAGGGTTTCAAAACTGTCGGCCATGGTCGGCTCCTCCAAGGTATCGCGCAAAAATCTTGGGGGTGGCCCTAGCTTGCGCCGCACGCGCATGCAAACCAACATTGGCTTTGGCAGCCGGGCTGGCTAGAGCAGACGCCAGCCGCGCATCGAGGGAGGTCGATCAATGAGCGAGAGCGACCCGACCCCGCCTGAGGTGGACGCAACCCAGCTCGACGAAGATGACCGGCTGAAGCCCGAATTCGTAAGCGCTGTGCTAAATGCCGTCGATGGGGGCGATGCCGAGGCGGCGCGCGCGCTGGTCGAACCGCTGCACCCCGCTGATATCGCCGACCTGTTCGAACTGACGCCGGCCGATCAGCGCGCCGATCTCGCCACCGCCATCACCGATCTGCTCGACGGCGATGTGTTTGCGGAGATGAACGACTATGTCCGCGAAGCCCTGATCGACGCGCTTGACCCGTCGCAGATCGCCGACATTGCCTCTGAACTCGATACCGATGACGCTGTCGCCATCATCGAGGACATGGAGGAGGACGATCAGCGCGCCGTGCTGCGCGCGCTTGACCCCGATGACCGCGCCGCGATTGAGGAAGCACTGTCCTACCCGGAAGAGACCGCCGGGCGCCTGATGCAGCGCGAGCTGATTGCGGTGCCCGAGCATTGGTCCGTCGGCGATGTACTGGATTATTTGCGAGGCAATGATGATCTGACCACGGATTTCTGGGAAATTTTCGTGGTGGACCCCGGCCACAAGCCAGTCGGCGCCTGCCAGCTATCCTGGATCATGCGGACACCGCGCGCGATCCCCGTCAGCGACGTGATGAAACGCGAGCAGACGCTGATCCCGGCAGATATGGACCAGGAGGAAGTCGCGCTGCGCTTCCAGAAATATGCGCTTATCTCCGCCGCCGTCGTCGATGCCAGCGGGCGGCTGGTCGGCATGATCACCGTCGATGATGTGGTGCACATCATCAGCCAAGAAGCTGGCGAGGACATTCTGCGACTGTCAGGCGCCGGCGAAGGCGACATTAACGAGCCCATCGTGCTCACCGTACGCACGCGAATCACGTGGCTGGTCGTGAACCTGGGCACCGCCATGCTCGCGGCGTCGGTGGTCGGGCTGTTTCAAGGGGAGATCGCAAGGCTGGCGCTGCTGGCGGTGTTAATGCCGATCGTGTCGGGCATGGGGGGCAATGCGGGGACGCAAACGCTGGCCGTCGTGGTGCGCGCGCTGGCGACCAACCAGCTCACCAGTTCGAACACGCAGCGGATGATCCTGCGCGAATTCCGCATTGCGGCCGCCAATGGCGCGATGCTCGGCACGCTGGTGGGCCTTGGCACCTTTCTGGCCTTTGGCAATGCCGATCTGGCGCTCGTGATTGCGCTGGCCATGGTCATCAACAATCTCGTCGCTGGCCTGTCGGGCGTGCTGGTGCCGGTTACGCTGGAGCGCGCTGGGGTCGATCCGGCGGTTTCGTCCGCGGTATTTGTCACTATGATGACCGACGTGATGGGGTTCTTTTCGTTCCTGGGGCTTGCCGCCTTGTGGGGTCTTGCCGGGTAGCCGGCGCGGCGCGACTTGACGGGTGCGCTCGAAACGCCACATCGCTGGCCAATGGCGCTCCATCTTACCAAAGTCGCGTTCGGCATCACCAGCCTTGACCATCTGGAGGAGCGGCTGGCGCTTCGCCTGGCCGAAGGCGCGCTGGCGCTGACCACGCGCTATCTGCCCAAGCGCCAGGCAGAAATTGCGGGGCAGGGCTCGCTGTTCTGGATTTTGAAGCATCAGCTGGTTGCCCGGTCACCAATTACGGCGTTCGGTGAAGCAGAGGGCGGCCGCACCGCGATTGTGCTTGGCGGACCGCTCGTTCGGGTGCGCCCGCAGCCCAAGCGTGCGCATCAGGGGTGGCGCTATCTCGACGATGCCGATGCGCCCATGGATTGGGCCGAAGGGATGGCAGAGGGAGAGGTACTGCCAGGCGCACTCCACGGCAAGCTGGCGGCGCTCGGTCTGCTATAGGCCAGGCGTCACGGCTGTCGCTCGTCGCGCGCTAGTTTTTGCCGCAAATGATGGGGCCACCCGCCAGCGCCCGCACGTCACACTTTGGATTGCCCGCAACCGTTACACGGCCAAGCCCATTGGTTGTCACCCGGGCCGTGTACCGCGCCCGGGCGTTCGTCTCGCCCGTGCCGTCGACCCGCACGACCAGATCACCGGCGGCAAGCCCCTCGGCCGCGATCCGCCCCGAGCCGTTAGTCAGCAGCTGCGCTTGCCCGGCGCGCCCGGTGACCGATATCGTCCCGGTGCCAATGATGGTCGCGCGCACGTCATCAGCGTCGAGCGCGCTTGCAACGATGGCGCCGCTGCCATTAACCGCAAGATCAACCCGCGGCGCGCGCGCGCCTGCCAGTGTCAGCCGCCCCCCGGCATTCACCACGGCCGAGCGCAGCTGGAGCGTGGTCAGCGTAAGCACGGGCGCAACCGACCGGGCCGCCGGCGCTTCGGCCCAGCCCTTGCCGTTCAACCGCACGACCAGCGTGGTGCCGTCGATATGCAGGTCCAGCAAATCAAGCGTACGGGTGTCGCTGACCACACGGCCACTTGGCGCTTTGCCCGTTTGCAGCCTGACGTCAAACGGCCCTTCGATCCGGATCCGTTCAAAGCTGGAGACCGAATAGCTCCGGTCATCGGCATTGGCGGCGCTCGCCAGTAACAGCGAGAACAGCGCGAACAACAGTGCAGCGGGCCGGATCATGCGTATTGCTCGCACCTTAGCGGTGCACACACAAGCCCCGGCGCAAGCCGGTGCGTGTCACTTGCCGCAGCGCACCTCGCCCGACCCGACCTTGCGCGTGGTGCACCGTGCATTGGGGCCCAGATCAACATCGCCGGACCCGACCAGCGAGACCGACGCATCGCCATTGACGGATGCCCGCAAATCGCCTGAGCCGGCAATCGACACCTCGGCGGCGCGCACCCGCAGCCCGGCCGCGTCAATATCGCCCGAGCCAGCAATCGAGGCGTCGAGCTTGTCGGCGGAACCGCTCGCCGAAAGGTTGCCCGAGCCAGCCACCGAAAATTCGGCAGTTTGCGCGGTCAGCTTGCCAATACGTATATTACCCGAGCCGCCAATCGCCGCGTCGAACGACTGACCCTCGGCCTGGTCAATCGACATGTTGCCTGATCCGCCGAGGCTGGCGCGAGCGATCCGCGGCATCGTAACGAACACGCGCACATGGCCCGAATCGTTCCAACTTCTCCAGTCGCCGCGCTTGCGCCCGACGACGAGCATATCGCCCCGCCGATCGATCTCGAGCTTGTCCAAAACCTCAGGCGGCCCCTCGGCGCGCACCGAAAATGCCGGCCCGACGCGCACGTCGACATCATCCGACCCGCGCAGGCTAACGCCTGTAAAATCGGCGACCGCGAATTGGCGCACGCCGCCGGTCCCGGTGGGATTGGCGCCGCCCGTTGCACTTGCCGAACACGCCGCCAGCGGCAGCGCCGCCATCAACAACCATTTTGCCATTTCGCTCTCCAAATTCTGTGTTAGCACTATAACACACTTCACAGCACCCGCCAACCAAAAAGGGCGGCCCGCCGGGCCGCCCTTTTTTGCACATTAACAAGGCCTCGAAACGGACCCGATCAGGCCGTTTCCTTTTCCTTATTGTAGATCGCTGCCGCCGCGCGAAGGATGTCGAGTATCTTCTCCTGTGCAGTCGGCTCGTCAACTTCTTCCATCGCGGCAAGTTCGCGCGCGAGGCGGCTGGTCGCTGCCTCGAAAATCTGCCGTTCTGAATAGCTTTGCTCGGGCTGATCGTCCGCGCGGAACAAGTCGCGCACCACTTCGGCGATCGACACCAAGTCGCCAGAATTGATCTTGCCTTCATATTCCTGCGCACGGCGCGACCACATAGTCCGCTTCACGCGGGGTTTGCCCTTGAGCGTATCGAGCGCTTCTCTCAAGGTCTTGTCCGACGACAGCTTGCGCATGCCAACACTTTCCGCCTTGTTGGTCGGCACGCGCAGGGTCATGCGTTCTTTTTCGAAACGCAGCACATACAGCTCAAGCTGCATGCCGGCGATTTCCTGGCGTTGAAGCTCGATTACACGGCCAACGCCGTGCTTTGGGTAAACAACATAGTCACCGACGTCGAAGGACAGCGCCTTGGCAGCCATTCTGTTGAACCTTTCTGTGGTCAAAAACCCCGATGGGGAAAGCGCCACCAGCCAACATCAAAGGGCCTAGGCGATCGGGGTGATGTATAATGCGTCTCCGGGTCGGAAGCGTTTCATGTCGCTTCCGTCCAACGCTTTTAACATAGTCGTAATAATATTACCAGTCCAACTTCGCGCGCGTAAATGCTGCCGACGCCCATAATGAGCATCGCTTGATGCGCGTCGGTCGTTTTGGCACCCCTCCCCAAAGGGCACCCTCGCTGCTGGCTTAGTCGCCCTCGCCCGGTTCAGCGGAGAAGTATTTATCGAACTTGCCGTCCTGTCCCTTGAACTCGTCGGCATCGGCGGGGCTCTCGCGCTTGCGCGTGATGTTGGGCCACTGCGCCGAGAAACTGTTGTTCAGCTCGAGCCATTTTTCGAGACCGTTCTCGGTATCGGGCAAAATCGCCTCGGCGGGGCATTCCGGCTCGCAGACACCACAATCGATGCACTCGCTGGGGTTGATGACCAGCATATTCTCGCCCTCATAGAAGCAGTCGACCGGGCACACCTCGACACAATCCATGTATTTACAACGGATACAGGCGTCAGTGACGACGTAGGTCATGCTCGGTTCACTCCCCGAAATAGCTGTCGTGCATCTGCTATGCGCCCGCCGCCAGCGCGTCAACTGGGGTTTGCAAGCTCGGTCGTGAGCGTGGCCGCTTCTGGCGCCGGGCCGCGCCGCCTCGGCAGGCCTTCGACCCGCAACACGCGGACTGCGTTACCCAGCATGAGTGTCAGTACGGAGCCGATCCGGACTGGCTGGTGCGCGCGCTCCACGCGCCGACCATCCAGCCGAATAGCGCCCGATTCCGCCATTGCCTGCGCCGCACTGCGGGTCTTGGCGAGGCGGGCGAACCACAGGAATTTATCGATCCGCATGGCGGCGCGCGCAGCGTTTGGCAGATCAGCCATGGCGACGAGTGAGCATCGCGAGCGCCGCAAAGCCGTTGTCGCGAACCGGCGCTGCGGATGCCACCCGCGCCGCGCGCCCCGCCCAGCGCCAGCGCGCAACCCCCTCCAGCGCAGGCGCCGGCCGGAAACCCAGCTGCGCCATCAACCGTGACAGTGTTTCAGGCGCTATACCGATTGAGGTGGCAAGCGCCGGGTCCGGGGCAAATGGCATTTTGCCTTTGCGCCCGTCATGGGCCGCGCGCGCCAGCCGCTCCACCAGATCAATGCGCACGCCCTGCTGCCCGATCTGCCGGAACCCGTGCACGGCGGTTGCGCCCGGCGCCGTGCGGGCCAGCACGACCGCGCTGGGATGCGGCGCCGCCGCTAAGCCGCCGCCGTCATAAGCCGCCAACAGCGCCCGTCGTACTGCGCCCGGCCGCGCGCGCAGCAGCCGCGCGTCGAACAGATCAAGCGCGCCAATCGTGAAGCCTGCGCGCCGCAACTGCTGGCGCTCGGCCCCGTCCAGCGCTTCTACCGTCTCGCTGATCGGCAGGCGCGCGGCGAAACCGGCGCCGGCAAGCAGCGCCGCTGCGACCAGCCGCACCGCGCCGCTCATGGCCGGGTCGCTCGCCAGCCGCGCCGCTGCAGCAAGCGACGGCACTTGACGGGCAACATGGTCAGCCAACCACCGGGCAAGCCGCGCGGCAATTTGCTCGCGCTGGAGCAGCGCCAGCACGTCAAGCGATCGATCGAGCGTGATTTTGGGCGCGACCATCGTTTTGCCGCGGGCAAGCGTTGCGACACTATGCCCTTGCCACGCCAGGTGCGGTACCTCGCCGGCAGGCGCAACCAGCATGATCGCCGCATCCTCTGCATCGCTCAGCGCCGCGCCGCGCCGCGCCCGTTCGCGTGCCAGGCGCTTTTCGGCCGCCGCCAGCAGCAATCGCTTGTCGGCGGCGTTGGCATCAGCCGCCACGGTAAACCGAAACCCGTCGAGCCGACCTATCGCATGATCCTCGACCAGCACCTGGCCATCGGCCGCAATCGTCACGGGCAGCGCGCTTGCGTTCACCCCGATCTGGCGCATCAGCAGCGTGGTGCGCCGATCAACAAAGCGCTGGGTCAGCCGGTCGTGAAGCGCATCCGACAGGCGTTCTTCGAGTGCTGCCGTGCGACCCGCCCAATGCGCAGGGTCGGCCAGCCAGTCTGCCCGGTGCGCGATATACGCCCAACTGCGTACGCCCGCGATCCGCCCGGCGATCGTCTCAACGTCGCCCGTCACATGATCAAGCCGGGCAAGCTCGGCTGCAAACCAGTCGTGCGGGATATGCCCGGCACCTTCTGACAAATGGCCGAACAGCCGCGCCACGAACCGGCCATGCGGATCAAGCCCGAGCCTTCGGAAATCGGGCACGCCGCACGCCGCCCATAGCCGCTTGACCATGGCGGGCGACCGAGCGCGATCCCGCACCCAATCCTCGCCCGCCAGCCGTTTCAGCACCGCCAGATCAAGCGCTTCAGGCGCGGCGCGCAGCGCCTCGTCATCGGGCTTTGTCTCCAGGTCAGCGATGAGCGCGTCGATGCTCGCCTCTGAAGGGTTGCCGTGCCGCCACCACAACTGGTTGAGTCGAGGGAAGCGATGCCCCTCGATCGCGGCAATTTCGTCAACGGTGAAGGCGCCCGGCCCCTCTTCGGTGAGCGCGCCAAAGGTGCCGTCGCGCTGGTGGCGCCCGGCCCGCCCGGCAATCTGCGCCATCTCCGCCACCGTCAGCCGCCGCTGGCGATGCCCGTCAAACTTGCCCAGACTCGCAAAGGCAACATGCGCCACGTCCATGTTGAGCCCCATGCCGATGGCGTCGGTCGCGACCAGATAATCAACATCGCCCGCCTGAAACATCGCCACCTGCGCGTTGCGGGTACGCGGGCTCAGCGCGCCCATCACCACTGCCGCGCCGCCGCGCAGCCGCCGGAGCATCTCGGCGACGGCGTACACTTCCTCCGATGAAAACGCGACGACGACCGAGCGCTTGGGCAAGCGCGACAATTTGCGCGCGCCGGCATAGCTGAGTGTCGAGAAGCGCGGCCGGTTGACGATTTCTGCGTCGGGCACCAGCGCCTTGACCACCGGCCGCAGCGCCTCGGACCCCAGCAGCATCGTCTCGTTACGACCCCGCGCGTGCAGCAGCCGGTCGGTAAAGACATGCCCGCGCTCACGATCGGCTCCCAGTTGCGCCTCGTCGAGCGCAACAAAGCTCACCTCGCGGTCAAGCGGCATGCTTTCAGCGGTGCACAGGAACCACCGCGCCTGGGGCGGCAGGATCTTCTCCTCGCCCGTGATGAGCGCAACCTCGGCCGCGCCCTTCAGCTTGACCACCCGGTCATACACCTCGCGCGCCAGCAGGCGGAGCGGAAAACCGATCATCCCGCTGGAATGGCCGCACAGTCGCTCAATCGCCAGATGGGTCTTGCCGGTGTTCGTCGGCCCAAGAACGGCAGTGACCACCGACTGTCCGGAAGGGGAGGTACGCGCCGACATATCCCCAAGATCGTCCGGCCCACGCGATTTCGCAACCTCCTCGGCGATCAAAAGCCCGCGACTCCTTTAATTTTAACGGGTTCCCGAAACGCGAGTCGGCTCGCCGCCTCCACGCCACGCTTCAGCGCAATCAGCGGCGCCGATGCGGCAGGTTAATTTGACTTTAACGACTCGCCCCCACAACCCCGTACAAAGCGTCGCACAACGGTATTGCGGCTGTATTTCGGGAGCCGCAGTGTTTCTGCGCAGCGATCAGGGTCTGGAGCAGGGCGGCGGCGCGGCAGCACTGACCTTTGGTCGCGCAGGTGTATCGGCAGCGCCCGCCGGATGGCTTGATCGTGCCCGGACCCGCGCCGCAACAATCGATTGGACGCCGGACCTTGGCGCCCGCATTGGCACAGCGCAATGGTATCGCGGTGCCGCAAGCTGCGCGGCGCTCATCGCTGCCACCTGCTATTTTTCCCCCGGCTTCCACCGCACGGTTATTGGCGACGTGCCGCCCGCGCTCGTCGGCGCACCGTGGGAAGAAACGCGCAGCCTCTCCATCGCGCCGCTTGCCTGGGGCGCCAATTCCGGCCGCAGACTTGCCGCAAACGATCTTGTGCGGCCACTTGCCGAAACCCCTGAGCGGCCGGTTATCGAGCTAGCCGCAACGCTTGGCAATGGCGACGACATCTCCGGCATGCTGGAACGCGCTGGTATCGCCCGCGCTGAGGCGGGCCGCGTGGCAAGCCTTATCGGCAATGAAGTTGCGCTATCGTCGATCAAGCCCGGCACGCAATTCGCGCTGACGCTTGGCAGGCGCGCCTCTCGCGCTGACCCGCGGCCACTCGAAAGCCTGCATTTCCGCGCGCGGTTCGACCTCAACCTGTCAATCAATCGGGCGGGGAGCGGGCTCGCGCTCGATCCGCAGCCGATTGCCATCGACAACACGCCCCTGCGCATCCGCGGCCTGGTTGGCCCCAGCCTGTACCGCTCGGCCCGCGCCGCCGGCGCTCCGGCCAAGGCGGTCGAGGCCTATATCCGCGCCATCGCCGAAAAAGTCTCGGTGGGCCGCGACGTGTCAGCCGACAACGCGTTTGACATCATCGTGGAGCGCGCTCGCGCGGCGACGGGCGAAGTACGACTCGGCCAGCTGCTGTTTGCCGGGCTGGAACACGACGGCCGAAAATTGCAGCTCGTGCGCTGGGAACGCGACGGCCGCGGTGAGTGGCTCGATCCCAAAGGGGTCGGCGAACGGCGCGGGCTGATGACCATGCCCGTGCAGGGCCATCTGACATCGGGATTTGGCTTTCGTCGCCATCCGATCCTGGGCTTTGTCCGCATGCACAAGGGGCTCGATATCGGCGCCCCCTATGGCACGCCAATCCGCGCCGCGATGGACGGCGTGGTTTCCTTTGCCGGTCGCAACGCCGGCTACGGCAATTTCGTGAAGCTCACGCACGGCAGCGGCCTGGCAACGGGTTATGGCCATATGAGCCGCATTCTGGTGCGCCCGGGAACGCGGGTTTCGCAAGGCCAGATCATTGGCGCGGTCGGCTCAACCGGCTTGTCGACCGGCGCCCATCTTCATTACGAATTGTGGCGCAATGGTGCCGCGATAAATCCAGCCTCGGTGTCGTTCACGACTGTCGCGCAATTGTCAGGCGACGCGCTCAGGCAGTTCAGGGCGCGCGTGTCGAGCCTGCTGGCCGTGCGGCCGGACACTCAATAGACCGTCAAGCCCGGACGAAAACGGCGGCGCGCGACGGCAGATGCTCAATGCCCCTGTGCGCGCCAGCGCTTCACGGTCCGCGCGATAATCTCGTCTTCATGGCCGGTTTCGCGCCACAGCTCGGAAAACAGCGGATCCTCAGATGCCGGGCGCTTATGCTCCTCAAGCGAATCGAACGCGACGCGGATCGGCACTGACACGCCCTCCCCGCAAATGATGCCCTCACGGTTGCGCAGCGCGGGGATCGAATCGAGGAACCCGCGGGCGCCTTCGGGCATGGCAGCCCGCACAAACGCCTGGTCACGGTCGTTGTTGAGGCGCATCGAGATGATGGTGCCGCACTGCGAAAGCACGCCTTCGGCAAGGTCTGACGGGCGCTGCGTGACTAACCCAAGTGCCACGCCATATTTGCGGCCTTCCTTGGCGATCCGGCTCAGAATGCGGCCAACCGACGAGGCCTCGGCATTGGCGTCGCTTGGGATGTAGCGGTGCGCCTCCTCGCAAACCAGCAATATCGGCCGTTGCGGCTCGTTGCGTGACCAGATGGCGAAGTCGAACACCATGCGGCTGAGCACGGCGACCACGACCGAGGTGATTTCGGACGGCACGCCCGACACATCGATGATCGAGATCGGCTTGCCGTCGCTTGGCAGCCGGAACACGCGTTCGACAAACTGCGCCATGGTGTCGGCCACGAGCATGCCGGAAAACATGAAGCCATAGCGCGGGTCGGCGCGAATCTCGTCGACTTTGGTCTTGAGCCGCAGATAGGGCGCGGTGTCGCCGGCGCGGTCCATCTTGCCCATTTCCAGCGAAATGAGGTTGGTCAGATCGCTCAGCAGATACGGCACCGGCGCGTCAACCGTGAGCTTGCCGATCTCCTGCCCGATCCGACCCTTACCCCGCGCCATGAGCAGGCATTTGGCAAGTATGTCGGCATCGATCTGGCGTTCTGAGCCCGACGTTGTCAGGAACACCTCACAATGTTCCTCGAAATTCATCAGCCAATAGGGCATTTGCAAGTTGTTCACATCGTAGATCGCCCCGTTCGTCTTGAAGGCCGCGCCATATTCGCCGTGCGGATCGATCATCACGATATGGGCTTGCGGCGCCATGTCGCAAATGCGGTGCAGGATGAGGGCGGCGGCCGTCGATTTGCCCGTCCCGGTCGATCCCAGCAGGGCGAAATGCTTGCCGAGGAACGCGTCGACATAAATCGCCGCACGAATGTCGCGGGTTGGATAAACGGTGCCAACGCCGATATGCGCACGGTCGTCGGCGGCATAGATTTGCTTCATGTCGCCAGTTGATACCGGGAAAACCGGGCAACCCGGGGTCGGATAGCGCGTGACGCCGCGACGGAACTGATAGAGCTTGCCGGTCAGCTTTTCTTCCTGACCTTCGCCAAGAAAGTCGATGCTGGCGATGATCCGGTCGCGGTAACCATCAGCGAGCTTAAGCGAACGGACATTGGCGATGAGCCAGTGCTGGCCGACCCGCATTTTCACCTGGCTGCCGACCTGGCCGGCCGCGGCAATCGCCGGGTCAACACTGTTCCCATGCGCATCAAGCGCCGCTACGTCGAGGAGGATCTGGCTGCTCGATCCCGAAATATCCATAACCGCGCCAATGCCGGCGCCGGCTGCGTCGACATCAGGCGCGCTCGCCGTCTCAGCGGCGCGGATTGCCTGTTCAACACCGCGCATATCGACCTGATCGTTCATGCAATTGCACCTGCAAAGGAGTTGGGCGCAGCTTGCAGGTGAGGTCTTAAGATTGCGTTTACCGCGCTTGTTAAAGCCGCCGCGCGATCCAGCCTGCCGCCCAGCCGAACAGCACCGAAAGGCCAACCGCCACCAGGCCATAGGCGAACGAGCGACGCTCGGCGGCCCGGGCGACAAACCGCTCAAAACCTGATTTTCTGATGTCGATATCGCGCACCGCGGCCGCCAATACCCGCCCGTCGCGCACCAGAAATGTCTCCGCGGTGAAGCGACCAACCGGCACGCGCGCCGGAATGCTGATGCGCGCCCGGTAGAGCACACCGTCCGTAATTTCGACGGCGCTGGGCGATTCATAATATAGCGCGCTGCGGCGCTTGAGATCGACCAGGCCGCTTACAAATCGCGCCTGCTCCGCACTCGATGCCGAACTGGCCGGCGACAGTTGCAGGCTATCCAGCCCCAGCTCGTAAATGGCCCGGGTGCGTTCATCGACCAGCCTGTTGATCGGCTTGGACGAGGCAATCGCGTAAAAGGATGGCGCCGACAGATAGCGGATACGCGCCGCATTAACCCAGATGCCCGCAATCTGCTGTTTTTCACGCACCAGAATGGACTGCGCCGGGCCCTTCACCACCACCACGATATCGGCATCTTTTTCGAGCGGCACGCGCCCGCCGGGATATAGAATAGCACCGAACAGCAGCAGTTCGGCACCCGTGAAGCTGTACACAATCTCGATGTCGCGCTGCGACACGTCGGGCACCAGCACGGGCTTTGCCTGGCCCATCAGAAACGGTGCCGCAAGCACGAGCCAGCCGAGCGAGGCCTTCATGCCAGTTCGACCGAATAAATTTCATCGGGTCGCCACCCAAGCCCAAGCGCCACGCGCAGCGCGACCAGCAGGACAACAACTGCGAGCCCCAGCCGCAAATATTCCGGCCGGACCTTGTTGGCAAAACGCGCGCCAAGCTGAGCGCCCGCCACCGACCCGAGCAGCAGCAGCGCCGCGAGCACGATATCAACCGCTTTTGTCGTCGTGGCATGCACCATCGTTGCGACCGCGGTGACAAACAGCGTCTGGAACAGCGACGTGCCAATCACGACCTGCGTCGTCATCCCCAGCAAATACAGCATGGCCGGCACCAGGATGAACCCGCCGCCAACGCCGAGCAGAATCGTCAGATTGCCCACGAAAAACCCCAGCA
>JBJXEC010000033.1:0-31089 GCA_046155125.1 Sphingomonas sp. | reverse complement strand
GCGGGCACGCGCCAGCGTGAGGCGGGGCAAACTGGGGCTTGTGGCGATAGCGCTGGTGAGCGCGGCGCCCGCGGCCGCGCGCGACTCGCTTGGCGTGTTTGATCGCTGGGCGGCCTTTCGTGACGCGGCACCGCTGCGCTGTTACGCAATCTCGGTGCCGGTGCGCAGCGGCAGCAACGGCCGCTGGCGCCCCTTTGCCGCCATCGGCAACTGGCCTGAGCGCGGCCAGCACGGCCAGCTCCATATTCGCCTAAGCCAGGAACGCCGCCAGAACGCGCAGCTCACGCTCTCCGTTGGTGACCGCCGGTTCGCGCTGGTGGCAGGCGATGCGGATGCCTGGGCACCTGATGCGCGCACCGACGCCGCGATCATCGCTGCCATCCGCTCCAGCCGCTCGATGAGCGTTGAGGGGCTCGCCCGCAGCGGTGCGCCCTTTGCCGATACCTATGCGCTGCGCGGTGCCGCAACCGCGATTGATGCGGCCGCATTGGGGTGCCTCGCCGCCCAGCGCTGAACCAGTGGAAAATCTCGGCGCATTGCCCTATGAGCCCGCGATGCAAACCGCCGACCCGCTGACCATGCCCATACCGGGCCATATCGACCCCGTGCCCGTGCCGCGCGCGGTCGTTCCCCGGCCCGATGGCCGCATTGATCTGATCGGCCTGTCGAGAGACGATCTGCGGATGGCGCTCGAAACGGCACAGCTGGAGCCCAAACAGGCCAAATTGCGCGCCAAGCAGCTGTGGCACTGGATGTATAATCGCGGCGCGACCGCGTTTTCGGTGATGACCGATATCTCCAAGACCATGCAGCCCTGGCTCGAGCAGCGTTTTGTCATCAGCCGGCCCGAGGTGGTCGAGGCGCAGGTCTCGACCGACGGTACGCGAAAATGGCTGCTGCGGTCACCAGATGCGCAGGATTATGAGATGGTGTTCATTCCAGACGCCGATCGCGGCACGCTGTGCGTATCGAGCCAAGTCGGCTGCACCCTCAATTGCCGGTTCTGCCACACCGGCACCATGCGGCTGGTCCGTAACCTCAGCGCGGGCGAAATCGTCGGGCAAGTGATGCTCGCGCGCGATGCGCTGGGCGAATGGCCAAGCCAGCCCGAGGGGCGCATGCTCACCAACATCGTGATGATGGGCATGGGCGAGCCGCTGTATAATTTCGATGCCGTGCGCGACGCGCTGAAGCTGGTGATGGACGGCGACGGGCTTGCGCTTTCGAAGCGGCGGATCACGCTGTCCACATCGGGCGTGGTGCCGATGATGGCGCGTGCAGGCGCGGAAATCGGCGTCAATCTGGCCGTATCGCTCCATGCGGTCACGCAGGAGGTGCGCGACGAAATCGTGCCGCTCAACCGCAAATATGGCATTGAGGAGCTGCTTCAGGCCTGTGCCGATTATCCCGGCGCCAATAACGCGCGGCGCATCACCTTTGAATATGTGATGCTGAAGGACAAGAATGATTCTGACGCCGACGCGCGCGAGCTGGTGCGCCTCATCAAGAAATACCGGCTGCCCGCCAAGGTGAACCTCATTCCGTTCAACCCCTGGCCCGGCGCGCCTTATGAATGTTCCGACCCCGAGCGGATCCGCGCGTTTTCGAGCCTTATCTTTGAGGCGGGCATTTCCGCCCCCACGCGCACCCCGCGCGGCCGCGATATCGACGCTGCTTGCGGGCAGCTGAAAACATCGTCGGAAAAAAAGAGCCGCGCCGAGCTTGATGCGCTGGCCGCGGAGAAACCGGCCGCACTAGAGTAGGGGCGAAGGGCGGTTATGTTGGGGGAGTGCTGATGGTCCGGTTTTGGGTTCGGGAGATTAAAAGCGGCCGGTCGTTCAACTGTTGCTGGTTGTCGGTTTCCCCGTTAATTTGCGAACGTTACGCTACCGAACTTCGTTGCTGTACTTCGCCTCCGCGGCAGGATTAACGACATACCCCGACGATGTCCGGATCAAGTCTCCCGTCAGCGGGATCGCTCCACTAGGCATGATCGGGAGAGACACAGTCTCGGGCCAAAGTGACTTGATTTTAGGAACGAGACCTTCCCTAAACTTGGCCGAGCGACCGATGTTCTGACCTCGTGAAAAGGCAATCCAAACGCGGCCGATGCGATCGTTAAAGTCCATGGCTGAAGCGATCGGCTCTTCGTCGTCCTTTCCCCGCCAGACGGCCGCACTGAACGTAATCGGCGAAACTTCCGACAAGACTTCCAATTCTCGCGGCGTCGAGGCGTCAACATGATAGCCTTGCGCTTCTGCTTCCTTCCTCAATAGGTCGAGAAAGTGTCCCTTGTCAGCATCGGTCGGAAGCGGAACTTCATACGCAGCAACAGTTTCCGCCCAATTTGGTTGCTCAACCGCCCCGCAAGCGGAGCAGAGAATAAACAAGCCAAAGATTATCCGAACCATACAGCGACCATCGATCAATGCAGACTGAGGGTCAATATCCGCTTTCCACCCAGATGGTGCCACCGCGCTGAAGCAGGCCAGCATTAATATCGTGTCCGGTTTCAGGGACCAAGGGTCGATAAACCAACGTTCGTAATCTCGTCGAAAACCCCCCGCTCACGCGCCCGTCGCAAAGGCCCCGCGCACTTTGCCGACGGCGTTGCGGTAGGGCGCCTGGATCTGCTCGATATCGGCCGCGTAATCGCCGGTTGGGTGGAACACGCCGGCAATCCGGATGGTCTTGCTGCCATAATCGAGCACGGTCAGGATGATGGGTACGCCGGCCATGCAGGCGATATGGTAAAAGCCGGTTTTCCACTCGCGCGTCAGGCTGCGCGTGCCTTCAGGCGGAATAGCGAGAATCATCGCGGGCTCCGTTGCAAAGGCGTTCGCCATGGTCTGCACAACGTCATGGCTTGCCGCGCGGTCAATCGGCACGCAGCCGAGCCATAGCATCACGCGGCCGAACGGGCCTGTCGTCAGGCTCTTCTTGCCCATCCAGCGCAGCGGCACCCGGTAATAGCCCGCCGCGGCCAGCATGTTCACGCCGTCCCAGTTAGAGGTATGCGGCGCTGCGAGGAGCACGGCCTTGGCGAGCGGCGGCCAGTCGCCCCGGATTGTCCAGCCGCCCAGCCGCAAATAGCCAAGGCTTAGCCAGCGCAGCGCCTCGGCGCCGACGCCGCGATAGGGGGCCGGTCGCGCGGTGGGCGCCGCCTCTGGATCATTCACTGGCGCGCCTCTCGCTGGTGTTAACCAGCACTATCACCGATCAATCGCGAAACGGCAATCCAATGCCCGTGCGTGCGACGTCTTTTAGGTGATGCGGCACAGCGCGTGTGGTCCAGCGCGTCTTATGCCGGCCGCTGCATCCGGAACCTGGCAGCATCCGTAATCTCGAAATAATCGGCCATGCCGCCGCCGCGCAGCACCGGGTGCGGGCGGGCGGTCTGATAAACGCCATCGTCCAGCATTGCGTCGTCGATATGAATGCCGACCGCTTCGCCAAGCACCAGCCACTGGTCAAGCGCGCGGCCTTCAATCGTGGTAAGGCGAACGGTCTGGGTGTGGCGGCATTCGAAGGTGACGGGGCTTTTCGCGACGCGCGGCGGCTTTACCAGGCGCGACGGCAGGGTTTCGATATCGGCCAGCGCAAACTCGTCCACCTCGGGCGCGAGTGTCGCCGATGTTGCGTTCATCGCTTCGGCGAGATCCATCGTCACCAGATTCCACACGAATTCGCCAGTTTCGGTAATATTGGCGACACTGTCCTTCCAGCCCGTGGTTGAAAAACCGATGATCGGTGGGCGGTAATTGAACAAGTTGAAGAAGCTGTAGGGCGCGATGTTGCGCACGCCGGCCGCGCTCACGGTGCTGATCCAGCCGATTGGGCGCGGGGCGACAATGCTGTTCAACGGATCATGTGCCAGGCCGTGTCCGTGCACTGGCTCATAGAAATGGTGCTTTTTCATCCGACTCCTTTTACAATGCAGTCAAAGCGGTTCTACCCGGCCGGATAGCAGGATAGGACAGGCTAGCGAAATCGGCCATCCGGCCAGTGCAAAAGGGCCAGCAATGGACGCAACGACCGACACCACACCGCCAGTCGCCGAGCCGCCCGCCGCGGCGCCGGTGCCTGCGCCTGAGCTTCAGCGCGGGGCAAAATGGGTTCATCGCCACAAGCTGACGACCCGCATCTGGCACTGGATCAACGTCTTCACGGTGTTCATCATGATCGGCAGCGGTCTCGGCATCCTGAATGCCCACCCGCATCTCTATTGGGGGCAATATGGCGCGAACCCAGACATGCCATGGATTGACCTGCCGCATTGGCCAAGCTGGATGACGATCCCCGGCAGCTACAACCTTGCTCTGTCACGCCGCTGGCACCTGTTTTTCGCGCTGGTGCTGGGCTTTGCGCTGCTGCTGTTCATGATTTCAAGCCTCATCAACCGGCATTTCCAGCGTGACATGCGGATTAGGGCCAAGGAGCTGGCGCCAAGCCATTTGTGGTACGATATCAAGGAACATCTGGCGTTCCGCTTTCATGATCCCAAGGATCCTGCCGCCTTCAACGTGCTGCAGAAGTTTGCTTATATTTCCGCGATTTTCATCTTCATCCCGATGATTATCCTTACCGGGCTTGCCATGTCGCCGGGCATGGACACCGCCTGGCCCTGGCTGACGGATATCTGGGGCGGGCGTTCGTCGGCGCGCTCTTTCCACTTCATTGGCATGCTGGCGCTGATCGGCTTCATCATTGTCCATCTTGCGCTGGTCATCCTTGCCGGGCCAATCAACGAAGTCCGGTCGATGTTCACGGGCTATCTGCGCATCGACGATCATCATGAGGAGGACGCCTGATGTCGACCCTGATTACGCGCCGCAGTTTGGTTGCGGGTGCTGCTTCCGGCGCCGGGCTGCTTCTGTCGGGCTGCGACCAGCTGGCCCAGAACGAGGGCTTTCGCAACATTCTCTACAAGGCCGACGACGCGCACCGGGTACTGCAAACGGCACTGACCCCGCGCTCGGCGCTGGCAACCGAATTCCGCCCCGACCAGATGTCGCCCATTTTCCGCGCGAACGGCACGCTCAATCCCGGTGGCGCGGTGTACGGCCAGCATGTGGCAGAGAAATTCGCGAACTGGCAGCTCGACATATCCGGGCTGGTCGCACACCCGATGAAGCTGTCGCTCGCCCAACTCCGTGCAATGCCGCAGCGGACACAAATCACCAGGCACGATTGTGTGGAAGGCTGGAGCGCGATCGGTAAATGGCACGGCGCGATGCTCGGCGACATCATGAAGGCGGCGGGCATCAAATCCTCGGCACGCTATGTGATCTTTCACTGCGCCGACCTTTATAACGGCAAGAATTACTATGAATCCATCGATATGTTTGACGTGTTCCACCCGCAAACCATTCTCGCCTGGCAAATGAATGATGCGCTCATCACGGTGCCGCACGGGGCGCCGCTTCGGCTGCGGGCAGAGCGACACCTGGGCTATAAACAGGCCAAATATGTGATGGGTGTGGAAGCTGTCGCCACGCTTGGCAATCATGGCCTTGGCCAGGGCGGTTATTGGGAAGACAATGTCGATTACGATACCTTTGCCGGCATTTAGGTAGTAATAGCTTTCCCAATGGCCATATTAGATTTGTTTCTTGCCAGGCGCGTCAAGCGCGGGCAGCTCACGGTAGTGCATCATAACGGGGAACGCCGGACCTTCGGTACGCCCGACGGTGCGTTCCCCAACGTCACCATTCGCTTTACCGACAAGGGGGCAGCAGGCGCGATCATCCGCGATCCAGGGCTTGGCGCGGGCGAAGCCTATATGAACGGGCGGCTCGTGCTAGATGAGGGCGATGTGCTCGACCTTGTCACGCTGATGACGGCCAATGATTTGTGGGAAGACGGCGCCAACGCGCTTGCCGCCAACTTGCCCACGCGCGCAGTGCAAGCTGTCACCCACCGCATTGGCCGCATCAACATGGCGCGCCGCGCCAAGCGCAATGTCGCCCATCATTATGACCTGTCGGACCGGCTCTATGATCTGTTCCTCGATGCGGACCGGCAATATAGCTGCGCCTATTTCACAGACCCTGCCAACACGCTGGAACAGGCGCAATCTGACAAAAAAGCGCATATTGCCGCAAAACTCGCGCTGGCGCCGGGCATGCGCGTGCTCGACATTGGCTGTGGCTGGGGGGGCATGGCGCTCTATCTCCAC
This sequence comes from Sphingomonas sp., assembly GCA_046155125.1. Taxonomy (GTDB): domain Bacteria; phylum Pseudomonadota; class Alphaproteobacteria; order Sphingomonadales; family Sphingomonadaceae; genus Sphingomonas. The sequence continues at coordinate 24,911 of JBJXEC010000033.1, read as the reverse complement.
GAAAAGACCGGTGCCGAGGTGCTGGGTGTCACGTTATCCGAAGAGCAACTGAAGGTTGCTCGCGAGCGGGCCGAGGCAGCGGGCGTGGCCGACAAGGTCAAGTTCGAACTGATCGATTACCGGCATGTGACGGGCAAGTTCGACCGCATCGTCTCGGTCGGTATGTTCGAGCATGTCGGCACCACGCATTATCGCACTTTTTTCCGCCAGTGCCGCGATTTGCTTACCGATGACGGGGTGATGCTGCTTCACACCATCGGCCGGATGAGCGGGCCCGGCGTGACCGACGAATGGACGGTCAAATATATTTTCCCCGGCGGCTATAATCCGGCGCTCAGCGAAATCGTCCGCGCGCATGAGGGGCTGAACATGTTCCTCACCGATGTCGAGGTGCTGCGGCTGCATTATGCCCATACCCTCCAGCATTGGTATGACCGGACAGTTGCCGCCAGAGAGCAGATCATCGATCTCTATGACGCGCCGTTCTTTCGCATGTGGCAGTTCTATCTGGCGGGTGCCCTGTGCGCGTTCAAATATGGCGGGCTGGTCAACTACCAGCTGCAATTCGCCAAGAACCGCCATGTGCTCCCCATCACGCGGGACTATATGGCGAAGGCAGAGTCGCAATATCGCGGCTAGGCCGGATGATTGGCAAAAGCTCGGGCGATGATGGTCTTCAGCACCGACATGTCCACATCGGCCAGGCTTTTTACATAGAGGCAGCCTTTGCCGGTCTTGTGCTTGCCAAGGTGGGCGAGCAGTTCGGCGATATTGGGCGTGCTTGCGCCAACATAGAGCACCAGCTCGGCCTTGCGCGCGGCAAAGGCGATGCGCGGCATATCTCCCTTGCGGCCGCTCTCATAGACATAATGGTGTGTCCCAAAGCCAATGATCGACGGCCCCCACATTGCCGCCCCTTCGCCCGATATGCGCGCCATCATTGCCACCAATGTTTGTGCATCGTCCCGGCGTTCGTCTGGAGCGATGCCGGCAATATGGTCTGCGGCCGCGATCGTCGTCGGCGCGGTCTTGTTGGCGGGCATCGTCGCTCTCCCCGGTTGCACGGCGCGCGCGGCTCGCCTAGTCCGCCCGCGTAGCTGCGACAAGGATCATGCCGATGACCGACAAAATCAACCGCGTTGTTCTGTCCTATTCAGGCGGGCTCGACACCAGCGTAATCCTGAAATGGCTGCAGCAGACCTATCAGTGCGAGGTTGTGACCTTCACCGCCGATTTGGGGCAGGGCGAGGAGCTGGAACCAGTGCGCAACAAGGCACTGATGGCCGGCGTCAAGCCCGAGCATGTCTTTATCGACGATCTGCGCGAGGAATTCGTGCGCGACTATGTGTTCCCGATGATGCGGGCCAACGCGCTTTATGAAGGGCTGTATCTGCTCGGCACGTCGATTGCGCGCCCGCTCATCGCCAAGCGGACGATCGAGATTGCCAAGATGGTGAATGCCGATGCGGTAAGCCACGGCGCGACCGGCAAGGGCAATGATCAGGTGCGCTTCGAACTTGGTTATTATGCGCTGGCGCCCGACATCAAGGTGATTGCGCCGTGGCGCGAATGGGATTTGACGAGCCGCACCAAGCTCATCGAATTTGCTGAACAGCACCAGATTCCGGTGGCCACCGACAAGCGCGGCGAAGCACCGTTTTCAACTGATGCCAACCTGCTGCACACCTCGTCGGAAGGCAAAGTACTCGAAGACCCGTGGGAGGAGGTGCCCGACTATGTCTATTCGCGCACCGTCAGCCCGGAAGACGCGCCCGACACCCCCGAGATCATCACGATTGATTTCGAGCGCGGCGACGGGGTGGCGCTGAACGGCGAGGGTGTGAGCGCGGCGACACTGCTGGCGCGCCTCAACGATCTGGGCCGCGCCCACGGCATCGGCCGGCTCGACCTCGTGGAGAACCGCTTTGTCGGTATGAAATCGCGCGGCATGTATGAAACGCCGGGTGGCACCATCTATCACCTGGCCCATCGAGGGATTGAGCAACTGACGCTCGACCGGGGCGCCGCGCACCTGAAGGACGAACTGGCACCGCGCTATGCCGAGCTCGTCTATAACGGCTTCTGGTTTTCGCCGGAGCGCGAGATGCTGCAGGCGGCCATCGACCATAGCCAGGAAAAGGTATCCGGCACCGTCCGGCTGAAGCTCTATAAGGGCGGGGTGTACGTCGTCGGCCGCAAATCCCCCAACTCGCTCTACAGCGAGAAAGTGGTGACGTTCGAGGACGATCAGGGCGCTTATGACCAGCGCGACGCGGCCGGGTTCATCAAGCTGAACGCGCTGCGCTTGCGCTTGCTCGGCCGCCGCGACCGGGCCTGATACAGGGACTGACCCGTTACCCGGCCTTAACCATAGCGCCACTAGGGTGGCCGTATGGGCGAGGTTTGCGATCCACGGGCAATTCGGGGTGACGCGCTGGCGGCGCTGGCGCTGGCGGTGCTGCTTGCCGCGATAGGGTCGCTGCGTGGCTGGCCGATGCTCAACCAGCTGCATTTGCCCGATACCGATGATGTCGTGCGGCTTCAGCAAATCCGCGACTGGCTTGGCGGGCAGCCGTTCAGCGACCTGAGCCAGCACCGGCTGGGTGCAGCGCCAGGGCTTGCGATGCACTGGTCGCGTCTGCCCGATCTTGTGCCGGGCGCAATCATCTGGGCGTTGACGCCCGTGGTTGGGCGTCATGCGGCAGAACTCACCGCGGTGATCCTGTGGCCAACATTGCTGTTTGCGGCTCTGCTCTGGGTGGTGGCCAGCATCACGCGCGTAGTCGGCCAACCGGCCAATGCGCGCACGGCCATTATCATCGCCGCGATCGGGTTTCCGGTGACCACCCTGTTTCTGCCCGGACGCATAGACCATCACGGGCTGCAGATCGTGCTGATCCTTGCCATTGTTCGCGCGCTGCTGGCCCGCGCCCGGCTCGCGAGCGGTGCAACCATCGGCGTGGCGACCGCGGCCAGCATCGTGATTGGCATGGAGACCGCCCCATTCCTGCTGATTGCCGCCAGCATCTTGTGGGTGCGGTGGGCAAGGCACGAGCATTTTGGCGGCGACGCGCTGGGCGGCCTTGGCGCGGCGATGCTGGTCGCACTGCTGGCCGCGCGCGCCATGTTTGCGCCCGCAGGCTTTGCCGTTCCGGCGTGCGACGGCTTTACCGAGCGGGTGTTTGGCGCCTGCATCATCGGCGCAAGTGCCGCGTTGGTGCTCGGGCTGGCGAGCGATCGGCTGCCCGGCATCCGCCACCGCCTGGGCGCGAGCGTCGCGGCGGGCGCGGCCATCGCCTTGATGTTGACCTCCACGCTGAGCAGTTGTGCGGCGCCCTATGGCGCAGTCGATCCGCTCGTCGCGCGGCTGTGGCTTGGCCATGTCGGCGAGGCGCAGCCCTTATTGTCGGCGCCCTTTGTTGACGCGCTGGGCTATTGCGGATTGATGGTGGCGGGTCTTGCGGCTGGAACAGCCTTGATGCTGCACAATCGTCGAGCGCCTTGGCACATACCGATCGCCTTCCAGCTCGGCGCTCTTGCACTCACCTTCATGCAGCTTCGCGGCGCCTATCTTGGCGCGGTGCTCGCCGCCCCGGCGCTTGCCACCCTGATTGGCGCGGCGCGCACGCGCGGTGCGGTGCCGCTGGCAGGCGCCTGGCTAGGCTCGGCAGGGATGCTATACCCCATCGCCGCACAGGCAATCAGCACGCCTGCTCCGGCACATAACACAACCGCAGACGTGCTGGCCTGCACCGACCCTGCCATCATCAACCGGTTGCGGGCCCTGGCGCCCGGCACGCTGATGGCGCCGATGGATGTTGGTGCCTATGCGCTTGGCGGCACCGCACACCGGGTGGTCGCTGCGCCCTATCACCGCAACAACGCTGGCAACGCGGCAATGTACCGGTTTTTCCTGGGGAATGAGCCTGAGGCGCACGCCATCGCGCAGCGCTGGCACGTCGATTATGTGCTGCTGTGCGCGGACAGCTTTTCCGAACTGCCAGCGTCAGACCAACCCGCCGTCAGGAGCGTTGCTGGCAGGCTTCGGGCCGGGCAAGCTCCATCCTGGCTGGCCCCGGTCGGGCAAAGCGATGGCGGCGCGTTGCTCTATCGGTTGAAACGCGACTTGTCGGCACTGGCATCGGCACACTAATAGAGGCAGATGCAGGGGGCGGACGCCGCAAGGCAACATTGGTGGCAAACACGCTGGTTCGTGGCGGCCGCTGTGCTTTTGTCGGCGGTGCCGTTGCTATGGCCGCAGATCCCGCCGCTGGTTGATCTACCCGGCCATATGGGCCGCTACCGGGTCCAACTCGCCATTGGCGATACAAGCTGGCTGGGCGAGTGGTATGACTTCAAATGGTCATTAATCGGCAATCTTGGGGTGGACCTGCTGATTATCCCCCTTGCCAAGATTTTCGGCCTTGAGCTTGCCGTAAAGCTTGTGGTTCTGAGCATTCCGCCGATGGTGGTTGCGGGGCTGCTTTGGATCGCGCGCGAGGTGCACGGGAAAATTCCGGCGACCGCGCTGTTTGCGTTGCCGCTTGCCTATAACTTTCCGTTCCACTTTGGCTTTGTGAACTTTGCGCTGTCGATGGCGCTGGCGCTCAACATGTTCGCGCTATGGCTGCGGCTGGCGCGGCTGGGGCGCCTTAAGCTGCGCGCGCTACTTTTTGTGCCGCTGTCCTGCGCGCTATGGGTCTGCCACACCTTTGGCTGGGGGACGCTCGGCGTGCTTGCCTTTTCGGCGGAAATGGTGCGCCAGCATGATCTTGGTCATCGCTGGATGAAGGCATGGGCGCGCGCGTGCCTTGGCTGTGTTCCGCTCGCGCTGCCGATGGGGCTGATGATTGCGTGGCGCAGCGGCCAGCAGGTGACGGGTGAGACCGGAGACTGGTTCAACTGGCGCGCCAAGATCAGCTGGATGACGATGGTGCTGCGGGACCGCTGGCAAGCCTTTGACATTGCCTCAACGGCCGTCCTTTACCTAATCCTGTTCAAAGGGTTTCGTGACCCCAATATCGAATATTCCCGCAATCTGGGGCTGTCTGCGCTGTTTTTGCTGGCGGTGTTCATCCTTCTTCCGCGAATCGTGTTCGGCTCGGCCTATGCCGATATGCGGCTGGCGCCGTTCATGCTGGCGATTGCGGTGATAGCGCTCAGGCCGCGGCCGGGGCTGTCGATCCGTGGCGCGTCGTTAATGGCGTTTGCAGGGCTGGCCTTCTTCTCGGTGCGGGTGGCGGCTGGCACGGCGAGCTTTCTGCTGTATGACGAGAGCTATCAGCGCGAGCTCAAAGCGCTCGACCATGTGCCGCAAGGCGCGCGCCTCGTAAGTTTCGTCGGCGAGACGTGCCACAATGAGTGGTTCATGAGCCGGCTGGAACATCTGCCCGCCATCGCGCTGGAGCGCAAGCTTGCCTACACCAATGACCAATGGTCGATGGCGGGGGGGCAGTTGCTGACGACGCGCTACCGCGTTGCGCGCGGCTTTGCGCATGATCCCTCGCAGATTGTTACCCATGTCCAGTGCCCGCGCGAATGGTGGCGGCCGATCGCGCGGTCGCTCGCCATGTTTCCACGCAACGCGTTTGACTATGTGTGGCTGATCAAGCCGCCAGCGTATGACAAGCGGCTGGAGGCTGATCTGGTGCCGCTGTGGCGAGATGGCACGAGCGCCCTGTTCCGCATCGACCATAGCAAAACGCGGGCGACGTTGACCGAGGCGGAGCTTACGCCCCCTCGCCGCGGCGGAACGGCGCCATAGCCTCCAGATACTCGCGGTCCTGATCGACGGCGGCGCGCTCGGCTTTCAAGAACTGCGCAACTGCCCGCCGAAAACCGGGATCGGGCAGAAAATGCGCCGACCAGGTCGCCACTGGTGCATAACCGCGCGCGAGCTTGTGCTCGCCTTGTGCGCCTGCCTCGACAAAGGCGAGGCCGCGGCTGATCGCTGCATCTATCGCCTGATAATAGCACAGCTCGAAATGGAGGAACGGCACGTCCTCGGTCGCGCCCCAATACCGGCCATAAAGCGTGTCCGCGCCAATCAGGTTAAGGGCTCCTGCAATCGGGCGCCCATCGCGCTCGGCGAGCATCAGCAGCACCGTGTCGGCCATCCGCTCGCCCAGCAGCGAGAAGAACGCGCGCGTCAGATAGGGTCGACCCCATTTGCGCGCGCCGGTATCCTGGTAGAAGCGCCAGAACGCGTCCCAATGCGCCTCGGTCAGCGCGTCGCCGGTGAGGTGACGGATGGTCAGCCCTTCAACCGCGCTCGCTCGTTCCTTGCGGATTGCCTTGCGCTTCCGGCTCGCAAGCGCTGCCAGAAAATCGTCGAACGAGGCATAGCCGTCATTCTTCCAATGGAACTGCGTGCCAGCGCGAATCAGCCAACCTGCTGCCTCGAAATGCGGGAGCTGGGCCGGCGTCACAAAGGTCGCGTGCGCTGACGACAGGCCATGTTGCACCGTCATCGCCTCAATCGCTGCAATCAGCGCCGGCGCTGCCGCTTCGTCGCGCAGCAACAGCCTTGGCCCCGGCACTGGTGAAAAGGGCGAGGCGATCTGGAGTTTTGGATAATAGTCGCCGCCCGCGCGCTGCCACGCATCGGCCCAGGCATGGTCAAACACATATTCGCCCTGGCTGTGGCTCTTGGCATAGGCTGGCGCAATTGCGGCGGGTTTCCCGTCAGCCCCGTCGACAATGATGGGGAGCGCCTGCCAGCCACACGCAGGCGACACGCTGCCGGACTCTTCAAGGATCGACAAAAAAGCGTGGCTTACAAATGGGTTGCCGGTGCCCGCGCACGCATCCCATTCAGCAGGCGCAACCGATCGCACGCCTTGCGCCACGCGGGCGACATCATCTTCGGGATCATCGGCCATGCTCACCCCGCCTGCAAGCCCGCCTGAACGCTTCGTTGCGCCAAGCGTGCCATAGCGATCAGGGAGCGATCTGGATAACCGCGTCCACCTCAACCGCAGCGCCGAGCGGAAGCGCCGCCACACCCACTGCACTGCGCGCATGGCGACCCGCCTCCCCGAACAGTGCGACCATCAGTTCCGACGCGCCATTGGCTACCTTGGGCTGGTCGGTAAAATCGGCGGTGCTGTTGACGAATACGCCAAGCTTCACGATCCGCTCGACGCGGTGCAGCCCGCCAAGCGCCGCCTTGATTTGCGATACCAGCATGAGCGCACAGCGCTGCGCCGCAAGCGTGCCATAGGCCAGGTCGCGGTCTTCGCCGAGCCTGCCGGTCATCACCGTGCCATTGTCGAACGGCAGCTGCCCCGAGATGTGGAGCAGGCCGTTTGCCGCGACGGCCGGCACATAGGCAGCAACCGGGGCCGCTGCGGGGGGAAGCGCCAGGCCAAGTTCGGCAAGCGCGCGGTCGATTCGATCAGTCATGGCATCAGCAAAACCATGGGTTTGGCCTGCCGGTCAAGCCCCGGCGGGTTGCCCGGCGGCAAAGCGCTCGATGATCCACGCTTGTGCCTCGCGCCAATCGTCAATGCGGGCATGTGCGGCCGGGGCAGGGGCGATGTGGGGGGCAAGTTCGGGCTCAGACACCATGTGCAGCCGGTGGACCCCGGGGGCCGACCGGGCAACCGATTCGTGGTGCACGGCAAGATCATCGACAAACACGGTGACACCCGCCCCAATCTCGGCAACCAGCCGCGCCACCGGATCGCCCTTGCCGCCCTGATTGGTCTCGACCCGGTGGGCAATGCCGAACGCCTCGAGTTGCGCCATCCGGGGCGTGCGGCATGTGTCCTGCAAATTGGTGAGGATGACGATGTCGGCATGCGCGGCGATTGTCGCCAGCGCCTCTGCCGCGTGGGGCACGAGCGTCTGGCGGTGCATCTGCTCCGGAAAAAAGCCGTCCAGCAGGCCCCACATCGCGTCACGCGCCAGCGCCGTGCCGTCGCGCCTGGTCATCATCTTGGCGAAGTCACCGCCCGCAAACGAGAAGTCGAGATCATGCGCTTCTTCGACCCAGGCGCCGAAATGGCGGACCATGTGCAACAGCACCTCATCGCAATCGCAGATAAGCAGCGGCCTCATGCCGCGTCCAAATGATGGTGCGCCGCAACCAGTGCCTCGGGCTTCACGCCAAGTGCATCGGCACAGGCCAGAAGGTCCGGCTCATGCGCTTCGAGAAAGGCGAGCACAGCGGCAAGCGTGGCTGGCGCCGCTGCATGGTCGCGCAGGGTCTGCGGGTCGAGCCCCGTCAGCGACAGCAAGCGTTCGGCGCGGTCCGGCGCACTCACGACCCAGCCGAGCGCAGCAAGTGCCAGCGCCACCACATCCAGATTTGTCTCCGCGCGCTGCATTGCCTATCGAGCCTTGATGATGATGCAAGCGGACGTGGCAAAAAGGGTGCTGGTTGTCGAGGACAACGAGCTCAACCTCAAACTTTTCTGTGATTTGTTGCGTGCGCATGGCCTGTTGGCCGAAGGCGTGCGCGATGGGCGTGATGCCGTCACACGGGCGCTTGCCTTCAAGCCTGACTTGGTAATTACCGACATCCAGCTGCCGCATCTGACGGGTTATGAGCTGATCGCCCAGTTCCGTGCCGACAGTGCGCTGCGGACGATTCCGATCATGGCGGTAACTGCCTATGCCGGGCGCGAGGATGAGGACCGCATCAGGGCAGCGGGCGCCAACGCCTATGTATCAAAACCAATCGCGCTTGCTGCCTTCATGGCCCAGGTGAACGTTCTAATTGCACCCGCCAGCGATTCCCCGGCAGACGATTCACCGGCCAGCGACTCGGCGTGAGCCAAGCAAAAGGGCCGCCAGGCTGATCGCCTGCGGCCCATTGCGTCGTCTCAACCAAGCATCAGGCGCGCCGCACAGCGCGCCGATTGTTACTTGATCTTCGCTTCCTTGAAGTCGACATGCTTGCGAACGACCGGGTCGTACTTGCGGAACGACAGTTTCTCGGTCTGCGTGCGAGGGTTCTTCTTCGTGACATAGAAGAAGCCAGTATCAGCAGTGCTCAAGAGCTTGATCTTGACGGTGGTCGGCTTGGCCATGACCTTGAAAATCCTGAAAAACGATTGAAAAGCAAAAAGCGGCGAACGTGTGCCCGCCGCTTGTCAGGGCGCTCCGATGCCGCAAGCCCTGTGCTTTGTCAAGCATGCTGGGCCCATGCGCCAGCACTTAACCACTTGTTTACCACAATCAGCGCATCATGGTCTGGCGTTATTGGTCAAGCCCGAACGGGGGAAACGGAAATGGACACCGACCTGACGGCACAAAGCGCCGCGCGCGACGACCTTATGCGCCGTGTTACCGCCTTGTCGCAGCGCGCTGCTTTTTCGCCCGGGCCGAGCACCGCTGACCTGGCCCGCGAAATCGACCAGATCCGCGCCATCGCGCAAGCCAACGGGATGTATCCAGCAGCAAGCGTTGCCCATGCCCTTGAATCGGCACTGGCGCGCGGCGAACGCGGGCCGCTGGTGCGCGGCTGGCTCGCCCTACTGCGCGATGCCACTTGCTCTGACCGGCACGATGCGGATGCGTGCGCAAGTTTTGCCGCGGCCTGTTCCGTGCGCCTCGCGCGCTAGGCACCGGGCGCGATGGACGCGCTGATGGCGGCGCTGGTCGCTGCCCTTTTCATCCACACAACCGACAAGACCCCGTGGCGAGCGGCGATGCTCGGCGCCCGCTTCGCTGACAAAGCAGAGATTGTTGGCGGCATGGTGCTGGGCATGGCCATTGGCAACGCGGTTTCGGCAGCGGGGGGCATGCTGATCGCGCCGCGCATGACGCCTGAGGCCCGCAGCCTGTTCGTGGCCGTCGCTTTGGCTTCGGCAGGCGTTGGGGCGATATTGCCGCTCAAAAAACCACGGGCGCTGCCGAGCGATACCCGGCTGGGTGCCTTTGGCGCGTCGCTTGTCGCCACGCTGGCGCTCGCGCTTGGCGACCGGACGCAGTTCATGACAGCCGCGCTGGCGGCGCGCTCCCCAATTCCGTGGCTTGCGCCCTTTGGCGCGGTGACGGGCGGTGCCATTATCGCCATCGCCGCGCTTGCGATTGGCGAAAAGCGGCTTGGGGGTCTACCCGTTACGGCAATCAGGGCGGCGATTGGCGTCGTGCTGACAATCGCTGGCGTCGCGATCGGGCTGTCAGCACTTCGGCTGATCTGACGCTGCCGAACGCCGCGCCTGGTTTCTGTTTGAGGCCAGCCGCACGGCGTGAAGCGTGTGGCCGGCCCATCGCCCCGATCGATCAGACGATCGGGATGATGGGGGCAGCCGCGCTGATCATGACGCTGGCAAAGGCGAGCGATGCAATGGCCGAAACGAGGACGCGAGCGAAAGATTCTGACCGAATGAACATGTGATTTCTCCCTAGTGTTGCGCTTCAGGCTCATCCTGAAGCGCGATACCAGGAGGACAGCATGATCCGTGCCAAACTCTTATCATCTTGTTATATAATAACTTTATGATTCGCGAATCCGTTCACGCCGCATTCATGCCAATTTCTGCGGCAAAACCTGCCAACTATTAGCAATTCTTTGGCGTCACTTCACAATCACGCAGTTCCTGCCACCCGCCTTGGCCGCATAGAGCAGCTCGTCTGCCCGCCGGAAGCTGTCTGCGGCAGTTTCGGTTGGCTTGGCGGCCGTAAGCCCGGCAGAAAAGGTGACTTCGCCAAGCGGTGCGTCGGACTCGCGCAGGCGATAGCGTTTGTCAGCGACGGTCACGCGCGCATTGTTGAGCAGGCGCCCGGCAGACTGCAGTTCGATGCCGTTGAACACCACCACGAATTCCTCGCCACCATAGCGCGCGACAAAATGGTCAGTGCAGACATCGGCCAGAACCTCGCCAATCGCTTTAAGCACGCGGTCGCCAACGGCGTGGCCGAACGTGTCGTTCACCTTCTTGAAATGGTCGATATCGACGACCGCGATGCACATTGGCGCGCCTGCCAGCAGCCATTCGTCATAAATTTCTTCAAAGGCGCGGCGATTGGGCAGGCTGGTCAGCGGGTCACGCCGGGCATTGTCACGCGCCTCTTCGAGCTTGCCGCGCAGTTCAACTGCTTCCTGCGTTGCTTCTTCCAGTTGGGTTTCTGCGACCCGCACCCGCGCGAGCATCGCCGTGGTCAGGCGGATGAATTCGGTTGCGTCCACCTTGCCCATCTGGGCGTGAATCGCCTTGGCGCTCTCTTCCAGATTGCGCCCAAAGTCGGATGTTTCGGAGCGAATCGCGCTGACGAGATCCTGAAATCCCTCAACCTGGATCTGCGTTTGCGCCACCAGCCCTTGCGCGGCGGCCTGGGTTGGCACCGACGGCGCGACCGGGCGGTCTGTGCCGACCATCCCGCCAAGCGACGTGATGTCGCGCTTGGTGAGCCGCACCCCGCCATCGGTCAGTGTTGCCACGGCCTTTGCGACGGAGCCTTCGGGATTGCTGCATATCCGATAAGCAAACTCGTAGTTTACCGGATCAGGCCCAAGGCGCTGCGCGTCGAGAAATGCGCCGACCGCATCGAACAAGGCGCGCCCGACCAGCGCCCGTTCGGGGATCTCCGCCTCGCCCCATTGCTGTATTTTAGTCGCCATGCCGTAAACCCGCTCAGTATCTCGCACCCCGATCCTGCCGGGGCGCCTGTCCTAAGCTTAGGTGTACCGCTCAATTTCTAATAATGGGTGACCAGCGCGCCTACCCGCGTGTCGACCGATACCGCCGCACGGCCTCCAGCGTATTGCGGACGTGATCGGCCGGGTTCGAATCGCTGTGGACATAAATCACCTCGCCCGACGGCGCGATGACATAGCTGGTGCGATTGCTGATCGCGCGCGACTGCCCGTCCTTGCCAACAAGCTCGCGGCCGAGAGCCACGTCATAGCCTTTGACGACAGCCGGGCCGGCGCTCGCTACCGCAAATTGCCCGGCGCACTCCTTTTTCGAGAAGTCCGCAAGCACGCTCACCGGGTCGGCCGACATGCCAATCACTTGCGCGCCGGCTTTGTTGAAATCGTTGATGGCGGCGGCAAACGCGCGCGCCTCCGCGCTGCAACCGGGCGTGAAGGCTGCTGGGAAGAAATAGAGCACCACTGGCCCTTTTTTCAGCGCGTCCGCCAAATGCAGCGTAAAGATCTTGCCCGCGGTTGCGCCACGCGTCGTGAAGTCGGGCGCCTTGGCGCCGGGCGCAAGGGCTGCCGCGACTGGCACGGCCAAGGCGAAAGTGAGCGAGGCGGCAAGGGCGGCGGCTAGGGCTTTACGCATCAGGGTTCTCCATCAACAAGTGTGGCGCGTTGCCTGCAACCCTAGTCCCTTGCGCAGGCCGGGTCGAGCGGATCAGCGCGTAAACGACACGCCAATTCGGGCATGCGTGTCCGCGCGATTATAGCCGGGCAGCGTTTCGCCATAGCCAGTAAAGGCCTGCCCGAAGAGATAGAGCCCCACCCCGCGCAGCCCAAGCGACGCAATCGGATAGGACACGAACAACTCACCGGCGCCTTGGCCGGTTCGCGGATTGCCCCGCGCGAAAATCTGGAATTTTACGCCGCCCTCCTGCCCAAGCGAGGCGGTGATCGACCCGTTGCCCCAAAAGCGCGGCAGGTCCGTCGCGATCCCCTTCGATCCCACATAAAACCACCCTTGCGGCGCCACATCGAGCCGCCACCCGCGACCCAGATCAAACCGCTTGTTAACCCGCACAAACACGCGGTTGGCATCGACCGAATCGCTCGGGCCGCCGCCATTCGAATCATGACGATAGCCAAATGCGGCCCGCGCAGTGTCGCTGAGCGGCACCTCTGCATAGCCTTCCGGGCTGTAGGTCACGCTAGTGATGGGGCCGGATGGAAGGCCTATCCCGGCAAAGACCGTCTGGGTGTAGGCAACCTTCAGGTAGGAAAATGGACCAGTACTGGCAAATGGCTGCAGGGCGAAGCTGAACTGGAACTTCGCGCGGGCATCGCCTGCGCCTGCCACAAAATAGGTCGGCTCGTGCGGGCTGAATCGCGCGACAAAGCTGCTCACCGCCCCGCGCGCGGTGTCGGTCGTCCGCTCGCCCTCGGCTTGTTCGGCAGGTGCCCGGAATTTGGGCGCGGCGGGAGCAGCAGCCGCCAGCCCCGGTGCGAGCGGCGCGAGCCGGTAGCGCAGCTTCACAAAGCCGCCGGGCGCAACCGGTGCGGTATCCGCTGTCGAGCGAATCAGCTCGAGCGTCAGGCTGGTCCCGTCACGCGCCATCGTCTGAATCGTGTCGGGCGCGGCAACCGGCACCGTTTCGCGACCCTCGTTGAGCAGAAACACATCGACGCCTGACAGGGCTTCCTGCGCTGATTGCGGCGGCTCGACCACGGGATGCAGCGTCTGGGCCGCGCACGGTGCGGCGATAAGCGCCAGCGGCAGGGCGATGGGCAGGGCAAGGGCGATTCGCATGCCGAGTTACCCTAGGGACTTAGGCGGTCAACGGGAACCGGGGGGCAATCGTGCCGCAATCTTTAGCCAGGTCCCAGGTTGCCGCCGCGCACACACACAGGCTATGCGCCTGTCAATGCGCGTCACTAAAGCCGATATCGCCTTTGCCAACGCGCTCGCGGATGCAGCGGGTTCGGTGATTCGCCCCTATTTTCGCGCAGCCCATGGCCTTGAGACCAAGGTTGACGCGTCGCCGGTCACTCTGGCCGACCGTGAGGCTGAAGCCGCGATGCGCCGCCTGATCGAGCGGGCCTTCCCCGACGACGCGATCATTGGCGAGGAATTCGGGAGCATGCCCGGCACGTCAGGCCGGGCGTGGGTGCTGGACCCGATCGACGGCACCCGTGCCTTCATTTCGGGCCGCCCGATTTTCGGCACGCTCATCGCGTTGATGGTTGATGATTGGCCGGTGCTGGGCGTCATCGATCAGCCAATTGGGCGCGAACGCTGGCTTGGCGTCATTGGCCAGCCGACCCTTTTCAACGGTGCCCCCGTTCGCACCCGCGCTTGCCCGGCGCTGGAGGGTGCCGCCATCGCCACCACCTCGCCGCATTTGTTCAGCGCGCATGAAGGCGAGCACTATCTGGCGCTGGCCGCCGCCGCCACCGGGGGCAATATGCGCCAGGGGCCGATTTATGGCGGCGACTGCTATAATTATGGCTGCCTTGCCTCGGGTCATCTCGATATTGTGGTTGAAGCGGGCCTGAAACTCCATGATTTTGCCGCCCTTGTGCCGGTGGTTGAAGGGGCAGGCGGGCGGATGTGCGACTGGGCGGGCGACCCGCTGACGGCGCAAAGCGCTGGCGATGTGATCGCGGTTGGCGACCCGGCCCGCGTTGATGATGTGGTGGAAGCGCTCGCCTGCCGCCACTGAGGCTTGCGTTTTGCCACACACCCCGTTATTGCGCCCGCCTTCCGCGAGTAAGAGGAATGGCCTGGCCGGTATGGGCTGCCATGGCTGTTCATAAATCGTCGCGAATCATTGAGGAGACGAAAATGCCCAAACTCAAGACGAAGAGCGGCGTCAAAAAACGCTTCAAGCTCACCGCGACCGGCAAGCTCAAGCACGGCGTCGCCGGCAAGCGCCACCGGCTTATCAGCCATAATGGCAAGTACATCCGTCAGAACCGCGGCACCAAGGTCCTTTCCAAGGCCGATACCGCAACCGTGAAGGCCTGGGCGCCTTACGGTCTCGGTTAAGCATTAGGGAGATTTAGGACATGGCACGCGTAAAACGGGGTGTTACCACCCGCGCCAAGCACAAGAAGATTCTTGAATCGGCAAAGGGCTATTATGGCCGCCGCAAGAACACCATCCGCATCGCTCGCCAGGCCGTTGAAAAGGCAGGGCAATATGCGTACCGCGACCGCAAGGTAAAGAAGCGCTCGTTCCGCGCGCTCTGGATTCAGCGCATCAACGCGGCTGTTCGGGCCGAAGGGCTGACCTATGGCACCTTCATGCACGGGCTGAAGCTTGCCGGCGTTGAGCTTGACCGCAAGGTGCTGGCCGACATCGCCATGCACGAGGGCGAAGCGTTTAGCGGCATCATCGCGCAGGCAAAGGCGGCACTGCCCCAGGCCGCCTGAGCGACCTGAGCGCACGCCAAGCTAAAAGGGGCGCGGGTGGATTGCCACCCGCGCCCTTTTCGTTATCCAGCCCCAAAGCGGCCGCGCGCCCAACGACAGAAACGGGTATGACCATGACGACGGATCTCGATCAGATGCGCGCCGACGCGCTGGCCGCGGTGAACGCCGCTGACAGCCTTGAAGCGCTGGATGCCGCTCGCGTGGCCGCGCTTGGCAAGGCAGGCGTCATCACCGCGCTGCTGAAGTCGCTGGGCGGCATGAGCCCCGATGCGCGGCTGGTCGAAGGCCCGCGCATTCAGGCCCTGCGCGAGGGGGTGACGGAAGCCATCGCCGCCCGCAGGGACGCGCTGGAACGTGCAGCACTTGACGCCCGTCTCGCCAGTGAAACGATCGACATCACGCTTCCGGCCGAACCAGCGCTGACGGGCAGCATCCATCCGGTGAGCCAGGTGATGGATGAACTTGCCGAAATTTTCGCCGATATGGGCTTTGCGGTGGCGACGGGGCCGGAAATTGAGGACGACTGGCACAATTTCACCGCCCTCAACATCCCTGAAACCCATCCTGCGCGCGCCATGCACGACACTTTCTATCTGGCGGGCGAGCATGCCCGGCCGATGGTTCTGCGTACGCATACATCGCCAGTGCAAATCCGCACGATGATGGCGCAAAAGCCGCCCATCCGCATCATCGCGCCGGGTCGTACCTATCGGTCGGACAGCGACGCCACCCATACCCCGATGTTTCATCAGGTTGAAGGACTCGTTATCGACAAGGGCATCACGCTTGGCCATCTGAAGTGGACGCTGGAGACCTTCCTCAAGGCGTTTTTCGAGCGCGACGACATCGTGCTGCGGCTGCGCCCGAGCTATTTCCCCTTCACTGAGCCCTCTGCCGAAGTCGATATCGGCTACACGCTGCAGGGCGGCAAGCGGGTCATTGGCGGCGGGGGTGGTGGCGGCAATGAGGGCGGCTGGATGGAAGTGCTTGGCTCGGGCATGGTTCACCCGAAGGTTATCGCGGCGTGCGGGCTTGATCCTGACGAGTGGCAGGGCTTTGCCTTTGGCTGCGGCATCGACCGGCTGGCGATGCTCAAATACGGAATGGATGATCTGCGCGCGTTCTTCGACGGCGATATCCGCTGGCTGAAACATTATGGGTTTTCGTGCCTTGACGTCCCCACGCTGTCAGGAGGAGTGGGCGCATGAAGTTCACGCTAAGCTGGCTGCGCGAGCATCTCGACACGGCAGCGGACCTCGACACAATCGTCAACGCCCTCACCCGCATTGGCCTGGAGGTCGAATGTGTCGACAATCCAGGCGAGAAGCTGGCCGCGTTTCGCGTGGCGCGCGTGCTGAGCGCGGAGCGGCATCCGCAGGCCGACAAGCTGCAAATTCTGTTGGTCGATGCCGGCGATGGCGCGTGCCAAGTGGTGTGCGGCGCGCCTAATGCGCGTGCCGGGCTGGTCGGCGTGTTCGGGGCGCCCGGCGCGACGGTGCCCGCAAATGGCATGGTGCTGAAGGTGGCCGCGATCCGCGGCGTCGAGTCGAACGGCATGATGTGTTCTGCCCGCGAGCTGGAGCTTGGCGACGAGCATGACGGCATTATCGAGCTGCCCGCCGACGCGCCGGTGGGCATGGCCTTTCCCGATTATGCCGGGCTGAACGACCCCGTTATTGATGTGTCGGTCACGCCCAACAAGCAGGATTGCATGGGGGTGCGCGGCATCGCACGCGACCTGGCGGCGGCGGGATTGGGGACGCTTAGGCCGCTGGCCGAGGTCTATCGCATGGGTACAGAACTGGTTGCGACCGTTGGGCCGGGGCCTGACGTGCGCACTGATGACCCCGATGGTTGCCCGGCCTTTTACGCGCAAACCGTGTCGGGCGTGACCAATGGCGCATCGCCTGCATGGATGCAGCAAAAGCTAAAGGCGATTGGGCAAAAGCCAATTTCGGTGCTGGTCGACATTACCAATTTCGTGATGTTTGACCTTGGCCGGCCGCTGCATGTGTATGACCGTGCCAAGCTCGCTGGCGGGCTGGTCGCGCGCAAGGCGCTGTCGGGCGAAAGCGTGGTCGCGCTCAACGGCAAGACCTATGCGCTTGACGCGACGATGACGGTCATCGCCGATGACGAGAAGGTACACGACATTGGCGGCATCATGGGTGGCGAGGAGACCGGTGTTTCCGACGCCACAACCGACGTCTTGATCGAATGCGCCTTTTTCGACCCGGAGGGCATTGCCCGCACCGGGCAAAAGCTGATGCTGACCAGTGATGCGCGCACCCGGTTCGAGCGCGGTGTCGACCCCGCGTTTCTTGACGAGGGGCTGGCGATTGCGACGTGGCTGGTGCTCGAACATTGCGGCGGCACGCCAAGCGCCGTGACCCGCGCCGGCACGCCGCCCAATGTTGCGCGCACCATCGCTTATGATCCGGCACGCGCAGCAACGCTTGGCGGCCTTGCTATCGCGCTCGAACGGCAGCGCGACATCCTCGTGCGCCTGGGGTTCGCGGTCAGCGAAGACTGGCAGGTGACGGTGCCCAGCTGGCGGCGCGACGTGGAGGGGTGGGCCGATCTTGTCGAGGAGGTCATCCGCATCGAGGGTATCGACAAGGTGCCGTCGACACCGCTTGCGCGTACGCCCGGCGTCGCCCTGCCGACAGCAACGCCCGAACAGAAGCTCGAGCGCCGTGTGCGCCGGGCAGCGGCTGCGCGCGGGCTGGACGAAGCGGTTACGTGGAGCTTTCTGCCCCAGGCGCAAGCGGATGCCTATGGTGGTGGTGCCTGGACGCTTGCTAACCCGATCAGCGAAGAGCTGAAAGTCATGCGGCCCTCGCTGTTGCCAGGGTTGCTTTCGGCCACCGAGCGCAATCTGAAGCGCGGTGCGGCAAGCGTGCGCCTGTTCGAGATTGGCCGCCGCTACCTTGCGGATGCCGAGCGGCTGACGCTGGGCGCGGTGCTGGCGGGCGACAAGCGCACCCGCGGCTGGCAATCGGGCAAGGCACAGGCGTTCGATGCGTTCGACGCCAAGGCCGAAGCGCTGGCGCTGCTGGCTGAAGCGGGCGCCCCGATCGACAATCTGCAAGTGTTCGGTGAGGCCGGCGGTGCGTGGCACCCAGGCCAATCAGGCACGCTGCGCCTTGGCCCAAAAACGGTGCTGGCGGCGTTTGGCATGGTTCATCCGCTCACCCTCAAGGCATTTGATCTGGCGGGCCCGGTCGCCGCCATCGAGCTGTATCTCGATGCGCTGCCGCCCAAGCGTGCAACTGGCCTTATGCGCACGCCCTACACCCCGCCCGCGCTGCAGGCCGTGACCCGCGACTTTGCGTTTCTGGTGCCGGAGGCGCTGGCCGCTGACCAGCTGGTGCGCGCGGTAAAGGGTGCGGACAAGACGGTCATTACCGCGGCCCGGTTGTTCGATGTGTTCACTGGCGCTGGTGTTGCGCCGGGCATGAAGAGCTTGGCTGTCGAAATCACACTCCAACCGGCCGACAAGAGCTTCACCGATGATGCGCTGAAGGCCATTGCCGACAAGGTCGTAGCAGCCGCCGCCAAGCTCGGCGCGAGCCTGCGCGGATGACCGTTGTTTCGGAACGCCGCACCTTCGCGATCATTTCCCATCCTGACGCCGGCAAGACGACGCTCACCGAAAAGTTGCTCTATTTCGGCGGCGCAATTCACCTGGCGGGCGAAGTAAAGGCACGCGGGGCGAACCGGCGGGCGCGGTCGGACTGGATGAAGATCGAGCAGCAGCGCGGCATTTCGGTCACATCATCGGTCATGACTTTCGAAAAGGACGGCATCACCTTCAACCTGCTCGACACGCCGGGCCATGAGGATTTTTCCGAAGACACTTATCGCACGCTGACGGCGGTCGATTCGGCGGTCATGGTGATCGACGCTGCGCGCGGCATCGAAGCGCAAACGCGCAAATTGTTCGAGGTGTGCCGGTTGCGGTCGGTGCCGATCATCACCTTTGTCAACAAGGTCGACCGCGAGGGGCGCGATACCTTTGCCCTGCTCGACGAAATCGCCGATGTGCTGGCGCTCGACGTCACGCCAATGAGCTGGCCGGTTGGCATGGGCGGCGAGTTTGAGGGCATTTACGACCTCCACACCAACCGCCTGATGCAACCGACGGGCGATGGCCGGGATTATCTGGGCAAATACGCCGATGTTGCCGGGCTCAATGACCCGGCGCTGGCCGGGCTGCTCTCGGGAACAGCGCTTGCCCGCCTGCGCGACGAAGCCGAGCTGGCGCTTGGCGGCTATGGCGCCTTTGACCCGGAGGCTTACCGCGGCGGCGACCAGACACCCGTCTATTTCGGTTCCGCGCTCAAGGATTTCGGTGTCGGCGAACTGATCGACGCGCTTGCTCGCCATGCGCCAGGGCCGCGCCCGCAACCGGCCGAACCCGCAGCAGTTTCCCCCGAGCGCGCCGACGTGACTGGCTTTGTCTTCAAGGTTCAGGCGAACATGGACCCGCAGCACCGCGACCGCATTGCCTTTATGCGGCTGTGCTCGGGCACCTTCAGGCGCGGCATGAAGCTGACGCCGACGGGCCATGGCAAGCCGATTGCGATCCATTCGCCGATCCTGTTTTTCGCCCAGAACCGGGAGCTGGCCGATGAAGCATTCCCCGGCGATATCATCGGCATCCCCAATCATGGCACGCTCAGGGTGGGGGATACACTTAGCGAGCGCGCCGATGTGCGCTTTACCGGGCTGCCCAATTTCGCGCCCGAAATTCTGCGCCGGGTGGCACTCAAAGACCCGACCAAAACCAAGCAGCTGCGCAAAGCGCTGGACGACATGGCCGAAGAGGGCGTGACGCAAGTGTTCTACCCCGATATCGGCTCCAGCTGGATCATCGGGGTGGTCGGGCAGTTGCAGCTCGATGTGCTGCTGAGCCGTCTTGAGGCAGAATATAAGGTGGCAGCGGCGCTTGAGCCCGCCCCGTTCGAGACCGCGCGCTGGGTGTCGGCGGCAAACCTTGCCGACCTGAAGGCATTCATGGATTTGAACCGCGGCGCCATGGCCAGGGACCGCGACGACAACCCGGTATTCCTCGCCAAATCGGCTTGGGAAATCGGCTATATTACAGATCGTTACCCGGCCGTGCGCTTTGCGGCCACGCGCGAGCGCTAACCCCGCCCGGCGCCCGAAATTCGGGCGGTAATCCCGTGCTCAAGCCGCAAAGGCGTCATCTGCTGCAAGTGCGGCCACAAGCGCTGCGCGCACCGCACGGACCACGGCCATGTCGTCGCCGGGCTTTGACTGGCTGCGCTCGCTTGCCAGCAACGATTGCACGCCGCGAATGGTGTAGCCGTCATGGCTCAGCAACTGGTGAATGCGCCGCACGAGCGCCACATCCTCGGGCCGGTAATAACGCCTGCGGCCAGCGCGCTGCAGCGGGCGTAACTGCGGAAACCGGGTTTCCCAATAGCGCAAGACGTGCCGGGGCAGGCCAATTTCGGCGGATAGTTCGCCGATTGTCCGATAGGCGCTATCGGCCTTGGTCGTGGCCTGGCTCAACCCGTCAGCCAGCCTTGACGATGCGCTCGCGCATCATCTGACTGGCGCGGAAAGTGAGCACGCGACGCGGCGCGATGGGCACCTCGACGCCGGTTTTGGGGTTGCGCCCCACCCGCTCGCCCTTGTCGCGCAGCACGAATGTGCCAAAGCTCGAGATCTTGACTTGCTCACCCTTTGACAGCGCGTCGCAAATATGGACCAGAATCTGCTCGACGAGCTTCGCCGAATCGATGCGCGACAGTCCGACCTGCTTGTGCAATGCTTCAGCCAGATCGGCTCGTGTTAACGTTCCCCCAACAGGCATATGCCCCAATCCCCCTAAGATCCCCAGATTCGCTACGTATCACAATGGCAAAGCCGACATAAAGTATTTTGTAACACTAGCGTTGTGGCAACATTATGAGGCCTAGAAGCGAACCAGCGCCGCCCCCCAGGTGAATCCACCGCCCATCGCTTCGAGCACGATGAGGTTGCCGGGCGTAATCCGCCCGTCCCTTACCGCTACGTCAAGCGCCAATGGTACCGATGCAGCGGACGTGTTGGCGTGCTGATCGACCGTCATCACCACTCGTTCCGGCGGCAGGCCAAGCTTCTTGGCGGTCGCCTCCAGAATGCGCGCATTGGCCTGATGTGGCACAACCCAATCGACGTCGGCGGCGACATAGCCCGTGCCCTGAAGCGATTCGTCCATCACTGCGGCAAGGTTCACCACCGCGTGGCGGAACACTTCGCGCCCCTTCATCCTGACATGGCCGACCGTGCCCGTTGTCGACGGACCGCCATCGACATAAAGCAAGGCGTTGTGGCGGCCGTCAGCATGGAGCTTGACCGACAGGATGCCCCGCGCGCCGCTTTCGCTCTCGTCGGACTCCAGCACAATCGCGCCCGCGCCGTCGCCAAACAGCACACAGGTCGTGCGGTCTTCCCAGTCGAGGATCCGGCTGAACGTCTCGGCGCCAATCACTAGCGCGCGCCGGGCAGAGCCTGCGCGGATCATGCTGTCGGCCACCTGCAGTGCGTAGAGAAACCCTGAACATACCGCCGCGACATCAAACGCGACGCAGTCATCAATGCCAAGCGCTGCCTGCACCTTGGTGGCGCTTGCCGGAAAGGTCTGGTCAGGCGTGGCGGTCGCCAGCACGATGAGGTCGATATCGCCAGGCACGCGCCCGGCTGCTTCGAGCGCCGCACGCGCCGCTGCCGTTGCAAGCGTCGCGGTAGTTTCGTCAGGACCGGCCAGATAACGAAAGCGGATGCCGGTGCGCTCGACAATCCATTCGTCGGTAGTGGCGACGGTTTCGGCCAGCTCGTCGTTGGAGACGCGCCGTGCGGGCAGCGCTGAGCCGGTGCCCGTGATGACAGCACGAATCACGCGGGGTGCCTCACGCAGCCTTTGCCTCGAAATTGCCCAGGTCGTCGCTGATCCGGCGCGCGAGATCGTCGCGCAGCATCTTGGCGGCGACGGCAATCGCGTGCGCCACGCCAAGCTCATTGGCGCCGCCATGACTTTTCACGACCAGCCCGTTCAGGCCCAGAAACACCGCGCCATTGTGGTTGTTGGGGTCAAGATGGTCGCGCAGCAACTCGGTCGCCGGGCGGGAGATGAGGAAGCCGATCTTGGAGCGCAGGGAGCTGCGAAAGGCGCGCTTAAGCAAATCTGCCACGAAGCGCGCGGTGCCTTCGGCCGTTTTCAGTGCGATATTCCCCGAAAAACCGTCGCACACGATGACATCGACATCGCCCTGCGACAGCCGGTTGCCCTCGACAAAGCCAATGAATGTCAGCGGCAGATGCGTTGCATCCTTGAGGCGTTGCGCGGCATCACGAATGATGTCGGTGCCCTTCAGGTCTTCTGTACCAATATTGAGCAGCGCCACACGCGGCGACGCGAGCTCCAGTGCGGTGCGGGCATAGGCAGCGCCCATTACCGCGAACTGCACAAGATTAGCGGCATCGCATTCGGTGTTGGCACCCAGATCAAGCATCACGACGTCATTCTTGCCAAGCGTCGGCATCGCGGCTGCAAGCGCGGGCCGGTCAATACCGGGCAGCGTGCGGAGCGCCAGCTTGGCCATTGCCATCAGCGCGCCGGTATTGCCCGACGACACAGCGGCGCCTGCCTGCCCGCGCTTGACCACGTCGATCGCAATGCCCATCGAGGTGGTTTTGGCTCGCCTGAGCGCAACGCTTGGCCGCTCGCTGGAGCTGACGACTTCAGGCGCGTGCACAATTTCGGTATGGGCTGAGAGATTAGGGTGAGCCAGCAGACCCTCGCGGATACGGGCTTCATCGCCCACCAGCACGAACTCAAGGCCTTCATGCGTGCGGCGTGCGCGCGCTACCCCGGCCAGCATCACGGCCAGCCCGTCGTCGCCGCCCATGGCGTCTATGGCGATTCGGGAGCTGGTCGGCACGTGGCGGCCCCCAGGATCGATCGGATCGATCAGCCTTCGACCGAAACGATCTCGCGGCCGTTGTAGTGGCCGCAAGATGCGCATAGCGTGTGCGGTCGCTTCAGCTCACCGCAATTGGGGCATTCCTGAAACGCTGCAACAGTGAGCGAATCGTGCGACCGGCGCATACCGCGCTTTGAGGGCGTAGTTTTTCTTTTCGGGACGGCCATTTCGGCACCTTAGCTGCTAAAATTCGGTAGGACTGCGATAGGCCAGGACGGCAACTCAGGCAAGCGTTGGCCAACCGGCCGCAGCAGCCCAAAAGCGGCCAGACTCATCGCGAAGGGACGCGCTATAGCGAATTTTTGTGGCGTTGCAAGCGACCGGTCGCGGTATTGGCTGTCCCGTGGCCGCAGGATTGGGCGAGCGCACCCCATAGCGCTGCGCATGGTACTGCGCCCCAACGCCGCCAATAAGCCCCCCGCTATACGTCCCCCGCTATACGTCCCCCGATAGCCACCCTTACCCCATTGCCATGGCGCCAATCAGCGTGCGAAGGCTCTGCCGACGATTACTATAGCATTTTGGGCAAGAAGGCATTTTGGCCAAGATAGCATTTTTGGGGGGAAGATAATGTCCGTGGCAGCCATTTCATTGCCGATCACGCTGGTGTCCGCAGGTGCGGCGGCGCTCCTCAACACCTGGCTTGCCATGCGGGTCGGGCGGGCGCGTGGCACGGCCAAGGTCAGCATTGGCGATGGCGGCGACATGGCGCTGATCGCGCGGATGCGCGCGCACAGCAATTTTGTTGAATACACGCCCTTCGTGCTGATCCTGATTGGGCTGATTGAGCTGAACATCGGCAGTGCGCTGTGGTTATGGGGCGTCGCCGCGGTTTATCTGCTGGGCCGCGTCGCGCATGGGCTGGGTATGGACGGCCTGCCGCGCGGGCGCCAGATCGGCACGCTCAGCACGCTCCTCATCATGCTGGGGCTGGGTATTTATGCTGCGATCTTCCCGCTATTGCCCGGCAATCCCGCGCCGCGCGTCCTTGCCCCTACCGAGGCCGCGCCCGCCAAGGGCTGAACCCCTAGCGGGCGAGTACTGTGTCGGCCACGAATGGGTTGGTGCGCCGTTCATGGCCGAAATTGCTCATTGGCCCGTGGCCGGGCACGAACGCGGTTTCGTCCCCCAGTGGCCACAGCTTGCCGGTAATCGCGTCGAGCAGATCCTGATGGTTGCCCATCGGAAAATCAGTCCGCCCGATCGATCCCTGGAACAGCACGTCGCCCACCAACGCAAGTTTTGACCCGGCATGGTGGAACACGACATGGCCAGGCGTGTGGCCCGGGCAGTGGTGCACGCTGAACACGAGCTTGCCGACCGTCACCGTGTCGCCGTCTACCAGCCAGCGATCCGGCTCGAACACCGCGCCGCGCACACCATAGCTGCGACCATCCTCGTCAAGCCGCGAAATCCAGAACCGGTCCGCCTCATGCGGGCCCTCGATCGGCACGCCAAGCTCCCTGGCGAATGTGCCGGCCTCGCCGCAATGGTCGATATGCCCATGGGTGATGAGGATTTTTTCGATCGTCACGCCGTGTTGCGCGGCCGCCGCTTTCAGTTTGGGCAAATCCCCGCCGGGATCGACAAAGGCGCCGAGCATCGTCTCGGTGCACCACAACAAGGTGCAATTCTGCTGGAGCGGCGTGACCGGCACGATGGCGGCCTTCAACGGATGATGCGGCGACATGGGCCAACCGATACCGCCGGGCGGACATGCGGGCAACCGCGATGGCATGGCATCGTGTGTCAGCGCCGATCGGGGCTTGCCGCGCGCGCGCGCGCCGGGCAATTGACGGCACAGCCATGGCCGCGCTCACCCCTCCGTTCGTCCTGCTCGACGATGCCCGACCGGACGGGGCGCCAGCGCGGCTGTATCAGGCGCCGGT
>JBJXEC010000032.1:0-3107 GCA_046155125.1 Sphingomonas sp. | reverse complement strand
GATGCGGCGCATCATTGATGCCGACAAGCCGCTCACCCGCGAAGTGTGGGAACGCAACGCCCTGATCGCGGCCTGGTCTGCGGCGGGCGAGCGCTTCAAGGCGGAATGGGCGGCGGAACTGCCTGAGCAGGAGGAACTGACGGTCTATCGCTCCGGCAATGACTGGTTTGACATGTGCCGCGGCCCGCACCTTGCCTCTACCGGCAAGCTCGATCCGCACGCGTTTAAGCTCACGCGCGTGTCCGGCGCCTATTGGCGCGGCGACCAAAACAATCCCCAGCTCAGCCGCATTTATGGCACTGGCTGGCTAAACAAAAAACAGCTCGACGCACATCTGGTGCGGCTGGAGGAGGCCGCCAAGCGCGACCACCGCAAGATTGGCGCCGAGATGGACCTGTTCCACTTGCAGGCCGAGGCGCAAGGGTCGGTATTCTGGCACCCCAAGGGCTATGTGATTTACCGCGCGCTTGAGGACTATATGCGCCGCGCGATCAAGGGAGCGGGCTATCAGGAGGTTAAGACGCCGCAATTGATGGACGTGCGCCAGTGGGAACAGTCGGGCCATTGGGGCAAATATGCCGAAAACATGTTCGCCGTCCCCGATATCATCCCCGATGGTGAGGGGGCCGCGCCCAAGGTGGCGGCCGATGCCGACTGGATGGCGATGAAGCCGATGAATTGCCCCGCGCACATCATGGTGTTTCGCCAGGGGATCAAAAGCTATCGCGACTTGCCGCTGCGATTCTATGAAAACGGCTGTTGCCACCGCAACGAAGCGCATGGCGCGCTCCACGGGATCATGCGGGTGCGGCAATTCACACAGGACGATGCGCATATCTTCTGCCGCGACGATCAGGTGGTGGACGAGGTCCGCGCGTTTTGCGCGCTGATCGACCGGATTTACGGCGATTTCGGCTTCAAATATTCGGTCAAGCTCGCCCTGCGGCCCGAAAAGCGGTTCGGATCGGATGCGGATTGGGACAAGGCCGAGCGCGAATTGCGCGACGCCGTGACGGCGGCCGGGCTGGCGACCGAGGCCTATGGCTGGGAGGAATTGCCCGGCGAAGGCGCGTTTTATGCGCCCAAGCTCGAATGGCATTTGACCGATGCGATTGGCCGAACCTGGCAGGTTGGCACACTGCAAGCTGACCGGGTGCTCCCCGAACGGCTCGACGCAAGCTATGTGGGGGAGGATGGCGCGCGCCACCGCCCTGTCATGCTGCACCGCGCGATTTTCGGCACCTATGAGCGCTTCATGGGCATCTTGATCGAAGAATATGCCGGGCGCTTCCCGCTGTGGCTGGCGCCCGTGCAGGCGGTGGTTGCGACCATCGTGTCGGATGCAGACGATTATGCCCATGCGCTCGCGGCAAAGCTCGCCGCGGCAGGCTTGCGGGTAGAAACCGATCTGCGCAACGAAAAGATTAACTACAAAGTGCGCGAGCACAGCCTCGCCAAGGTGCCCAATCTGCTTGTAATCGGCAAGCGTGAGGCGGAGGAAGGCACGGTCGCGCTGCGTCCGCTCGGCGCCGATGCCCGGCAGGAAGTGTTGCCGCTTGACGAGGTGGTCACCCGGCTTGCCAAGGACGCGCTGCCGCCCGATATGAAGGGTTAACCGGCGCATGTTACGGCCCGGCAACGGTGCGCGCTCTATCGCGCGCGCCATTTTCGCGCTATTCGTGAAAACCGACGACCACCTGCAACAATAATGGAGATAGAGTTATACGTCCTCCCATGACCCGGCGCCCGCTTGCGCCACCGCCTGCCAATGGCCCGCGGTTCAACGAATTCATTGTATCGCCCAAGGTCCGCGTGATCGACGAAAATGGCGAAAACCTTGGCGTTATGTACACGCGCGAAGCGATGGAACAGGCCAATGCCGTCGGGCTCGACCTGGTCGAAGTGTCGCCCAATGCCGACCCGCCCGTCGCCAAGTTCCTTGATGTCGGCAAGTTCAAGTACGAGGCGCAGAAAAAGGCCAACCTCGCGCGCAAGAGCCAGAAGACGCAGGAAATCAAAGAGATTAAGATGCGCCCCAACATCGACGATCATGATTATGATACGAAGATGAAGAAGATCATCGAGTTCATCGGTGAGGGCGACAAGGTGAAGGTCACCCTGCGGTTTCGCGGTCGCGAACTGAGCCATGGCCAGCTTGGCATGGTCCTGCTCCAGCGGGTGCAGGCCGATACCGCCGAAACGGCCAAGGTAGAGGCCTATCCACGCATGGAAGGCCGCCAGATGCTGATGGTGCTCTCGCCCAAATAACCCGCAAGTGCTGTGTGGATTGCGCAGGCCCGGCGTGCACGCTACTGACCCTATCGTGACGGGTTCCCCGCAAGGGGATCAAAAGGGAAGTCCGGTGCGCTTTAGGGAAACCTTGGCAAGGCCGGTGCAGCCCCCGCTACTGTAACCGGTTAGCCGGTGCTCCATGATGCCACTGGCCCTGCACTGCGGGGCTGGGAAGGCGGGGCACCAGCGTTTGAGCCGGGAGCCAGGAGACCTGCCCGCCACGGTCGATCCACTGCGCGGGCGGGGTGCACCGGGCGGACGGGGGGAGAAACCCTCGAGCGAACGACGTAACCGGGCCGTGGGCCGGGCGTCGTGCTCGGCTGGCGGCCCTTGATAAGGGTACGTCCAATGCCAGTTTATTCAATCTTTCTCGTGCTTGCCGCGCCATCCGGGCAACCGGCGGCACCCGTGCTGACGCTGGTGCCGCAGGCGGCGCCAGACGATGGCATCGCCCCTGACGACGTGAAGCGCGATGACATCATCGTGTCGGCCACTGGCGTTCCGCAAGCGGCGGAGACGGTCGCACAGGCGGTCACCGTCATCAACCGGCAGACTATTGCGCAGCGCCAGACGGTTGTCCTGGCCGACCTGCTGGCGACCACGCCCGGCGTTACCGTTACCCGCAATGGCGGCATTGGCGGCTTCACCGGCGTGCGGATCCGCGGCGCCGAAGCCGATCAGACACTGGTGCTGATTGACGGCGTTCGCGTCAACGACCCGTCATCGCCGGGCGGCGGCTTTGATTTTGGCACTCTGCTGAGCGGCGCGGTTGACCGGGTGGAAGTGCTGCGGGGCCCCAATGCGGTCGC
This sequence comes from Sphingomonas sp., assembly GCA_046155125.1. GTDB lineage: Bacteria > Pseudomonadota > Alphaproteobacteria > Sphingomonadales > Sphingomonadaceae > Sphingomonas. The sequence goes on along the minus strand of JBJXEC010000032.1, from coordinate 6 downwards.
CTGGGG
>JBJXEC010000031.1:0-19866 GCA_046155125.1 Sphingomonas sp. | reverse complement strand
GATCGCCCGCTGGCGCCGCCGGGCTATGTCCAGAAATTACGGTTTGAGCGCACGCCGCCAGCCCTCGACCGCTATCTCGATACTTGGGATGACAGCTTCCGGACGCTGGGCGTCGGGGGGAAGCGGCTGGCCGATGGCTTCATCTCCCTGCCAGGCGGCAATGCCGCCCAGACAATCACGCCCGCAAGCAAGCGGCTCACACTCCCCGTTGCAACGCTTATCGGGCCGACGAACAGCTCGGCGACCTTCCAGTTCGCGCTGATGGCGCGCGCCAGCGGCAAGGTCCGGCTGTTCGGCCGCACCACCGGAGGCAACCAGCGCGGCATCAATGGCGGCGCGTTCTTTTTCGTCCGGCTGCCGGCAAGCGGGCTGGAGTTCGATCTGCCGCTCATCGGCAATTTCGCGACGCGGCCGGTGCCCGACGCAGGTCTTGCGCCCGATGTGATGATCGCCCCCACCCCTGCCGATATCGCCGCCGGCCGCGACCCGGCGCTCGATGCCGCGATGGCATGGGTCACACGCGCCTGAGCGGCGCTCAGTTTCACCTTGCAACGCCCGGTGCGCGGCGCCATCTACCTTCCATACCGCAAACTCAAAACGCACCGGAGGCGAGGATGAAAAGCTACCTCAACCATTATATCAACGGCGCCTGGACGTCGAGCGACGGCGGCACCCGGCACGAGGTCATCAACCCCGCCACCGAACAGCCCTGTACGGAGATCACGCTTGGCTCGGGCGCGGACGTCGACAAAGCGGTCGCCGCTGCCCGCACTGCTTTCGAAAACTGGTCGCAAACCAGCGTTGACGAGCGCGCGGCGGTGCTCGAGCGGATTATTGAGGAATACAAGGCGCGGATGCCCGATCTCGCCAAGGCTGTGAGCGAGGAAATGGGCGCGCCGATCGGCTTTGCGACCGCCGCGCAGGTGCCAGCCGGGCTCGGTCATTTTATGTCGACGCTGAAGGCGCTCAAGGAATTTACGTTTGAAGAACGGCTCGGGCGCGCACGCGTGGTGCATGAGCCGCTGGGCGTCGTTGCCATGATTACGCCGTGGAACTGGCCGCTCAACCAGATCACCGCCAAGGTCGCGCCCGCGCTTGCTGCCGGGGACACGATGGTCCTGAAACCTTCGGAAGAAGCGCCAGGCTGCGCGATGATCCTGGCAGAAATTCTCGACAAGGCAGGTGTTCCGGCAGGCGTTTTCAACCTCGTCAATGGCAATGGTCCGGGCGTAGGTGCGGCACTGTCCGCACACAGGGATGTTGACATGGTGAGCTTCACCGGATCGACCCGCGCTGGCATTGCGGTGGCGCAGGCCGCTGCCGCCACCGTCAAGCGCGTGCATCAAGAGCTTGGCGGCAAAGCGCCGAACCTGGTGCTTGAAGGCGCTGATCTTGGCGCCGTATTGCCGCCGACCGTGATGGGCGTGCTCGCTAATTCGGGGCAAAGCTGCATCGCGCCAACGCGGCTGCTGGTGCATGGGAGCCAGGTCGACGCGGCGACCGCTGTCATCAAATCGATGATGGAAGCCACCCAAGTCGGCGACCCGGCGGAGATGGGCGCGCATATCGGTCCCGTCGTCAACAAGGCGCAGTTCGACAAGATCCAGGGGCTGATCCAGTCCGCCATTGACGAAGGCGCAACGCTGGTCACCGGCGGCACCGGGCGGCCTGACGGGCGCAACGCTGGCTATTTCGTTAGGCCGACGCTGTTCACCGATGTGACGCCCGACATGCGCATCGCGCAGGAGGAAGTGTTCGGCCCTGTCGCGACCATCACCAGCTATGACACGCTCGAGGACGCGATCCGCATGGCCAATGATACGCCTTACGGCCTGTCTGCCGCGATTTCCGGAGACCCGGCAGAAGCCGCTAGGGTCGCGCCAAAGCTGCGCGCTGGCCTAGTCACCATCAACGGCTGGAGCCCGGATGGCAACGCACCATTCGGCGGCTACAAGCAATCGGGCAATGGCCGCGAGAATGGGCGCTATGGCCTGACCGATTTCATGGAAGTGAAGACAGTCGTCGGCGAACCCGCTTGACCCGGGGGCCGGCGCGGATCAGTTACGGCGATCCGCCCTGCCCTCAATAATCTTTTGATACCCGCACGTTAACGCTCTGCCGGCCGATTGTTGAAATGGTTGATAATATCGACAGCCAGCGCGTGACCTGAAACTCGACCTGGGTGGCCGAATAGCCCGCGCCATCGGTTACAATCTCGGCATAGAGTTTGCGGGTGATGAACTTGCCGGCGGCAACCGATGTGGTGCGACCAACCACGGTATCGGCCGGCAGTATGCGAAGCCGGTCGAGCCCCGCCACCCGCCGCAGCGCATTAATCGGGTTCAGCCCGCCGCCCGGGCTGTTGAGCGACGCGACCGCTGCTGCCAATTGCAACGCCTCGGGCGCGGACAATTTCGTAATGGACGTGCCGAACAACAGACGTGAGAGCAGCTCGTCCTGCGGCAATGCTGGGGTGCTCGAAAAGCTGATTTCGGGCTTCAGGGCAGGACCTGTCACGCGGATGCTGGCGCTCAGCCCGGTTGTGTCGGCGTTGGCGGCAATATCCAGCGAGGGGTTGGCTGGCACGTCGCCCGAAAACCGGATGACGCCGCGATCCAGCGTGAACTGCCTGCCCGAAAACTCGTACTCGCCGCGCACCAGATCCGCTCTGCCGGTGATTACGGGGGTGTCGGGCGCGCCACCGATATGAATGTCCGTCGACCATTCGCTGCTCAGGCCAAGCCCCGTTACCGTCAGGCCGCGATCCGCCTTGGCATCAATATCCAGCCGCCACGGCGCAAGCGGTGTATCCTCAACCTCCTGATCGCCGCCGACCAGGTTGATTTCCCGAACATTGAGCCGGGGCACAGAGCTCGCCGCGACTGCCTGACCAAGCCGGTAGCGGCCGCTGTTAAGCTGGACATTGCCAGCAATAACGCCGCCCGAGCCGCTCGACTTTATCGTGACAGGCCCAGAGACCGTCGCTGCAATATCATCCCGATTAATCATCGCGGCGTTGGTCGCCTGCAGCGCAAGGTCGATGCCAAAGCCGTTGACGGCAGCGAAGTCAAAATTGCCAGTGCCGGTTACCCGCCCGCCCTTGCCAGCATCTGCGGCAAAGCTGGTGATCGCCAGCTTCGATCCGTTGAAGCTCCCCTGCGCCTGCACATTGGTCAGCACGGTACCGGTGGTTGCACTCTCGATGCGGGCGCCGCTTGCGCGCAGCACCCCCCGGATGCGCGGATCGTTCACTTTGCCGCCAAGATCAGCGCCAATCGCAATGGGGCCGGACAAGTCAAACAGCTCGACCCCCGTGAGCCGCCACAATGTGTCAGCGGGGCCATCATAGCGAACCTGCGCGAACAGGCCGGCATTGGCGAGGCGGGTTGTCAAGCTGCCCGATCCCAGCGGTGCCAGCCTGGCCTGGGCGCGACCAATAGTCTTGCCGCCACTCGCCATGATCGCGCGGAGCGCCGCGCCATCCGCGCTCAATGCCCCGGCGACACCGAGATCAACCGGTGCCGAGGACAGGACGAGCCCGGCCCGGCTGACGCCGCGCACCGTAAGATCCACGCGACCCGTCGGCGCCCGTCCCTGCCCCTGTGCGTAGCGCAGCTTGCCCGACGCGCTGCCCGACAGGCCCAGCCCGGGATAGGCGATATCAAGCACCGTCAGCGGCATGTCACTTAGCGTTGTATCAACCGACGCCGCCCCCTCGCCAAGGCTTCCGGCAACTTCGGCTGCGCCGCCAGCAAAGCTCATCTTGGTGGATGCAAGTCGCCATCCTGCGCCGTCCGCCGTGACGATTGCGGGGGACAAAAGCTTGATCTCGCGACGATCAATCGTGCCGCCCGCCGTCATGCGGTAGCTGTCCGGCGCGACATCAACGTCGGCACGAATGTCAAAAGCACGGCCGCGCGTGCCGGCGATGGCGAGCCGCACCTTGCCGGTACCGCCCCGCAGGCTTGCATTCCCGTTGAACCGAGCCAGGCCAAGCACCCCGCGCCGCAGCCCGCTGCCTTGCCACTGCGCCTCGACCGAGGCACCGGCTGGATCAAGCAGCATGACTGCATCCAGGCGCCCCCGGCGCAACATAGCGTCGCCCAACACGCGCGCATTCGCCGCGTTCAGCTGCGCTTCGATCCGCTGGACGCCGCTCGCGGGCGCAAAAGTGAGCGCGCCAGTGACGCCGCCGCCGCCAATCTGCAAGGCGCCATCGAAGCCGCCCGTAACCGTGCGCAAGCTGCCGCTGCCCCGGATACCGCCAACGTCGAGCGCGGCAATGATAATCGTCGCCGACTGCCCAGGTGGCAGCAGGATTTGGCCGTTGCCCACAAAATCACCAAGCCGCGACCCGCCTTTGGCCCGAAAATCGAAGCCCTGCGCCGTCGGATCAAGGTGCGCGGTCACTTGCTGCAAATCCAGCGTCGCGTTGGGCCGGGCGAACACGAGATCCAGTGTCGGCCGTTCAATCCTGCCGTCCAGCGTCATCGTCAGCGGACCATAAGTGCGCTGGCTGCCGCCGCCTTCGAAATGGAAGGTGCCATCCCGCCGCCGCAACCCGCTCCCCGTCAGGCGGATGCCGGGTGCCGTCAGCACGAGGTTGCCGAGCCGCAATAGCCCGTCCGGCGTGCGCTCGAGCGCGGTCGTGATCCGCGGCAACCCTTCAGCGAGCGATGCGAGGAAGCTGTTGTCGAGCCGCAGCATCTGCGCTGTACCCGTCCCGACTACGCGGCTGCCCTTGCCGCCGGGGCCGGGAACCACGCTCAGCCGGGTCGTCACGTCTAAGAGCCCGAGGCCCGGAACAAGATAGCGCCCAAGCGCGCCATTAAGGGCCACGTCGTACTGCCCGTTGCGCAAATCAAGGAGCAGCGTCGCTGTCCCGCTCAGCTTGTCAGACCGGAAGCGCAGCGCATCCCCGACAATGGTCGTGGAAGACACTTTCAGCACGCCATCAACAGCGAGATTCCGCAAGATGCCCTCTGCTACGTCGCCCACCCCTGTTACCTGGGCAGCGACCAGCGCCAACGGCACCCGAACTGGTGCCGATGAAAACCGACCCTGGCCACGCGCGCGCACCTGCTCAAACCCGGTATTGTCGAACGCGACCCGGTCCGCCGTCAGCCGGTAGTCAAACGCTGTACTGTTGAAGCTCCCGTCCAAGATGGCGCGCAGCCCAACGTTACGCCCGGTCATGTTGGCAAACAGTGCCTGCGGCCTCAGCAGTCGTGCCGTGATCTGCACGTTGCGAAAAGCGTTCCGGCCGAGATCCAGCCCGCCGCTCGCCGCCACATCAAGCGCCGCCGACCGCGCTGAGGCGGTCCCGGCGAGCACTCTGCTCGAAAGTCTTGCCCGCGCGTGTATCAATTCCATGGGCGACGTGAGTTGTTGAAGCTTGCCCCGCGTCATGCTGGCCAGCGCAGCACGTCCATCCAACGAGAAATCACCAGCGCGGTTGGCAAGCGCCAGATCAAGCACGCGTGTGCCGCCGATATCCGCCTGCGCGGTGCCCTTCCAACGTCGCCAGCCGCCATTGCCGGCCAGCGCGACCGCAATCGGCCTGCGCAGACCAGAGACGGTCGCCAGCACGCCGTCTGCCGCGCTCATGGCATCGCCCTGAAGCTGGAACCGGTCCGCATCCGGGCTTGCGTCGAGGATGAGGTGCAACCGGTCACTGCGAGCCACCACCGCATCCGCTTTCACCATCGCGCGCCCGGCCCGAACATCTGCCCTGGCATGGACGCTGGCCAGGCGCGGCTTTCCGGCAATCGCAGCCGACAGATACAGCGCTTCGACATCGAGCGCACCGACATGAATGTCGAACCCCGGCAGGATTGGCCCTTGCCGCCCGGTCTTAAGCGTTTGGGGCAATCGCTCCAAATGCGCGACCGGCAGCGTCAGCGCGTTGATCTGGAGGCGGTTCGAGAACCAGGCCAGCGGGTTCCAATCGAGCATTGCGCGCGGCGCGGTGAAGACCACGCCCTTGGGGTCGCGCACCCGCACATCGATCAGCGTCGCCCGGTTGAACAGCGAGCCGTTAATCCGCCCGACCGAATAGCGAAGCCCGTTCGCCGGCCGTAGCGCGGCGATGCGATCGGCCACAAAGCGGTGGCCAATGTCGCTGTCGAGCAGCGCCACGCCAGCCGCCGCCAGCGCCAGCAGCAATGCCAGCCCGACAATCAGCCAGCGCCACCACCCGCGCCGGGCATTAGCACTGGCACCATCGGTCGCTGCATCAGCGGTGGCGCCGGGCGCGGGATCGGTCACGCTCAAAAAGCCTGCCCCAGCGACACATACACCGCGACCCGCGCGTCGCCGGGCCGGGGATTGATGGGCGTGCCAACATCAATCCGGATTGGCCCAAAGCTCGAATAATAGCGCAGGCCCAGCCCGCCGCCATATTGCAGCGCGGAAAAGCGCGGCAACGGGGAGGTATAGATATTCCCGGCATCAAGAAACGGCACCAGCCCGAACGGCCCGAACAGCTTTAGCCGCGCCTCAATGCTGAACTCGGCAAGGCTGCGGCCGCCAATCGGGTCATTGTTGGGGTCGCGTGGCCCGATCGCCTGAAACCCATAGCCGCGAACCGACGCCCCGCCGCCGGCATAAAAGCGCCGCGATGGTGCAATAGAATCACGCGGGGCACCGGCGATCACGCCAATCCGCGCGCGCGCCGCCAAGACAACCCTGGCCCCCAGCGATTTGTACGCGCTGCCGTCGACCTGAGTGCGGGCATACACAAAGGTGCTTCCGTTCAGCGACAGCTCAGGCGAAAAGCGCGCGCCCAGCCGGAAGCCGCGTGTCGGGTTCAACAGGTCATCCGAGCCATCATAATTCACCCCTGTGGGCAGGGCCAAAATGAAGAAGGTGCGCCGCCGGGGGGTGCCCGTCGAGACGATCACGTCGCGCTCGTCTGACGCCGCCAGTTCACCCCCAACTGACCAGGCCCACTGCTTTTGAAAGAAGATGGTGGTTAGCCTCTCAAGGCTGCCGCTCAGCGAAAAGGTCGTCGCCTGAAAAGCGGCGCGGCGCGTGTTGGATGCCGAGAGTTGCGCGGTCAGCACCCGGTCGCGCCCCTCAAAATTATTGCGCCGGAAAATGACGCTGCCGGATTGCTCCTGCGTGCCCGCGACCCCGCGCAAGGTAAGGCCACCTTCGGGTGGGAACAGATTGCGATGCGTCCAGCTCACCTCGGCGCGCACGCCTTCCCCCGTGCCATAGCCAAAAGCGCCCGCAATCGTGCGCAGCGGCGCGGGCTGCACGGCAACCGCGATGTCGACCGTGCCAGGTGCGGTGCCTTCCACGGGATCAACCGCTGCCGAGGCGACGATGCCCGTCTGGATGAGCGCCCGCCGCAGATCGTCGAGCTGGGAGGCGTTGTAAGGATCACCGGGCCTGAACCGCGCGATGTCCGCGACATGACGCCCGCCAAACAAGCGGTTCGGCACTAGCGTTATTTTCCCGAAACTGCGCGCGCCGCCTGTTTCCACCGGTAGCTGCAGCGTCGCCTGCTGGGTTGCATGGTCGACCAGCAGCGCCGGCTCACCGACCTTGGCAAACGGGAAACCCTCTTCGCCCAGGCGCGCGATGAGGGCGGCCTGCCCTTCGGCGATCACATCGGCGTTCGCTGCGTCCGCTGGTTGCACGCCAAAGGCCTTGCGCAGCCCGGCCGCCTTGTCCCCCGACGACGACGCCAGATCGCCCAGAGTCACCGCGCTCAGCCGGTATAATGGGCCAGGCTCGGCCGCCAGCGTGACCACTGGCATGCCAATGCTTGCATCCACGCTGCCGCTGACGCGCGCGTCATAATAGCCGGCGGCACGCAACAGCACCGTCAACAGGTCGCCATCTTCGCGCGCGCGCCGGTCCAGCTGCGCAGCATTAGCCGGCTCACCTTCGTGCTGGCGAAGTGCTGACAAGGCGTTGAAGCGCGCGCTGACTCGTGCCTCATCGACATCAGCGAGCCCCTCCACTCGGACCTGGTACCGCGTATCCGCGCGCGCGGCTGCGGGCCGAGCGGCGTTGGCCGCCGCCGGAGCGCCGGGCGCTATGGCCAAATCCGGCCAGTCCACGTCGAGCCCGGGTAGCGGGGCCAGCGGGGAACTCGGATCGAGGCCGTCAGATAGCGGATTGACCGGCAGAGGTTGTTGGGCGGCAGCCGTAGCGAATGATTCGGCACCTGGAGCTTCAGGCGGTGCCGGCGCTTGCTGGCCCCGCGCGCTGACGGGTACGACGACCGTAACAATTGTCGCCAATCCCGCGGCCAGCACGACCCGGCCTTTTGCACGCCTCACCATGCTGCCCTACTAGCGTGCTACGGCACATAACGACAGGTCGAAACGGGCAAATGCCAGGAGTCGGCGCCCGGAGCGTTGTTCAGATGCGGCCGGTAAATTGCCCTGCCTACTGGATGGACCCGAAAATGGTGTCGCTGGCCAAGACCGCGATCAGCCGCTCTTGCTGGCGCCAGTGACAAAAGCGCAAGACATTGCCGATGGTGCGGGCCTCACTCGCGCGCATCGACGCCACGAGCAGCGCGCCACTGCCAAACTGCTCCATCAGAGCGCTCGCTTCAGCGACCATCTCGCTGTTGGCCAGATAAGGCAGCGGCAGCTCATGATCGGGCACCACGTCAGGGATAAAGGACTGCATCAGCAAGCGCTTACACCCCATGGCCCCACCACCGCGTTACGCCCAATGGTAAACACGGCGCCCATCATGTTTTGTTGGGCCGCGCGCGGTATCCGCTGGCGATCGCGCGCGCGCCATGGCAAGTGTCTGCTTGACCATGCCAGCTGAACCACCCTCGCCCATCCGACGCCCCTCAGGGAGCGCTGGCGGCGTGATGATTGCCCTGGGCGCGATCCTTGGCCCGGTAACAGGATTGTTTGCAGGGTCGGCCACCGCTGGGTTTCTGATTGGCATTGGCACCGGCGCGTTGCTCGCGGCCGCGATGTGGCTGATCGGCAAGCGGGGCTAGCGCGCCAGGCCGCTATTTGAGCGCGCGCGACAGGCGGACCACTCTGCCGATAACATCCACCCCCGATGCGTCATAAGGCGGATAGGCAGGGTTGTCGCTCACGACATGCAGCGCGCCGCTAACGCGCATCAACCGCTTCACCATCACAGTGCCGGCGCGCCTGATCGCAAAAATCGCGCCCTTGTCAGGTATCTGGCGATCGCTGTGATCGACCAGCATCTCATCCCCATCGGCAATTGTCGGCGCCATCGACTCGCCACTTGCCAGCACGATTGACAGGTCGGCGGCGCGAAGGCCAAGGCGCCTGAGCACTTGCGGATCGATAGCTTCGCCGCGCAGCACGCGATCGTCATCGGCGATTCCGCCAGGTCCCGCCGACAGCCCGACATCGAGCCGCGGCACCCGCGCAATTCCGCGATCTGCTGAGGCTGGACCGCCAAGGACCGCGTCGTCGACACCAAAATAGGCCGCAAGCAGCTTGCGATCCGCCTCTGCCAGGCGCCGGGGCGAACCGCGCTGCGCGAACTGCTGGAGATACGCATCGTTGCGCCCAAGCATCCGGGAAAGCGCCGCATAGCTCTCACCATGGCGGGCGATCAGCGCCGCCAGCACCGCGCGGGGATCGGCTGACTCCATTTCCGATCTATACCCATAGGATTTTTCCTAGACAAGTTGGAAATAACGGAACAAATGCAGAACATAACACGACTCGGGCAGAAAGGAATGCATGGCATGGCAGTACTTCGGGACATCGAACATTTTCTGGCGCGGGCAAAAATGGCGCCCACGCGCTTTGGCCGTGAGGTCGTCAATGACCCCCGACTTGTGCTGGACATGCGCAATGGCCGCGAACCCCGCCCGACGACGGTCGCCAAGATCCGCAGCTATATCGGGGAGATGCGGGCGTGAAGCGTGGCCCTGACATTGGTCGCGCGCTGACAACCGCGCTTGCCGCCAGCGCAGCGCAGGCCGGATGCGCCATCCACCATGGCGACGCGCGATGGTCGCGCTGGGCCAGCGCCACCTTTCAGGGCGCCCGCCACCAATTGACGCTGTCAAGCGTGGCGGACGGACGCTTCGACACCTGGGTTGGTACCCTGAACGACGCCGACTTGCCAATCAGCGGCCATATCGTTGCCGATGTTCAGGTGATCGGGCTGCGCCGGGTGGGCGGCAATGTCGAGGCCGATATCGAAGCGTTGACCGTGGAGGCCGCGTGAAAACTCAGCCCCGGACCGCGATGCGGCTTAGTGAAGCGAGGGACAGCTGCACGCTATTGTCGGCGGCCTTGCTCACCAGCGGGCGTTCAGCCTTTTGCGAAACCCCGCGTTCGAGGCGTTCGAGCAACGCGGCAATCGAGGTCGGCTTGGGCTGCTCGCCCGATGCCGCAGCGGATGGCATTACCGAGCGAACCATCGGCGTCAGCTCGAAAGTTTCCAGCCGCTCACCGGGCGCCAGTGCGGTGGCCCGCCGCGCATTCACCAGCCGGGGAGAGAATGCAGAACTGACGCTGGGGCGAAACGCGTCGGGGTCGTAATCGACCAGGCGCGCCTCAAGATCCTTGGGCAAATCGCGCTCAACAAGCGCTGCCGATGCGCGCTGCACGCTATCGACCACGGCCAACTGCGGTGCCGCAAGATCGTCCATCGCCGCTTCGGTTTCAGGGAGCAACGCGGCAATGTCGTCAGGCTCGGCAAAGGCGTTCGCGGCAGGCTCAGTCGCAGCATCGCCCTGCGCCATTTGCGGCGCCTTTACCTCAAGGAATGGCGTGCCTAAATCACGCTGCGCAAAAACCGGTCGGCGAGCCGGGGCATCGGGGTGCGCGTCGGCGCGGCGCAGGGAGGGACGCCAGCGGTCGGTTTCGGTATCGCAGACCTGACCACTCGGCCCGACGGTCAAGGTGCGCGGGCCAAACAGCAGGAACAACGCAAGCCACAGCAATACACCCAGCCCGCCGCCAATGACCAGCATCAGCACCAGCCGGGCAGTGAGGCCAAGCGGCGGCTCTGCAACCGCAAGCACCGAGGCAATGCCGGTTTGCTCGACCATCTGTTCCAGCATCGCCGCGGGCGCCAGCGCGATGAACAGGCTGACCATGCACCCCAGCGCGCCACCAATCGCCGGAGCGACAGGGAGGATCAGACGTTGACGGCGGATTCTCGCGACCATGGCGGCACCATATGATTGGAGTCGATTAGCTTTTGGTAAACAGGCGCGTAACGAGCGACATTAACTGCCCAGTTGCGCTCTTTTTCAACAAAGGCGCGCGCGCGCTGTCGACGATTGTCCCACAGGCTGCAATCGGCAAACATGCCGGCAACGGCGGCGGCCAGCGCCTGCGAGTCATCCGGGGCAAACAGCGTGCCTGTGTCGCCATCGCGGATCAGCTCTCGGTGCCCGCCAACGTTGGAAGCAGCAACCAGGCGGCGCTGTGCCATCGCTTCGAGCGGCTTGAGCGGGGTAACAAGGTCGGTCAGCCGCATGTGCTTGCGCGGATACACCAGCACGTCGATCAGGCTGTAATAGCGTTCAACCTCGTCATGGGGGACGCGCCCGACAAACTGGATGTGCCCCGCGACCGGCGAGGCGGCTGCCTGCGCCCGGAGCGCTGCATCGCAAGTGCCCCCGCCGACCAGCACCAGCTTCAGCCGCGGGCGTGCCGCAACCAGTGCCGGCATGGCTGCGATCAGCGTGTCGAGGCCCTCATAATCATAAAAGCTGCCGATAAAGCCGATGACATCAGCACCTTCAACGCCGAGCGTGTAAGCAAGGTCACCGTCATAGGGCGTTGGCGCGCCGAACAGGCTCATGTCGACACCGTTGGGGGAAACCATAATCCGCGCCGGATCAACCCCGCGCGCGACCAGATCCTGCCGCAGCCCTTCGCAGATAACCGCTACCGCATCGACCTTGTTAACCGCCCAGGTTTCCAGCGCACGCGTTGCCCGGTAGCGCATCGACTCTTGCGTACCGGTGCCGTTGCCGACCGCGGCATCTTCCCAGAAGGCGCGAATTTCATATAGCAGCGGCACGCCCAGCCGCTTGCTGGCCCAAAGTGCCGCGAGTGCATCAAGCACTGGCGAATGCGCGTGGAGAATGTCGGGCCGAAACGCTTTGGCAATCGCGCTGATCCGGGTCGCAAAGCGGCGAATTTCGGCAAGCTCGCCAAGCACCGGTGGCAGCCGCCCAACCGGCGCCGTCCGACCAAAGGCAATCCCGTCGACAAGTTCGTCGGTGGAAGGTGCAAGCCCGTGCCGCGGCCCGGTGATCGCCGCGACATGCCAGCCGCGCGCTTGCTGCGCCTTGATGATGGCGCGCGTGCGGAACGTATACCCGCTTTGCAGCGGCAGGCCATGGTCGAGAACGTGCAGGATTCGCATACCGCATCGTCTTGCCACGACAGTGTTTAACGCTGCGTCAACTGACCCCGGCATATGCACGGTCAAGCAACGCGCGCAACCTGGGACAATGAGCGGCCGATGATCGACAATTTCGCGTTGGGGCTCAGCCATGGCCTGATGCTGCTCGCCGCCCTCGTGCTGCTCAGGCGACCCGATCTCGACCGGGAGCAGGCTGCCGGCGTCAAAGTCCGGGCACGCCGTTTCCTGCGCCGTCGCTCACGCAAGCAGGACGCGCCAGTTGCGTGATCTTGCGTTTATCGGCTTTTTGGTGGCTTTGCTGGGGCTTGGCGCCCGGCGACCGTTTCTATTCGTGCTTGCATATGTCTATATCGATATCGTCTCGCCGCAGCGGCTGACCTATTTGCTGCTCAATTCCGTGCCGATTTCGCTGGTTGCGGTAGTGCTGGCGGTTGGCGCCTGGCTTGCTTTTGACGACAAGCGCGATGCGCGACTGGCGCCGCGGCAGTTGTTGCTGCTCCTCCTGCTGCTCTATTGCGGCGCGACGACGATGTCGGCCGATTTCCCAATCGAAGCGCGTGACAAATGGGACTGGGTTTGGAAGGCGCTGGCCTTCGCTATCTTTCTGCCGTTCACACTGCGCACGCGCCTTCGGCTTGAGGCGCTGCTGCTGTTCATGGTGCTGTCGGCCTCGTCGATCATCATCGTTGGCGGCATCAAGACGCTGGCGTCGGGCGGCGGCTATGGCGAGCTGAACCTGATGGTCTCCAACAATAGCGGGCTTTATGAAGGCAGCACGATCTCAACCGTTGCTATTGCCATCATTCCGCTAATCCTGTGGTTTGCGAAATTCGGCACGGTTTTCAAGCCCGACTGGCGCGTGAAACTGTATTGTTATGCGCTGGCGTTCGCCTGTTTGCTCATCCCGGTCGGCACCTCGACCCGCACTGGCCTGTTGTGCATTGGCTTGCTCGCCCTGCTGATGATGCGCGATGCCAAGCGGCGGATGCTGTATCTCGCGATGGTCGCGCTGGCCCCGGCCATCGCGTTTCCGTTTCTGCCCGACAGTTTTATCGCGCGGATGCAGACCATCCAGAGCTATCAGGGGGACGCATCTGCCTCCACCCGGGTCGCCGTGTGGCAGTGGACGATCGACTTTGCCAAGACGCACCCGTTTGGTGGCGGTTTCGATGCCTATCGGCAAAACCGTATCCGCTATGACAAGATCGCCATCGCTCGCACCGGGTCCAACGTAACGATCACACGGTCGCTCGAAGTCGACAAGGCCCGCGCCTATCACAGCGCCTATTTCGAGATGCTTGGCGAACAGGGCTATCCCGGCCTCGCGCTGTGGCTTGCCATCAACCTTATCGGCGTTGCGCGCATGGAGGCGATTCGCAGACGCTATCGAAAGGACCCGGGGGAGTATGGCTGGGCAGGCCCCCTCGCCAGTGCGCTCCAGAGCGCGCACATCATCTATCTGTTTGGCGCCGCCTTTGTCGCGATTGCCTTCCAGCCGTTTGTGTACATGCTCATCGGGGCGCAAATCGGGCTTGACACGTACCTTGCCCGGCGGCGCGCGGAAGGCGTGTGGCAGCCAATGCGCAAGCCGCGGGCCCCATCGGCGATTTCAGCGGATCCGGCGGCGGCGGAATGACCATGTCTGGGCAGGATGTTCGAGCGCTGACCAGCATCCGCGGCGTCGCAGCATGGCTGGTGGTGCTCTATCATGTGCGGGGGTCCATCGCCGGGCTGCCCCCTGCCGCAGAAGCATGGCTGAGCAAGGGCTATCTGGCGGTCGACTTCTTCTTTCTGCTGTCGGGCTTTGTCATCTGGATGAGCTATGCAGAGCGGCTGCATGGCGGCAGCGCAGGGGCGAGGCTGGATTTCCTGAAGCGCCGATTTGCGCGGGTATGGCCCCTGCACATCGTCGTATTGGGTTATGCGGTGGCGCTCGCGCTGCTGCTCGCCGCGACCGGGCGGCATGATCCGGCGGCGTTTCCGTTTGCTGAACTGCCGCTCCACGCGCTGCTGGTGCAAAATTGGGGATTGACCAGCGACCTGACGTGGAACGACCCCGCCTGGTCAATCAGTTGCGAGGCAGGCGCCTACCTCGTATTCCCACTGCTTGTTGCGCTCGTCGATTGGCGGCGCGTGTCAACGCCCGCCATTCTGCTGGCGATCGCCGGGCTGTTCGCGCTGCTCCATGCCGGAATGGTCATCGGCGGCGCGCCGACGCTTGGCACTGACATCCCCCGGTTCGGGCTGCTGCGCTGCCTCATCGAGTTTACCGCTGGCACGGCGTTGTGCGCCTTGTGGCAGCGCTGGCGCCCCTATGCGAGCGCGATGACATTTCGGTGCGCTGTGGCTGGTGCGGTGGCACTCGTTGCGGCCGTCTCCGGCGCCGTCCCCGAAACCTTGGCCGCGCCCGCAATGTTGTCGGCCCTCCTGCTGACCCTGGCGCTGACTGCTGACTGGCGCGGCAATCCGCTGAGCTTGACCCCGATCCATTATCTGGGCGAGATTAGCTACGCGACCTATCTATCGCATTTCATGCTGTTTTTGACGTTCAAGCTGGCGTTTGTGCGGGATGCGCATGCCGTGCCAATATGGCAAATCGCCGCGTATCTTGGGCTGGTCTTTGTGGTCTCGATAGGGCTTTATCACTTCGTCGAGCGGCCGGCCCAGCGACTGATCAACCGCCTGCCATTGCGAAAATCGGTTCGCGTCATCGCCTGAAAGCGCCCGCGGCGTCGGGCCGAGGAACATACCGGAGCGCAACCCAATGGCCGCCTCCCGCGTTTGATCTTCCGTTGCGGCGGTGCAAGAGAGCAATAATGGCGCTTGTTGAAATGATCTCGACCATCTTTGGCGTGGGCAGCGGCAATGGCGAACTTGTAGCGCTGTACAACGACACCGTCGTGTGGCTCGGCAACCACTGGGTCCGGGTCGGCATCGCGACAGCGCTGGCGTTTGCTCTTGCGACACTGTTCTTTGGTATCCGCCGCTTCAGCGTGAAGCTTTGCAACCGCCACCGGCCGGGGACGATCGGCTGGTGGCGTGTGGTAGGCGCCGCAATGGCCCAAACGCATGGGGCGTTCATCATACTTGCCGCGACTTATGCCGTCGCCAATTTTGCCGATCCGCCTGCGCCTGTGGTCGGCGGACTGAGCGGCCTATTCACCATCGCCATGGTGCTGCAAGCGGCAATCTGGGTGCGTGCACTGATTATCGGCGGGGTGGAACTCTACACCACAGGGGCTGAGGACAATCACGGCACGCTTTCGAGCGCGATGACGCTCATCCAAATTCTCGTGTCTTGTGCGGTGTTTGCGGTTGCGCTGATTGTCGTGCTCGACAATCTGGGTGTGAACATCACTGGGCTTGTCGCCGGGCTCGGGGTTGGCGGCATTGCGATTGGCCTTGCCGCACAAGGCATTTTTGCTGATCTGTTTGCCGCACTCGCCATCATCTTCGGGCGGCCGTTTCGGGTTGGGGACGTGATCGCGTTCGACAGCACCACCGGCACAGTCGAGGAAATCGGCCTGAAATCAACGCGCATTCGCCCGCCAAGCGGCGAGTTGCACATCATTGCCAACAAAAACCTGCTCGACAAGGAAATCCAGAATATCTCGAACCGCGCCCATCGGCGGATCAAGTTTGCGCTCGGCGTGATTTATCAAACCCCACTCGACATCGCGCGCGACATTCCAGCGCGGCTCCAGCGCATTGTTGAGGCGCAGGGCTATGTCTTTGCGCAATCCGGCTTTGTGAAGTTCGGCGACAGCGGCCTTGATTTCGAGGTGGAGTTCGATTCCCCCTCGCCCGCCTTTGCCGACTTTTACGAGGCGCGGCACAAAGTTGGGCTGGCGATACTCCACGACTTCAATGCGGCGGGCATCGAGTTTGCCTATCCCACGCAAACGACCTTCACCGCGGCACCCGATGGCACGATGATCATGCCCTATGCGGCGGGACGATCGGTGCGGCCAGAAGCAGGCTAGGCGCCGTCTTCCAGGCTCAAGAGCGTGGCGTTACCGCCCGCGCTGGTGGTATCGACCGACACCGCGCGCTCGACGCAGAAGCGATGGAGGTAGTTCGGACCGCCCGCCTTGGGGCCCGTGCCCGACAGGCCTTCACCGCCAAAGGGCTGCGAGCCGACCACCGCGCCGATCATTGAGCGATTAATGTACAGATTCCCGACCCGCGCGGTCGCCTCGATGACATCGCCCGCCCGCGCGATGCGGCTGTGGAGGCCCATCGTCAGGCCATAACCCTTGGCGTTGACCTGCTCAATCGTCTCGACGAGCTTTCCCGCCGGCCACGTCGCGACGTGCAGGATAGGGCCGAACCATTCCTGAGCGAGGTCGCCAGTACCGTTCAGACGGATCAGGGTGGGGGGAACGAACAGGCCAGCGTGGGGCGCCGCCAGCGTCTTAATGGTCTGCGCAGTCATGCTCGCCCGGTACGCCATCAGCTTGTCATACGCGGCTTGATCGATGACGGGGCCCACATCGGTGCGCGGATCCGCCGGGTCGCCAAGCACCAGCAAATCCATCGCGCCCGACAGCATCTCGATCACCCCTTGCGCGACTTCCTCCTGGAGCAACAGCAGCCGGAGCGCGGAACAGCGCTGGCCCGCTGAGCGGAAGGATGAGGCAATGACGTCAGCCACCACTTGCTCTGGCAGCGCGGTGGAATCGACGATCATCGCGTTGATGCCGCCAGTTTCAGCAATCAGCGGAACGATTGGCCGCGCATCATCTTCCAGCAAGGCACGCGCGATCTTTTTGGCCGTTGCGGTAGAGCCAGTGAACGCGACGCCTGCGATGCGCGCATCAGCGGTGAGCGCGGCGCCGATCTCCGGGCCGCCGGGCACAAGTATCAGCGCATTTTTTGGCACGCCGGCATCATGCGCGAGCGACACGGCCAGCGCGGCGATGCGCGGGGTCTGCGGGGCCGGTTTGGCGACCACGGTATTGCCGGCAACCAGCGCTGCGACCGTTTGCCCCAGGAAAATCGCGAGCGGAAAATTCCACGGCGCAATTGTTGCCCACACGCCGCGGCCTTCGAAACGAAGCGTGTTACGCTCCCCGGTCGGGCCGGGCAGCTCGACCGGCTGCAAGCCGTGCCGGGCCTGCGCGGCGTAGTATCGACAGAAATCGACCGCCTCGCGCACTTCGCCCAGGGCATCAGGAATGGTCTTGAACGCTTCCTGCACACAGATCGCCATCAGGGTGTCACGATTGGCCTCAAGCGCACCGGCCAACCGATCTAGGCACGCGGCACGCTCGGCAAGCGGCGTCGCGGACCAGGCCGGAAACGCCGCCGCCGCGCGGCCAATCGCATCGGAAACCGTGCCCGAAAGTGCAGGCGCCGCGCCCGCCAATGGTGCGCGCACCGCGGCTTCGGTCGTTGATAGCAGCGCGGGCACTGACAAGTCGAGCCCCGCCGAATTGCGCCGCTCAGGCCCGAACAAGTCGACAGGCAGCGATATGCTCGGGTGGCGCGCGCCGCCAACGCTCGCGATCTTCACGACCGGATCGGCGAGTATCTCCGCCTCGGTCAGCCGCTCGTCCGCCAACTGATGCACAAAGCTCGAATTCGCGCCATTTTCGAGCAGGCGCCGGACAAGATACGCCAGCAGATCACGATGCCCGCCAACCGGCGCGTAAATCCGGCAATGATAGCCACGCTCGCGCACCAGCTGTTCGTACAGCCCGTCACCCATGCCGTGCAGCCGCTGAAACTCGAAATCGCGGGCATTACCGGCCCACTCCATGATCGTCGCGACCGTGAGCGCATTGTGGCTGGCAAAGGCCGGGCGGATATTGACTGCATCGAGCATGTCGCGCGCGCACGCCAGATATGACACGTCGGTCGCGGCCTTGCGCGTGAACAGCGGATAGTCGGACAACCCCTCCACCTGGGTGCGCTTGATCTCACTATCCCAATAGGCACCCTTCACCAGCCGCACGTTCATGAGGCGGCCCAGCCCATCTGCCCAGGCGATTACAGGGCGCGCGCGCTTGCCATAAGCCTGCACCGCCATGCCGAACCCGTCCCAGCCTGTCAGCGCGGGGAGCGCCGCCACCGTGCCGATGATATCGAGGCTCATCTCCAGCCTTTCGCTCTCCTCAGCATCGACGGTCAGCGCAATACCCTTCGCGGCCGCCTGCACGGCCAGCGCCTCGAGCATTTGCGTGAGCGCTGGGACACAATCGGCCCAGCGCGCCACTTCATAACGCGGGTGGAGCGCCGACAGCTTGACCGAAATAGAATGGGCCGCAGCCGGGTCGCTGCCCACCGCGTCAATCGCGCCGGTATAGGCATCGAAATAGCGATCGGCATCGGCTTGCGTCCGCGCGGCCTCACCCAACATGTCAAAGCTTGCGGTGAAGCCCTTGTGATCGGGCTTTTTCATGCGGCGCATTGCCTCGTCGATCGTGCGCCCCATCACGAAAATTTCGCCCATCATGCGCATTGCGGCGCCCACCGCCTGCCGCACGAACGGCTCGCCCGCGCGCGAAATCAGGCGCCGCAGCGCGCCCTGCGTCTCGCCCTCGCCGACAAGCGCGCGGCCAATCACCAGCCCCCAGGTCGCTGAGTTGACGAGCGACGAATTTGATTTGCCAGTATGCGCGCGCCAATCGGCATCGCCCAGCTTGTCGGCGATCAAAAGGTCCGCCGTCTCGGGGTCAGGCACGCGCAAAAACGCTTCAGCGAGCGACAACAGCGCCACGCCTTCCGACGAATTAAGCCGATATTCCTGCAAAAACTGGTTTACCCACCCCTTGCCTTGCGCCGCGCGAAGGTCCGCCAGCAGGCCCAGTGCATGGCCAAGCACGCGCTCGCGCGAATCGGGGGCAAGTGCGGCGCGCTCAAGCAAGGGTTTTAGAACATCGGGTTCGGGCGCGCGATAAAGATCGGCCATGGATTTGCGGGTCTGCGACGCTATGTCAGGTGTCATTTTCCGGTTTCCGGTCTTGCAAGACTTGGCAAGCGGTGCCTGCCACGCCTATTTGATGCAGCGCGCTATGCGATGAAATGGGCTTAAGGGGAATGCCGTGACGACGATCACCTTGCAGGAAATGGCCGCAACCCGCATCGGCACCGAGACCGTGTCGGACTGGGTTGAGGTGAGCCAGGACATGATCGACAAGTTTGCGGACGCAACCGGTGATCATCAGTTCATCCACATCAACCCGCAAATGGCGGCGATGACGCCGTTTGGCGGCACGATTGCGCATGGCTTTCTTACCCTGTCGCTCATGCCGCTGCTGGCCTCCAAGATACCCGACGCGCCCAAGATCGAGGGTGTGAAAATGGGCGTGAACTATGGCGGCAACAAAGTGCGCTTTTTGCAACCCGTGCGCTCGGGCAAGCGCGTGCGCGGCCGCTTCAAGCTGCTGGAGCTGATCGAGAAGCGCCCCGGCCAGTGGCAGCAGACCAACGAATTCACGGTCGAAATCGAGGGCGAGGAAAAGCCCGCGATGATCGCCGAATGGATGTCCCAGATTTTCGTTT
>JBJXEC010000030.1:0-9290 GCA_046155125.1 Sphingomonas sp. | reverse complement strand
GCGCCGCCGGGCGCGGGCAAGACAACCGCTGTCGCGCCGGCGCTGCTCGCTGAGGCTTGGTGCCAGGGTGAGGTGCTCCTGCTCTCGCCGCGCAGGCTGGCCGCGCGCGCGGCGGCCGAGCGGATGGCGGCGCTGGCAGGCGAGGCGGTCGGCGGGCGGTTCGGCTATGCCACGCGGATGGACAGCAAGCGGTCGGCGGCGACACGCGTGACGGTGTTGACGGAAGGCATCTTCGTCAGCCGGATTCAGGCCGATCCCGAGCTTGCGGGTGTCTCGGCAGTGCTGTTCGATGAAGTGCACGAGCGCAACCTCGACAGCGACTTCGGGCTGGCGCTTGCGCTCGATGCGCAGGGCGGGCTGCGCCCCGATTTGCGGCTGATCGCGATGTCGGCGACGCTCGATGGGGCGCGGTTCGGTGCGCTGATGGGGTCAGCGCCGGTCATTGAGAGCGAGGGCCGCTCTTATCCGCTCGATGTGCGCCACATCGGCCGCTCGGCCGAAGCGCGGATCGAAGACGCGATGGCAGCGGCGGTGCGTCAGGCGCTGCGCGAGAACGAGGGCGGGGTGCTCGCCTTTCTGCCTGGTGTCGCTGAAATCGAGCGGGTCGCCGAGCGGCTGGCCAGTCTCGGCGATGCTGTGCAGCTTCACCGCCTGCATGGCAGCATGGACCCCGCCGCCCAACGCGCAGCAATCGCGCCAGACGTGCAAGGGCGGCGCAAGATCGTGCTCGCGACGTCGATCGCCGAAACCAGTCTTACGCTCGACGGCATTCGCATCGTGGTGGATTCAGGATTAGCGCGCCGGCCGCGTTATGATCGGGCAGCGGGCATGACGCGGCTCGTGACCGAGCGGGCCAGTCAGGCAGCGGCCACGCAGCGGGCAGGGCGGGCAGCACGACAGGGGCCGGGGATTGCCTATCGATTATGGGAAGCAGGGGCAACGGCTGGGCTGCCGCCGTTCGATCCACCGGAAATACTGGAAGCAGACCTGTCGGCGCTGACGCTTGATTGCGCGCGCTGGGGCGTCGCCGATCCGCGCGCGTTGCGCTGGCTCGATCCGCCGCCTGATGCTGCGATTGCCGAGGCGCGGGCGCGGCTGGAGCGGCTGGGCGCGCTTGATGCCGGGGGCCGCCCGACGCCGCACGGGCACGCCATCGCCGCATTGCCGATGCCGCCACGTCTGGCCCATATGTTGATTGCAGCGGCCGCGCGCGGACTGGCCCAAACCGCCGCTGGCGTTGCCGTGCTGCTCGGGGAACGCGGGTTGGGCGGCAATGAGGCGGACCTTGAAGCTCGGCTTGGCCGGTGGCGCAGCGAGCGCGGCCAGCGTGCCGACAATGCCCGGCGGCTGGCCGCGCGCTGGGCGGCGATGGTTGGAGGCGAAGGCGGAGGACCGCGCTTGGGCGCGGAACCGGGCGCGGTCGCGACGTGCATAGCGCTTGCCTTTCCCGATCGCGTGTCGCGGCGGCGCGGCCCGAGCGGCGAGCATTGGGCATCGGTTGGTGGGCGCGGGTTCCGGCTTGACCCTGCAAGCGCGCTTGCCAGTAGTGCGTGGCTGGCGGTGGCCGAGACCCAGGGGTCGGCAGCGGCGGGGCGAATCCTGTCAGCGGCACCCATGGATGAAACACTGGTCGAGGCGTTGTTTGGCGCGACTATCGAGGCCCGGCGCACTGTGCAGTTTGATGCCGCAAGCGGCGGGGTGCTGGCGCTTCGGGAGCGCAGGTTGGGCGCGATTACGCTCAACAGCGGCCCCGATGTCGCGGCTGATCCCGCAGCGATTGCGGCCGCCTTGCTTGTTGGGGTGCGCGTGCATGGCCTGTCGCTCTTGCCCTGGCCGGAAGCGGCAGTGGCGCTGCGCCAGCGCGCGCAGTTCGCCGCGCTCCATGGGGCGACTGCGGTGGCGCTGGACGATGTGACGCTCCTCGACCGTGCCGAGGAATGGCTTGCGCCGCTGCTCGACGGCAAGCGACGGCTCGATGCGCTGGATTCCGCGAGCCTGAACGATGCTCTGAAAGCGCTGATCGGCTGGGACGCGCTGCGCCTGATTGACCGGCTTGCCCCGCCGCGTTTCGAATCGCCCGCTGGCAGCAGCCACGCGATCGACTATGCAGCGGAAACAGGGCCGACCGTGGAGCTGCGGCCGCAAGCGCTGTTTGGCCTGGCAACTCACCCGGCGGTGGCAGACGGGCGCGTGCCGCTCGTGCTCAGCCTGACGTCGCCGGCCGGTCGCCCCATCCAGACGACGCGCGATTTGCCGGGCTTTTGGGCCGGTAGCTGGGCCGATGTCGCGCGCGAGATGCGCGGGCGGTATCCGCGCCATCCCTGGCCTGACGATCCAGCGAGCGCAAATGCGACGCTAAGGACAAAAAATGCTGATGCACGCGCGCAAGGCTTGCGATAAAGGATCGCATATGACGAGCGCGCGCATCTACCAACGCCCCAAAAACGCCATGCAATCCGGCCGTGCCCGCACGCAGACCTGGATGCTGGAATATGAGCCCGCCGAGGCAAAACAGCCTGACCCGCTCACGGGCTGGGCAGGCTCGGGCGACACGCGCCAGCAGCTGAAGCTCAGCTTTCCGAGCCTGGAGGCCGCGACTGCCTATGCCGTGCGCGAGGGCATCGACTATGACGTCGTGGCTGCACCTGCCCGCACCCTGAAGCTGCAAACCTACGCCGACAATTTTCGGTAAGCCCGCGCGGGCGGTTCCGCTTCTGACCCGCTATCCGAGCAGCTCTGGCCCCAACAGCATCAGCAGTTTCACGTCCATCGCCACGCCTTGCGCGCGTTTGGCTGCAACGAAATCGGCAATGGTGGCAAGCGGCACGCGGTGGACGATGATGTTCTCGCCCGCGACACCGCCGCCTTCGCCTGTTTTCACCAGGCCGGTCGCGCGCACCAGTGTAAAGCTTTCCGAGACCATGCCGGGTGAGGAGCAGAACTCGCCAAGCACCTCAATGGCGCCTGCCCGGTAGCCGGTTTCCTCCTCAAGCTCGCGGTCGGCTGCCTGTTCGACCGGCTCGCCCGCCGTTTCATCGCCGACAAGCCCCGCCGGCAGTTCCAGACAATTGCGGCCAAGCGGCACCCGGTATTGCTCGACCAGCAGCACATGGCCGTCATCAATCGCCAGGATAACTGCCGCTGAAATGCCGCGTGCCCGGCCGACAAATTCCCAAGCGCCCTGCTGGCGCACTGTGATGAACTTGCCCTGCCACATGATCTGGGCCGGCCGCAGGTCTGACGCGTCGCTCACAATTCGATAAGCCGGTCAGGCAGTTCGTTCAGGTCGTCGTCAGTTTTGGGAAAGTGCTCGCCGATAATAGCGCCAATGGCGGCGACTGCGGCTGCCATACCATCACCGCTGCGCCCGGCACGGACGTGCTCGACAAGGGCCGCCATCGCATCGCCCCAGCGTTCGGGCGGTACTTTGGCATGGATCGCCGCATCCGCCACGATCTCGGCCATATGTTCGCCAAGCGACATATAGAGCAGCACGCCGACCCGATTGGCGGTGCGGCGTTCAGCACCAACCTTGAAACAGAGCAGGGCACGGCGGCGCACACGTCTGCGCTTGGTCGATTGCGGGGCAAGCGCAAGCCGAAACGACAGTGGCGCCAGCGCATAGCGCACGACCAGGAACAGGATGGCCTCGGTCACGAACAGCGCGAGCAGTAACTGGCTGATGCCCGCCTCCGCCGTCCACGCCTGACTAAGCCACGCAATCTTGTTTTGCACGACCTCTGGCGCCCAGGCGAACAGCCCGATGGGCAGCAGCATCGCGGCAACCGCATAGTGCAGCGCGACGTCGCGATAGGGATCAGACGACTCGCTGACGATGGTCACGATCTCGCCATTGGTGCCCATTTCGGCTTGTGTGACTGCCGCCGATACCTGGTCGTGCTCCGTGTCGCTGAGCCCCTTCAGACGCGCCATCACCAGCCCCCAGAGGCGCCACCGCCCCCAAAGCCGCCACCGCCGCCGCCGGAAAAGCCGCCGCCGCCCCAGCCACCGCCATCACTATCGCTGCCACCGCTGCTCCAACCGCTGCTGCCCCCGGAGCTGCCGCCCCAGCTGCCGCCCCAGCTGCCACCGCTGCCGGGGCCCCAAAGGATGATTGGCCAGTCGCTGCTGCGATAGCGTGTCCCGTATGAGCGCTGGCGAAACCGCGACAGGATGAGAAAGGCGATGACGAACAGCCAGAAGATGAGCGCCACGGGAATGCCGCCGCCCTTCGATGAGCCGCGCTTGTGCGTCTTGTCGAACGCGGCGATGGCGGCGTCAGTGCGCGCCTGGGCTTCATCAGGGGAGGCGCGCAGTTGCTCGACGATGGCATCCGCACCGGCCGTCATGGCTTCCGGCACTTGGCCCGCTTTTAATAGAGGGATCATTTTGGTGTCGATAATGTCGAACGACAGCGCATCGGTGAGCACTGGCTCCAACCCATAGCCAACCTCCAGCCGCGGGCCGCGATGTCCGGGCGGCTCATTGGGGGCGATGAACAGGATGGCGCCATTGTTCACGTCCTTCAGCCCAACGCCCCACGCCCGGCCGAGCCGATAGCCATAATCTTCAAGCGTATAACCCTGAAGATCGGAGATGGTCGCTACAATGAACTGCCGCTTGGTGTCCCGTTGGAGCGCATCAAGCTTGGCGGTCAAGTCCGCCTTGGTCGCTTCCGGCAGCACATTGGCCGCGTCCACCACAAAGCCGGTGAAGGGCGGGAACGTCTGTGCCGCTGCCGGGCTGCTGACGATCAGCAACCCGACCAGCAGCAGCCCGACCTGCATCAGCATGACGCGGAGATGGTGCATCACGTGCCCCTTCGCGGCGTGGCCGCTCAGTTGCTGGCCCCGAAATCAACCTTGGGGGCGGCTTCTGCGCCCGGTGTTGTGGCCGCAAATGGCACCAGCGGCTTGGCGCCATAAAAAATCTTCGCGCCAATCGCGTCGGGGAAGGTGCGGATCGTCGTATTATAGCTTTGCACCGCACCGTTATAATCACGCCGGGCAATGGTGATGCGGTTTTCGGTACCCTCAAGCTGCGACAGAAGCGTTTTGTAGCCCTGTTGCGATTGCAGTTCGGGATAGGCCTCTTGCAGGCGCTGCAGCGACAGCCCGAGTGATGCCTGGGTCCGGTCAAACTGCTGAAGTTTGGCGGGGTCCGACAGGTCGCTTGCCGATACGCGGATGGTGTTGGCAGCAGCGCGCGCTTGCGTCACTTCCACCAGAATCGATTTTTCCTGCGCGCCTGCCGCTTTCACGGTGGTGACAAGGTTGGGCACCAGATCAGACCGGCGCTGATACTCGTTCTGAACATCTGCCCAGCGCGCCTTGGCGGTTTCCTCAGCGGTCGGCACGCTGTTGAGTCCGCAGGCCGACAATAGGCCAGCGGCGGCCAGCGCAATACCCAAACGAAGCGTCATGTGCTCTTCCCTCCAACATCTGTGCCTTGACCTTTTAGCGGACATGGCCACAGTTTCGAAACTCAAATCGGGTGGGAGTTGATGATGTTCAAGGAATTTCGTGATTTCATTACGCGCGGCAATGTGATGGACCTGGCCGTGGCCGTCATCATCGGCGCCGCGTTTGGCAAGATCATCACCTCGCTAACGGATGACATTATCATGCCGGTCATCGGCAAGATTTTTGGCGGACTCGACTTTTCAAGCTATTTCATGGTGTTGGGCGAAGTGCCGGCGGCGCTGCAGGGCTCAACCGACTATGCTGCGCTGAAAAAGGCAGGGGTTCCGCTTTTGGGCTATGGTGAGTTCATCACCCAGGCGGTGAACTTCGCGATCATCGCCTTCATCATCTTCCTGATGATTCGTCAGGTGAACAAGATGACGCCCAAGGCCCCCGAAGCGCCGGCCGGCGAGCCAGAAGATGTCACGTTGCTTCGCGAAATCCGGGACGCGCTGCGCAAGAGCTGATCGAGCGCCTCGCCGCTGCCCGTGTGGTCAGGCGGCGGCGAGGTCGTCGGCCAGCGCATCGGCCAGGCTGGTGCCGTCAAGGATTCGCGCCGTTTCGTCGCGCACGCGCATCATGGCGTGGCGGATGGCGCATTGGGCCTCGCTCTTGCAATCCTCACACCGCTTGTACGCGGTTCGGCTGACGCATGGGATGAGCGCCAGCGGCCCTTCAATCACCCGGATGATTTCGCCAAGCGACACAAGGTGGATCGGGCGGGACAGGCAATAGCCGCCGCGCTTGCCGCGGTGACTGTGCAGAAACCCGGCATCGCGCAGATCGGCAAGAATCAGTTCGAGAAACTTGCGCGGCACATTCGCGTCTGCCGCAATGCGGTTCATTGCAATAGGCGGGGAGCCGGGCGGCGCTTCGGCCAGATAGAGCATCGCGCGGAGCGCGTAACGGGAACGCTGCGTCAACATAACATCAAAGTTTATGCCCGCGGTTTATGGCGAGCAAAAGGCGCCTCTTTTCATTTATTGCGCAACGCCTATATCTGACGGTGCCGGGCGTGCCCGGCTATGGCGATAAAGTGCGGCGTGAACTAGATGCAGCGGACCCGGGGGCAGTACCCGGCGGCTCCACCAAAAGCCCCGTTTCGACGGGGCCTCTGACGGGGCCGAACCAGGATCGACGTGTGTTGAAAGGCGCTGTTTTTGCCCGGGCTGAGTAACCCGTAAAAGGCTCAAAACCACAAGTGCTAACGATAACGAAGCACTCGCGATTGCCGCGTAACTAACGGCCTAACGGCTTAGGTTACGACGCTTGAACGCGGTTCGGGCCACACCGGGCAACAGAAGTGGATTCCAGCGGCCCGGGGGGGCCGGGCAACAGAACCCCCCACTTTCTCCGCTCTGCGCGGCGGCCATCCTCTTCATCACTCGCCCGCCAGGAACGTGTTGACGGTCAGCCGCCCGGCACGGGCATCGGCGGCGAGCGTGATGTCAGGCGGGATGACCGCGCAGTGCAGCGTGCAGCTGCGATAGAGAATCGCCCGGTTGAAGCGTCCCGCATGCACAGCCACCTGTTCAAACATGGCGGTGTCGCCCGCGATATAGGCCGGCCCCGGCAGGCCGTGCGCGCGGACATCGGCCTGCAACATCGCATCATAGGTCGGGTAGCGGGCGCTATCCACGGTTTCAAAGCCGCTCCGGCGGTGGCGGTAAAAGGCGGTGCCGCTGCGTTCATCGGTGCTGAGATAGTGCAGCAGCGCGAGCCGGTCGCGCGCCAGCCCGTCAAAATGCGGCAGCCGTTGGATGGGGCTGAGCGCAGTGGGCGGCGTTGTCACCAGTGAATAATATGCCTCGACCAGGGCGAGCGTCGGCGTGCCGAAAACATCGCGGGCAATGGGGGCAAGCGCGCCCAGCAACGGCGCCAGCATGGTGTGAGGCGTTGGCGCCCGGAGGCCCGGATAATGCGGGCCGATGGCGGCAAAGGAGCGCGCGGCGGCATCGTCGATCCACCGCGCCGGATGCTCGGTGAACTGGTCAATAATGACGACCGGTTCGCGCTCCCGGCCCTGCTCGGCGACGGTCACGACCCAGCCCTGCATACCCTGCCCCTTTTGCGCCAGACTTTGCCGCACGCGCGCGCCCCGCGCAACCGCCTCAGCCCCGAGGAACGGAAAAGGGGCCCGTGTTGCCACGAGCCCCTCTCATCCTCTCCCAAACTTTCGCTGGGTTGTTCAGTCGCGGTCACCGGTCAGAAAGGCGGGCGCGAACTCGGGCGCCGGGCCGTCATCACTGCCGCCGGCGCGCTCGGGGCGCGGGCCACGGTCGCCGCCGTCACGGCGCGGGCCACGGCCACCGCCGCCACCACGACCACCACGGCCGCCATCGCCATCACGGCGCGGGCCGCGATCACCACGATCACCACGCGGGCGATCACCGCCCTCGCGCGGTTCGCGTGCTGGTCGCGAATCTTCAAGTTCCTCGCCGGTTTCCTGGTCAACGACGCGCATCGACAGGCGGACCTTGCCGCGTGGATCGATTTCGAGAACCTTGACCTTCACTTCCTGGCCCTCGGCGAGGACGTCAGCGACCTTCTCGACGCGCTCGTTGCGGATTTCGGAGACGTGGACGAGACCGTCCTTGCCGCCCATGAAGTTCACAAAGGCACCAAAATCGACGAGATTCACGACCTTGCCATTATAGACCTTGCCGACTTCCGCTTCCTCGACAATGCCCTTGATCCACGCAATCGCGGCCTCGATCTGGCTGGTGTCGGACGACGAGACCTTGATGATGCCTTCATCATCGATATCGACCTTGGCGCCCGTGGTTGCCACGATTTCGCGGATCACCTTGCCGCCGGTGCCGATGACATCACGGATCTTCGACTTGTCGATCTGGAAAGTTTCGATGCGCGGGGCATGGGCCGAGAGTTCTTCGCGGGTATGATCAAGCGCCTTGGCCATTTCACCGAGAATATGGGCGCGACCGTCCTTGGCCTGGTGGAGCGCGGCGCGCATGATCTCTTCGGTGATGCCGGCGATCTTGATGTCCATCTGCATCGTGGTGATGCCCTCGGACGTGCCGGCGACCTTGAAGTCCATGTCGCCGAGATGATCTTCGTCACCCAGAATGTCGGACAGGACGGCAAAGTCCTTGCCCTCCAGGATCAGCCCCATGGCAATGCCCGACACCGGGCGCTTCAGCGGGACGCCCGCGTCCATCATCGACAGCGAGCCGCCGCACACCGTCGCCATTGACGACGAGCCATTCGACTCGGTGATGTCTGACAGCACGCGGATGGTGTAGGGGAACTCCTCCATTGACGGTAGCACCGGGTGCAGCGCGCGCCAGGCGAGCTTGCCGTGCCCGACTTCGCGGCGACCCGGCGCGCCGAAGCGACCGACTTCGCCAACCGAATAGGGCGGGAAGTTATAGTGCAGCATGAAGCGCTCATAGGAGAGCCCAGTCAGCCCGTCGATCATCTGCTCGGCATCCTTGGTGCCAAGCGTGGTCGTGCAGATCGACTGGGTTTCGCCGCGGGTGAACAGGGCGGAGCCGTGCGCGCGGGGCAGGAAGTGCACCATCGCCTCGATCGGGCGGATTTGCGTGGTGGTGCGACCGTCGATGCGCTGGCCGTCCTTCAGAATGGCGCCACGCACAATTTCAGCCTCAAGCTTCTTCATCAGCTTGGTCGCGGCCATCTGGTCCTGCGGGGTTGCATCGGCAAACGCTGCCTTTGCCTTCGCGCGGGCCTCGTTCAACATGGTCGAACGCGCCGACTTGTCAGTGACCTTATAAGCCGCGGCAATATCGGTACCGATCAGATCGCGCAGCTTTTGCTTGGCGGCTGACAGGTCGGCCTGCTCGGCCA
>JBJXEC010000029.1:0-5207 GCA_046155125.1 Sphingomonas sp. | reverse complement strand
GCCCAGTGGAACCCGTCCTGCTCATAACCGATGCGCTTCACGGTCGCACGAACGGCGGCTTCGATCTCGTCCTGCGCGCCCGGTGCCCAGGCGCCGTCTTCATACACACCCTTGCAGCGGATTTCGCCCGCCAGCACCACCCGGTTGGTGGTTGTCAGCGTTTCGCATGCGATGCGCGCATAGGGGTCTTTCGACAGGAACAGGTCCACTACCGCATCGGAAATCTGGTCCGCGACCTTGTCAGGATGGCCTTCGGAAACCGATTCGGAAGTAAACAGGAAGGATGCGCGCATGAAAGTCTCTCTTGCTGGTGGCGAGGGCGCCCGATGATATCGAGCGGGCACATATAAAGAATTTGTTATATGTGCAACTAGCGTGCGCGTGGCCTTATGGCAAATGCGAGCACCAGCAGTAGCGCCGCAACGATCGCGGCCAGCAGATTCCCGATGCGCGCGAACAGTGTGGGCGGGCCAGGTGGTGGAAGTGGCAGCTCGATCGCGCCCGCCGTTGCCGCCCCAACCGTGGCGAGCTCGGTGCCATCGGCGGCGATGATCGCCGACACGCCAGTTGGCGTTGCGCGCACGACGGGAAGCCCTTCCTCAATCGCGCGCAGCCGGGCCATTGCCAGATGCTGCAAAGGGCCTGAAGGGCCGTACCAGCTGTCGTTCGACGGGTTGACGATGAGCGCCGGGCGGTGCGCGCGATCAACCACATGACCCGAAAAAATGATCTCGTAGCAGATGGCGAACCCGATATCGCCGAAACCGGGCAGGCGGAGCGCCGCCGGGCCGGGGCCGGGTTTGAAATCGGTGTTGCCGGGCACCAGGCGCGACAGGCCGAGCGCCGACATGATCGGGCGGGCCGGGAGATATTCGCCCCATGGCACGAGATGCGCCTTGTCATAGCGGCCAAGGAGGCGACCACCCGCGTCGATGGCAAAGACGGAGTTGGTGGCGGTCGCAAGCTTGCCCTGCGCATCAAATTGCAGCCCGTTGCCGCCGGTCAGCACGATGTCGGCCGGGCCCAGCCGGGCGGCAATCCGGGCGAGAACCGCATCCGGCTGGCCCCGCGTGTACCATTCCGGCGGATAGCCTTGCTCGATGAAGAAGCGCAGCGCACCTTCGGGCCAGATGATGAGCCGCGGCGCGGCGCCCGGCGTGCCCATCTGCGCTTCAATGGCCGCAAGATTGGCCTCGGCATAATCATCGCGCGGGCGCTGTTCCTGGTCGAGATTGGGCTGGATGACGCGCAACCGGGGCGCCGCCGGGTCGGGCGCGGTCCGGCGCTGCGGGACGATCACGCTGCTGAGCGTCATAACCGCGACGATCGCGAGCACGGGCGCTGCAAGACGCCATTGCCGATGGGTGAGTAACAGGAATGCGCCAGCAACCAGCATCGTCAGGCCCGACAGCGCATAGGTGCCAATCCAGGCCGCGCTGCGGGCGACGCCGATCAGCGGCAGCCAGACGGCCGCAACCGGATCCCACGGATAGCCAGTCAGCAGCGTGGCGCGCAGCCACTCGCAGGCAATCCAGCTGGCGGCAACGACCAGCACGAAGCTGCCATCGGGTGCGCGTCGTCCAAAGCCGGTCGACTGCCGCACGGCAAGCCACCACGCAGCGCCCGCAGCGATTGCGGGATAAGCGGCTAGGTACCCGGCTAGCAGCACGACCGCTGGATAGCCGAGCGCCGCCGGCATCGCCTCTTGATAGGTGAACGCGGTTTGAATCCAGATATTCGCCGCCGTGAAATGCGCGATCCCGAACAGCCAGCCGCGCCACAGCGCTGCGCGCGCCGAGTGCGTCTGCCAAATAAGCGCCATCCACGCCGCGAGGCAGCCAAGCGTCACTGGCCACCAATTGAGCGGGGCAAAACCGAGCGCGGCGCCCGCGCCGAGCAGCAGCGACATCAGGGCAGGTCGGCGGTCGATCATCCGCGCCGCTATTGCCCGGAACCGCAAGAGGCGCAACACCACGTCAAACTGCATGAGGCCAGGCTGATGATTCGTCCCTTCCATCTTGCTTTTCCGGTCCATGATCTTGCGGCCGCGCGGCAATTCTATGGCGATGTGCTGGGCTGTGCGGAGGGGCGGAGCTCCGATGCGTGGGTCGATTTCAATCTGTTCGGCCACCAGATTGTTGCCCATCTCGATCCTTCGGCGCGCGCCATTGTCGCGAC
The DNA here is from genome assembly GCA_046155125.1 of Sphingomonas sp. Taxonomy (GTDB): domain Bacteria; phylum Pseudomonadota; class Alphaproteobacteria; order Sphingomonadales; family Sphingomonadaceae; genus Sphingomonas. The sequence continues at coordinate 3,029 of JBJXEC010000029.1, read as the reverse complement.
CAATGCGGTCGACGGCCATGACGTGCCGGTGCCCCATTTCGGCGTGGTACTGACGATGGACGCCTGGCGCTCGCTTGCTGACCGGGTGGCGGCAGCGGGCGTGCCGTTCGGCATCGCGCCGCAGCTGCGCTTCGCTGGAGAGCCTGGCGAACAGGCAACCATGTTCTTCATGGACCCAAGCGGTAACGCGCTTGAATTCAAGGCGTTTGCTGACGATTCGACATTGTTCGCGACCGCTTAAGGAGCGCGTTATTCTTGCTTTGCTTCAAGGACGCCGACCCGCATCATGGCGTCGGCGGCGCGGGCAAATTCACTGACCAGCGTTTCAAGAACCGGCGCGAACGCCAAGTCCTGAACAACGCCTATCGGCGGCGTGACCCCGCCGCGCGGATCCTCAATGAGCATGCCCTGCTCAATCATTTTGCCGATCTGCCGCCGCACCGTCTCGCGCGGCAGCCCGGTGGCTGAGGCAATCGCGTTGCGCGAGATGGGCACAACCCACTCGCGCGGCAAAACGGCGTTTGCGTAAAACTCAGGCGGAATGGAGCGTTCGCGCATCAGCTTTTGCGTGTTTGCGATATTTACCGTCACATAAATGAGCAGTTCATTCGGCGACATGCCAGACCGGCGCGCCATTGAATCCTGCATCGCCAAAAACAGCTTACCCATGCTGAACATCACGATCCGCCAGTTCGCCATGAACTGATCTGGGTGAGTGGCGACACGTACGGTCATAGTCGAGACTTCCGTTTTGAGCAACCCGTAACGGGTATACACGATAGCCGAATAGTTGCGAGATGCAAGGAAACTAAGTGTTAACCGCATGCAGCAATGGGACATGGTCTCCCGGCTCAACGCCAGTCGTTACGGATGTGGACCAATCTTGCCCGCTAGCCAGCGGCGCTGACCCGCCAGATGGTGTTACCGACGTCGTCTGCTACCAGCAGCCCGCCAGCACGATCAACCGTCACGCCGACGGGGCGCCCCTGTGCGTTGCCTTTTGCATCCAGAAATCCGGTGAGGACATCCGTAGGCTGCGTGCCCTTTACCGGAAAGCCGTTGGCCGAGAAGGGCACAAAAAGCACCTTATAGCCCGATACCGGCACGCGATTCCACGAACCATGCTGGCCGACGAAAGCACCATCGGCAAATTTGGCGCCCAATTTTGCATCGCTTGCAAAAGCGAGCCCGAGCGATGCGGTGTGGGGCCCAAGCGCATAATCGGGCCGCTTGGTATATTCGAGCAGGTCGGGCCGCTCCGGCTGCACGCGCTTGTCCACATAGCCACCCCAATAGCTATACGGCCAGCCGAAGAAATCCCCGAGCTGCACGGAGCTCATATAGTCCGGGGCAAGATCGGAGCCGAGCATGTCACGCTCGTTGACGGTGGTCCAAAGCCGCCCGCTATGCGGCTCATAGGCGAGGCCTTGCGGATTGCGCAGGCCGGCGGCGAAGATGCGGAATTTCTTGGCAACTGGGTCAACTTCAAGAATGCAGGCGCGGTTTTCTTCCTTGTCGAGGCCGTCATCGGCGATGTTGGATGACGAGCCGACGGCGACATAGAGGTGCTTGCCGTCGGGCGCCACGATGACATTGCGCGCCCAGTGATTGCCGCCGCCGGGGTAGCGCACAACGACTTCGGGGGCAGCCGTAATCTTGGTTTGCCCGATAGTGAATGGCACGCGCACCAGCGCGTCGGTGTTGGCGATATAGAGCATGTCGCCCATCATCGTCATGCCGAGCGGTGAATTGAGGCCAGCGATCAACACAGTGCGGCTTTCGGCCACGCCGTCCCCATTTGCATCGCGCAGCAGGGTGATGCGATTGGCCGAGGGGACGCCAGCACCAGCGCTCCTCATCAGATAGCGCGCCACCATGTCCGTTGCCGTTGCCGTTTTGCGGGGTGGCGAATTGGTCTCGGCGACGAGCACGTCGCCGTTTGGCAGCGCATACATCCAGCGCGGGTGCTCGAGCCCGGTTGCAAATGCTGCGACAGCCAGCCCGGTGGCCGGCTTGGGCTTGGCGCCATTTTCCCAGCCGACCGGCTTGGCGATCTTGATGGTCGGCAAGCTCTGGTCGCGCGGATCAGTGATCTTGGGCTGAGCGCCACTCACCGCCGCGACGGACAGGCGAGCGACGTCGGGCTGCCGCGCCCATATCCACAAGCCGATGCCGGCGAAAGCAACAATACCAAGGGCGATCAGGATTTTTGTGCGCATGCCCCCAAACTAACCACGCTCATGCGATGTTCCAACGTAAAAATGCTTGGGTGACGCAGCGATTGGCCTGCACAGCGCCAGGCGCCCGTCAATCTGCATCGACTACAGCATTTTCCGGGCGCGCCGGTGGATGCAGGCGCAGCTTCTGGACCCGCCTGGTATCGCCCTCGATCACTTCGAGCCGCCAGCCGCTGGGGTGGTCAAGGCACACGCCGGGCGCGGGCACATGCCCGGCGAGCACGGCTGCCAGGCCGCCAATCGTGTCGATATCTTCCTCGGTTTCGGCAAGGCGCGGGTCGATCGCTTCGCCGACATCTTCCAGTTCGGCGCGGCCATCAGCCTCCCAGCCGCCATCATCGAGCGGCACGAGCAGCGCCTGCGGGGCATCGTCATGCTCGTCCTCAATGTCGCCGACGATCTCCTCGATCAGGTCTTCGATGGTCACCAGCCCTTCAGTGCCGAAATATTCGTCCAGCACGATGGCCAGATGCACGCGCTTTTGCCGCATGTCCGCCAGCAGATCGAGCGCGCCGCGCGACATCGGCACGAACAGCGGCTCGCGGATCAGCGCGGCGATCGAGTCGGGATGCGGCGCGCCGGTCGCGAGGATGTTGAACACGTCCTTGATGTGGACCATCCCGATGATCGTATCGAGTTCGTCGCGATAGACCGGCAGGCGGCTGTGCCCCGCATCGGCGAACTGGCGGACCAGACCAGCAAAGCTGATGCTTTCGGGCACCGCGACGATATCGGCGCGCGGGACGCCAATGTCGCCCGCGTCGCGCTCGCCGAAATGGAGCAGGTTGCGCA
>JBJXEC010000028.1:0-21134 GCA_046155125.1 Sphingomonas sp. | reverse complement strand
GCCGCTCAGCCCGCCTTTGACTGCCGCGGTGCCCGCGCACGAGGTGGAGGTCCATATGGCGGGCGTGACGCAGGTGGCGCTGCTCCACCGGCGTGCGGACTTGGCCTGCGGGTTGACGGTCAACGGGCCGGCGCTCATCGCCGATTCGACGTCGACCATTGCCGTCGAGCCTGATTGGTCGGCTGAGGTGCTTGCCGATCAATCGCTGCTGCTCCGGCGCAGCACCCCGCGCGCCGCAGCTGCCGACGACTTGCATGCGGATCCGGTTCGGCTGGCGATTTTTGGCGGGATATTCATGGGTATCGCCGAAGAAATGGGCGCCGCGCTGCAGCGAAGCGCGGCCTCGGTAAACATCCGCGAGCGGCTTGATTATTCCTGCGCGCTGTTTGACGATGCCGGGTGCCTCATCGCCAATGCACCACATATCCCGGTGCATCTCGGGTCGATGGGCGATAGCGTTCGCGCGCTGATCGCCAGCCGCCTCGCCGATGGCCGCGGCCTGGTGGCGGGCGATGTCTATGCCACCAACGATCCGTATCGGGGGGGCACGCACCTGCCGGACATCACCGTTATCCAGCCCGTATTTGCTGGCGGGGATCGCCCGGCCTTTTTCGTCGCGGCGCGGGGCCATCATGCTGATATTGGCGGCATCGCACCGGGCTCTATGCCCGCTGACAGTCGCTCGATTGAGGATGAAGGTGTGGTGTTGCGCGACGCGCTGGTCGTCGATGGCGGGCGCTTCTGCGAAACGGCGTTGCGCGCGTTGTTGTCAGACGGTCCGTGGCCTGCCCGCAATATCGATCAGAATATCGCAGATCTGGCCGCGCAAGTTGCGGCTTGCGCGCGCGGCGCCGCCGGGCTTGAGCAGCTTGTCAGAGAACGCGGGCTTGGCGTCGTCACTGCCTATATGGCGCATGTTCAGGCGCATGCAGAACGCAGCGCCCGTCGACTGATCCGTGGGCTGGCTGATGGCAGGTTTTCAGTTGAGACAGACGAAGGAGCTGTGGTGTGCGTTGCCATGCGCGTCGCGACACAATCGGGTGCGTTGACCGTCGATTTTACTGGCACCAGCGCGCAACGCCCCGGCAATACCAACGCGCCGCTGTCGGTGGTGCGGGCAGCGGTGCTCTATGTGCTGCGGCTGCTGGTGGGGGAGGCGGTGCCGCTTAACGATGGGTTCCTGCGGCCGGTAACCCTCATCGTGCCGCCGGGCTCCATGCTCAATCCGCGCTATCCCGCAGCGATTGTTGCGGGCAATGTCGAGACGAGCCAAGTGATTACGGACGCGCTGCTGGGGGCGCTGGGCGCGATGGCCGGATCGCAGGGGACGATGAACAACTTCACTTTTGGCGACGATGCGCTCCAATATTACGAGACGATCGCTGGAGGCACAGGTGCCGGGCCGGGCTTTGCAGGAGCATCCGCCGTTCAATCACATATGACGAACAGTCGCCTGACTGATCCCGAAGTGCTGGAGGCGCGCTTTCCAGTGCTGGTCGAGGCGTTTGGCGTGCGGCGCGGATCGGGTGGCGCCGGGCAATGGTCTGGCGGCGATGGTGTCGTTCGGCGCCTGCGCTTTCGCAAGGCCATGGCCGCCAACATCCTGTCCAATAATCGTCGGATCGCACCGTTCGGGCTGGCAGGCGGCGGAGATGGCATACCCGGCGACAACCGCGTGGAGCGTGCCGATGGCACGGTTGACCGGTTCCCCGCGACTGCGTCTTTTGCGCTGTCGGCGGGCGACGTCGTCGTTATCGAAACGCCGGGCGGGGGTGGCTATGGCGCGGCTTGCAAGGGGGAGCGCTGATGCTCGTTTTGAGCGGTATTGCGGTCATCGTCCTCGGCTTTGCCCTGCGCTTCAACCCGTTGCTCGTCATTGTTGCGGCAGCGCTGGTGACCGGGCTTGCGGCTGGGCTGAACCCGCTGGCGGTGCTTGCCGCTTTTGGCCATGCCTTTAACGAGTCCCGCTACGTAAGCGCGATTTACCTCGTGCTGCCGGTGATCGGCCTGCTGGAGCGCCAGGGCTTGCAGGCCCGCGCACGTGACCTTGTGCAGCGCCTGAAAGGGCTGACAGCGGGACGATTGCTGATCGGCTATCTCCTGTTCCGGCAAACAACGGCAGCGCTCGGGCTGATTTCGATTGCCGGGCAAGCACAAACCGTTCGCCCGCTGGTCGCGCCGATGGCTGAGGCGGCGGCAGGCGCAGCCGCCGATGTGGAGCAGGTGCGGGCCATGGCTGCGGCGACCGACAATATCGGCGTGTTTTTCGGCGAGGATATCTTCATCGCGATGGGCTCCATTTTGCTGATGAAGGGCGTGCTTGAGGGGATGGGCATTATGCTGGAGCCGTTTCAACTCGCGATCTGGGCCGTGCCGACGGCCATCGCCGCGTTCGTCATTCACGGCGCCCGCCTGTTGCTGTTTGACCGGCGGCTCAAGCGGGCCCGCAAATGATTGGGCTGAATCTGGTCTATCCGGTTGCCGGCCTGGTCTTTGCGAGCTTTGCTGCCCTGGGCCTGGTCGAACGCCGGGGGTGGAACGCAGCGTTTCATGCGTTGATGGCGCTCTCGTTCCTCGCCGGGGGCCAAATCGGCGACATCGGGAATGGCATTTTGGTGCTCGCCCTTGTCGCGGTTGCCGCGTCGGGCCGAGTGCGGCGTAGCGAGCACGCGCTGCCGGCCGCCAGCCATTCGGCACGGCGGCTCTTCGGGTTGGCGCTCGTTATCCCCGCCGCAGCCCTGGTCGGCACCGTGGCGTTCAAGCAGATGCCGGACCTTGTCGACCCCAAACAGGCGACGCTGGTCGCCCTCACGCTTGGGGTGCTGGTTGCGCTCGCGCTGGGCTATGCGTTGCTGCGGCCCGGGGCGAGGTTGCCGTTTGATGCCGGGCGCGGGCTGATCGACTCGATTGGCTGGGCGGTCATCCTGCCCCAGATGCTGGCAAGTCTTGGCGCCGTGTTCGCACTCGCAGGGGTTGGCGAGGTGGTTGGCGGCATCGTTGGCGGCGCAATCCCGAAGGGAAGCGTGGTTGGCGCGGTACTCGCTTATGGCCTTGGTATGGCGCTGTTCACGATGGTCATGGGCAACGCGTTTGCCGCGTTTCCGGTTATGGCGGCGGGTATTGGCGTGCCGCTGCTTGTGCGCCAGCATGGCGGCGACCCGGCGGCGATTGCGGCGGTTGGGATGCTCGCCGGGTTTTGCGGTACGTTGATGACGCCGATGGCTGCAAACTTCAACTTGGTACCGGCGGCCCTGCTTGAACTGAAAGACCGATATGGCGTCATCCGCGCGCAGGTGCCGACTGCGCTGCCACTGCTCGCGTTCAATCTGGTGCTGTTGTGGCTGGTCGCGCGGTGATGCGGCTGGATATAGCCACCGCCGCTGGCTTTGCGCGCCTGACGCTTGGTCATATCGGCCAGCCCTATCCGTACAAGGCAGACCATGTGCTGACCGGGCCCGACGATCTGCGCTTGCCGGTCGAGCACCACCCGATTTTTCATGGCAGCTATGATTGGCACAGCTGCGTGCATGGCTGGTGGCAACTGCTCACCATTGCGCGGCTGTTTCCCGAACTGCCGGAGGCAGACGCGGTCCGGACCCGCGCCGACAGGATGCTGGTGCCGGACAAGGTGGCGGGCGAACTCGCTTATCTCGCGCGTCCGGCAAGTGCCGGGTTCGAGCGGCCCTATGGCTGGGGCTGGGCGCTGGCGCTGCACGCCGAGGCAGCCCGGCACCAAGCGGGGTGGGGCAATGCCCTGGCGCCGTTCGCGGCTGCCTTTGCTGCGCGGTTTAAAGTGTATTTGCCCAAGCTCACCTATCCCATCCGGGTTGGCACGCACCCCAATACGGCGTTTGCGCTCGCCCAGGCGCTGGGCTGGGCGCGCGCCAACGATGCCGACCTTGCCCGTTTTATCGAAGGCCGCGCGCGCGACTGGTTCGGGGAGGATCGCGGTTGTCAAGCCTGGGAACCGTCGGGCGATGATTTTCTGTCGTCAGCGCTTACCGAAGCACTGCTGATGAGCGCTGTGCTGCCTGCCGGGTTGTTTGCCGAATGGTTCGATGCGTTTCTGCCAGAGGCCGCCGCGGGGCGACCCGCAACACTGTTCACGCCTGCTTATGTGTCCGACCGGAGCGACGGCAAGATCGCGCATCTTGATGGCCTGAACCTCAGCCGCGCATGGTGCTGGCGACGGATCGCGGGAGCCCTTGGCGCAGCCCACCCGGTGCACGGGCCAGCGCTTGCTGCCGCAGATCGCCACCTTGCGGCCAGCCTGCCCCATCTGGCCGATGATTATATGGGCACGCATTGGCTGGCGAGCTTTGCGCTGCTGGCGTTGCTCGATTAAGGGCTGGGCGCGGCCGCGTCTTCTAGCGCTCGACGCACATCGCGATACCCATGCCGCCGCCGATGCACAATGTCGCAAGGCCCTTTTTCGCCTCCCGTCGTGCCATTTCGTACAGCAGCGTCGTCAGCACGCGCGCGCCCGAGGCGCCGATCGGATGGCCAATGGCAATGGCGCCGCCGTTCACGTTCACCTTGTCCGCGTCCCAGCCCAGTTCCTTGCCAACAGCCAAGAACTGCGCCGCGAATGCCTCGTTCGCTTCGATCAAGTCGAGCTCGGCGAGCGCCCAACCGGCCTTTTCCAGCGCGCGGCGCGTCGCAGGGACCGGCCCGATGCCCATAATCGACGGATCAACACCGGCTGACGCCCAGCTTGCAATGCGCGCGAGCACCGGGCTGCCGCGCCGTTCCGCTTCCGCCCGCGACATGATGACAAGGGCTGCCGCGCCGTCATTCAGCCCGCTGGCATTGGCGGCAGTAACCGTGCCGTCCTTCTTGAACGCGGCGCGCAGACCCGACACGCTGTCGATGGTAGCGCCGGTGCGGATATATTCGTCGTCGGCGACGATCACGTCACCCTTGCGGCCCTTTACAGTGACGGGGGCGATTTCGTCCTTGAACCGGCCAGCGGCGCGGGCGGCCTCTGCCAGATTTTGCGAACGGACCGCCAGTGCATCCTGCATTTCGCGTGTTATCTGGCATTGCTCGGCGAGATTTTCGGCAGTGATCCCCATGTGATAATTGTTGAACGCGTCCGTCAGCCCGTCCTTGATCATCGTGTCGACAAGCGCGAGATCGCCCATCTTCTGCCCGGCGCGCAGGGCCTGGGCGTGATTGGCCATCGACATGGATTCCTGCCCGCCGGCGACCACGATGGTCGAGTCCCCCGTCGCGATAGCCTGGGCCGCAAGCGCCACCGCGCGCAGGCCCGAGCCGCACACCTGGTTCACGCCCCATGCCGGCACTTCCTTGGGGACGCCCGCCGCCATCGACGCTTGTCGCGCCGGGTTCTGCCCCTGCGCTGCCGTCAGCACCTGGCCGAGGATGACTTCTGACACATCGGCGCCGGTAATCCCGGCCTGCGTCATTGCCGCCTCGATTGCCTGCCGGCCAAGCTCATGGGCAGGCACGGCCGCGAAGGCGCCAAGGAAGCTGCCCACGGGGGTGCGCTTGGCGGCGGTGATGACGATATCGGTCATGGTGCTGGCTCCTGATTGGGCGATTAGGTAGTGATTTAATCCTTAGCCGCCCAAGTGCTGCTTATCCAGCCAGCAAGCGGTTCCCAAAGCGCCGATTGCGCGCGGCCGCCGACCACCATGCCGACATGCCCTGCGTTCGTTTCATGCCGGTTGGCAAAGCCTGCGGCGGAGGCGGCAGGCACAATGCGATCCGTTGTCGAGACAAAGTCGATGGTCGGGAGGGGGAGGGCGAGCGGGTCCGCGACGCCCGATGACAGTTTCCAGGCGCCGCGGCCGGGCTGGTCGGCTTCGAAAAAATCTTCGAACATCTGGCGGCCCGCCGCATAGCTAAGCGGCGCCCCGGCATTGGCCCAATCCTCCAGCCGCACAAATCCGCAGGCTTCGTCACTTGTCGCGTCAAGCGCGCCGAACCGTTCATATTTGCTGATCGTGCGCGCGGCATCGAGCCGCCAGAACCCCGATTGCAGCACCTCCATCGGCACCAGCCCCATCGCATCGCAGGTCGGCTTGGCAGCGGCCCACAGCGCGGAGAGGTCGTTGCGTGCAGCGGCGCCGAACGCCGAAAAACGCCAGGGCGCCGCGATCATCGCCAGCCCGGCGACCGGCGTTAGGCAGGCCGCCGCTGCCGCCATCGTGCCGCCAAGGCAATACCCCACCAGGATTGGCGGCACTGGCAAGGCGCGAACAAGTGGCACCAGCAACTGCTCGACATGGTCGGTAACGTCCATATTGCGCGCCTCGGGGCAGGGGCTGCCCCAATCGAGCATCAGCGGCCGCACGCCTTGTGCCGCGAGCCAGCGCAGTAGTGATTGCCGGTCGCTCAAGTCCAGAATGTCCGGCGGGTTGATGAGCGAGGGCACGAACAGCACCAGCGGTTCGGCCGAATTTGCGCCACCATAGTCGCGCAACAAGGCCCGACCTTGCCGACTTATAGCGGGCGCCGGGCGGCGGTCCGGTGCGCGCGGTGCCGCCTGATAAGCTGCCAAACCGGCAAGCGCTGCCTGCCGGCGCTCAGGAAATGCTGCAGTTTGTTCGCGCAGCATATCGAGAAACAGCGGGAGCGGGCGCGGACTGTGTTGCGGCGCGGTATGAATGGGTGATAAGGGAGCATCACGCATGCGCGGGGTACCTCATGAAAAAAACGACGACAGATGGCACCGTCATCATCAAGAAATACGCCAACCGGCGACTCTACAACACTGAGACGTCGTCCTACATCACGCTTGAGCACCTTGCTGCGATGACGCGCGAAGGGCGCGACTTCAAGGTGCTCGACGCCAAGACCGAGGACGACATTACCCATAATGTACTGACGCAAATCATCATGGAAGAGGAATCGCGCGGGCAAACGATGCTGCCGGTGAATTTCTTGCGGCAGTTGATCTCGATGTACGGCGACTCGATGGGCGCGATGGTACCGGGCTATCTCGAAGCGTCGATGGAAGGCTTTCGACGCAACCAGGCGCAGTTCAAGTCGGCGGTTGAAGGTGCTTTTGCTCACTCACCCTTTGCGGAAATCGCAAAGCGCAACATAGCAATGTTCGAGGCGGCAACCGCAGCTTTCAAGCCCGGCGGCGCACCGGATATGGCGGCCAGCAAGGACAATGAAATTGCAGCGCTGAAGGCAGAGCTTGCGCGGCTTCAGGCCAAGATCGACAAGCTCGACAAATAGGCCTTTGTCGTCAAGCGAGGGGGCGCCGCCGCGCGCACCGCCCCCCGGTCGACTTTATTTTGGCTTTACGAATTTCAGCGTCATCCGATCGCTTTCGCCGATGGCCGCATAACGCGCGCGATCGGTTTCACCCGCGGCGAATGAGGGCGGCAGCGTCCACACGCCCCGCGGATAATCATGCGTGTCTTTGGGGTTGGCGTTGACCGCACTTTCGCCCGCAAGCTTGAAACCGGCCTTCTCGGCAAAGCGAACGACCGACGACTTTTTCATATAGCCGCTCTTGGCCTCAGTCGTTGCGGCCATCGCTTCGGGAAGGTGGTGCTCGACCAATCCCAGCGTGCCACCGGGCTTAAGCATTGCGAACATCTGGTCGAACGCCGTCTGCGTCAGATCAGTGGCGCCAAAGCTCCAGTTGTGAACGTTGCGGAACGTCAGCACGACGTCCGCACTGCCATCAGCGACCTTGCCGACACCGTCCGTCGACGGAAAACTGGCAAGCTGGATTTTGCCATAGGCAGCCGCGTTCGCTGCCATCAGCTTCACTATGCCGGCCTTGCCGCGCTCGCCCGCCGGACTGGCCGCAATATAGGCGCCGTTCTTCGCCAGATAGGGGGCGAGGATTTCAGTGTACCAGCCGCCCGCCGGCCACACCTCAACCACTTTGTCGGTAGGTTTCACGCCAAAAAACGCTAGCGTTTCAGCAGGGTGACGATATTTGTCGCGAGCAACATTGGCTGGCGTGCGGGTCGGCGCGCTGACGGCGGCGACCAGCGGATTTGCGACCTTTGTGGCAGCAGGGGTGGCGGTGCAGGCAGCAATTGCGACACCGGTTGCGGCAATAGCTGAAAGAGCAAAGGGATAGCGCATGGCAGCTCCTTACTGATTGAGAACATGGGGTTGGGGCGCGGTCCTTTTGCCGGTGACGGAGGCGCGATGCAAGCGGGGCTTTGGATTGGGTGCGGGCTGGCGGTGGTGATTGCGGTGATGTGCGGATGGGGCGACGCGGCCCGGTTGCGGCGCAAGAATCTGGACCGGATCAGCGTGGTGGATTGGCGAACCGCACAGCTTGTCGCCATCGTTTCGGCGCTGGTATTGGCGAGCCTTGCGCTCTCGACATGAGCACATGCGGCTTCGTCAGTAGAATTGGCGCAGCGTAAGTTGCCGGTTGGTGCCATCGCACATGCCCAGCGCCACTGTCTTGCCCGGTGTGTCGATTGACCAGCGGGCAAGCGGATTATTGGCATAATCGGCGGGAATTGAGTGGCCATTGATCGAACAGATCTGGTCGCCTTCGCGCCACCCAGCCGCTGCTGCCGGGCCGTCGCGCATCAGATGGATAACCTTTAGCCGGTCGGTCCCCACGCTTACTAATATGCCACTGGTGGACCGCAGCGTCGCGGCTTTGCTTTGCGATGCCTGGCCGAGGACCATACGGCCGGCGCTGGGATCAAGCAAAACGCGATACCGCTGGAGCAGCCCGGTACCAATGCGCCCGGCAACACCGAGCGATTGCGAAAAGCCGCCGCTGGGCTCGATCCGCACCTCGACATCACGGGCACTCAACTGGCCAAGATCGAGCGCGGGCATCACCGCCAGATCGCTCACCAACGGGCCGGCGAGCCCAAAAGCAATGGCAGTGGTCATGCGTGTCCGGGCGCCGGGCCGGGTGGCTTGCCAGCTTGGTTGCGACACCGTGACGCTGGCGCCGTCGCCGCTGTCGACGATCATCGGCTGCAGATGCTCGCCGCCAATCGTGGCGCTGCTCACATACACGCCCAGCCGCCGCGAAATTGATAAAGGTGCCATGTCGCCCTGAAAGGGTAGCCGGCCAGACGGCAGCAGGCGAAAGCGCTTCTGGTCAAAATCAATGTCGAGCGCATAAGCATCGAGCAGATCATGCCCGATCAGCATTTCCACCGGCTGTGCGCTGCCGGTCGCGATCGCGGGCAGCGCGGTCACGGTGATGCGCCCGCCGCGGCGTTGCAACGCGCCAAACGCCAGCGAGGTTAGCGACGTTGAACCAATGGCAACGGAGCCGCCAATCGCGCTTGCACGGCCACCAGCTTTAATCGCCAGCCCGGCACGATCCGCCGAAGCGCGCGACAGCACGGAGGCGCTAACGCCGGTATCAAGGATCGCTGTTACCGGGCGGCCATTGAGCTGGGCCGTGAACAGGATTTGGTTGCCTGGCGTGAGCGTAAACGGCACCCAGCGGCTCTCATGGTCGTCGGCCAGCGACAGGGCAACCGGCAGCGCCGCGACGGCCGACGGCGGTGACGCCGCGGCAGGCAACGCGAGCGCCATTCCACTGGACAGCAGCACCACGCAAGACGCGATCGAAAGAGGCTTGGTAAATCGCATGCCACATAGGTAAGCAGCGGCGTGCCCGGGCGCTACTGCTTCCGGGTATGGTTAATGTTTGGTTACGGGGCAGTCTGCGCGGGAATCAGGCCCGGCCGAAATCAGGACGGGGTCGAAATTCAGAGGCACGCCTCCAGATACGCTGCGTCGAACCCGTATTGCCGGGCTTTCTCCAGCGTATAGGGCCGCAATCCCATCGAGCGATATTCGCCCAGGATTTTGCCGTCGGCGCTTTCATCGAGATATTCGAACTTGAACAGTTCCTGCGTGACGATCACCGGGCCTTCCATGCCGATCACTTCGGTAATGTTGGTCACACGGCGCGAACCATCGCGCAGGCGCTTGACCTGTACGATGATGTCAACGGAATCAGCGATTTGGCGGCTAATCGCTTCTTTGGGTACTTTGATGTCCGACATCATCACCATGTTCTCCATACGCGCCAGGCATTCGCGCGGGGAGTTGGAGTGAAGCGTTGCCATCGAGCCGTCATGGCCTGTGTTCATGGCCGCGAGCAAATCGAAACACTCCGAGCCACGAATTTCGCCCAGGATGATTCGGTCTGGCCGCATACGCAGAGCGTTTTTCACGAGATCGCGGATCGAGATTTCGCCCTGGCCTTCAAGGTTCGCCGGGCGCGTTTCTAGCGGCAGCCAGTGCGGCTGCTGCAAGCGCAGCTCGGCCGCGTCCTCGATGGTCAGCACGCGTTCGCCGGGGTCGATCATCTTGGAGATGGCGTTCAGCATCGTCGTCTTGCCCGAGCCGGTGCCGCCCGAGATGACGATATTGAACCGGCACGCGCCCGCGATTTTTAGCGCAGTCGACATTTTTGGGCTCATGGAGCCAAACCCCGCCATCATATCAAGCGTAATCGGCTTGGCAGAAAACTTACGAATCGAAATGGCGGTGCCGCGCAGCGACAAGGGCGGCACAATGACGTTGACGCGCGAGCCGTCTTTCAGGCGCGCGTCGGCAAGCGGTGTGGTCTGATCGACCCGGCGGCCGACCGAGTTGCAGATGCGTTGAGCGATCTGGAACAGGTGTTCCTCGTCGCGAAACTGGATGTTGGCGATTTCAAGCTTGCCCTTGCGCTCGACAAAGGTCTGGTCAGGGCCATTGACCATGATGTCCGAAATCGACGGATCACCGAGCAGTTCTTCGAGCGGTCCAAGCCCCAGCAGCTCGTCGACCAGCACCTTTTCAAGCGCAAACTGTTCGCGCCGGTTGAGCGTGAGCTTCAGCTCGGCCAGCACTTCGCCAATGATCGGGCGAAATTCCTCGGCAAGCTCGTCTTTGCTGAGCGTTGCGGCTGCTTCCGGGTCAACGCGCTCCAGCAAGCGCGGGAGGACTTGCTCCTTGATTTTGTGGATGGATGACTCAAAGCCTTCCATCTTGGACTGGCCAGCATCGCCGGAAGATGCCTGGCGCTCTGCAAGGCGCGACATCGCGTCTTGCGATGCGGCGGGGGACATGCCCGACATGTCGGCGCCGGGAACCAGTTCGTCCGATGTCGACATCGCAAGGGACGCAGGGTTGATCGGCGGAAACTGCTCAGACGAATCGCCATCTGCCGGGTGCGAGCTGCCGCCGCCGCTCCCCTGCATTGGCCGCGCAACACCAAATGCCGGACGCGCTGGCGCACCGCCTGTGCCGGGACCACTGCGTCGCCCAAATGCGCTCATGCCAGAACCAATCTCCTAATCAGGTCTGGTCATAGGCCGCGAAGGTTTTACAATTTCCTAACCACGGCGTCCTGGTTGGGCGCTGCGTGGCAATTACGCCGATGGGCTGTCAGCCAACCTGCTCGGCGAGAATAGTGAGCCCTTGCGGACCCACTTCCGCAAAACCGCCCTTGATCGGCAGCATCTCAGGCTCACCCTTGTCCGTCTTGTAAATGTGCAACGCCCCGTCGCGGATCGTCGACATGACGGGTGCATGGCCTTCCAGCACGCCGAAATCACCCTCCGAGCCAGGGACGACGACCATGTAAACTTGTTCCGACCGAACAAGCTTTTCAGGGGTGACGAGTTCGAAATGGAGCATAGCAAGCTGTCCTCAGTCCCCGCCCGGCAGCGTGTGCTCGAGCGGGGGAGTGGGAATTAGGCGTCCTGCGCCATTTTTTCGGCCTTGGCGATGGCTTCATCGATACCGCCGACCATGTAGAATGCGCTTTCCGGCAAATGGTCATACTCGCCGTTCACGACTGCCTTGAACGACTTAACCGTGTCTTCCAGCTGGACGAACTTGCCCTCGATGCCGGTAAAGACCTGCGCGACGAAGAAAGGCTGGCTCAGGAAGCGCTGGATCTTGCGCGCGCGGCTGACGGTGAGTTTGTCCTCTTCCGAAAGCTCGTCCATGCCGAGAATGGCGATGATGTCCTGCAGCGACTTATAGCGCTGGAGCGTCGATTGCACCGCGCGGGCCGTGTCATAATGCTCCTGCCCCACGACGCGCGGCTCAAGCACCCGGCTCGTTGAATCGAGCGGGTCGACGGCCGGGTAAATGCCGAGTTCTGAAATCGCTCGGTTCAGAACGGTCGTCGCGTCCAGATGGGCGAACGAGGTGGCGGGTGCCGGATCGGTCAAATCGTCGGCAGGGACGTAGATCGCCTGCACCGAGGTGATCGACCCCTTGTTGGTCGAGGTGATGCGCTCCTGCAGCGCGCCCATGTCGGTCGACAGCGTCGGCTGATAGCCCACCGCCGAGGGGATGCGGCCAAGCAGTGCCGACACTTCGGAACCCGCCTGCGTGAAGCGGAAGATGTTGTCGACGAAGAACAGCACGTCCTGGCCTTCCACATCGCGGAAATATTCAGCGATGGTGAGGCCCGACAGCGCGACGCGCGCGCGCGCGCCCGGCGGTTCGTTCATCTGGCCATAGACGAGCGCGACCTTGGAGCCTTCCGACGTTGCGTTGCCATCGGCATCCTTGGCGATGACGCCTGCATCGAGGAATTCGTGATACAGATCATTGCCCTCGCGGGTCCGCTCCCCGACGCCTGCAAACACCGACGTGCCGCCATGGCCCTTGGCGATGTTGTTGATAAGTTCCTGAATGAGCACGGTCTTGCCGACGCCCGCGCCGCCGAACAGGCCGATCTTGCCGCCCTTGGCATAAGGCGCGAGCAGGTCGATCACCTTGATCCCGGTGACGAGAATGGCGCTTTCGGTCGACTGGTCGACGAACAGCGGCGCCGGCGCGTGGATGGGGGCGGTTTCGGCATGGCCAACCGGGCCGCGCTCGTCGATGGGCTCGCCGATGACGTTCAGGATGCGGCCCAGCGTCTTGGGGCCAACGGGCACGCGGATTTGGCTGCCCGTGTCGGTCACGGTCTGCCCGCGTGTCAGGCCTTCGGTTGCGTCCATCGCGATCGTGCGGACAATGTTTTCGCCCAGATGCTGTGCGACTTCGAGCACGAGCCGGTTGCCGTTATTGTCAGTTTCCAGCGCGTTCAAAATGGCCGGCAGCTGATCTTCAAACGCCACGTCGACGACGGCGCCGATGATCTGCGAGATGCGGCCAACATTGTTGGTGACTGCCTTGGGGGCGGTGTTGGTGGCGGTTGCCATGTGCTGCTTCCTTGCCTTCTGGTTCGCTTAGAGCGCTTCTGCGCCGGAAATGATTTCCACCAGCTCGGTCGTGATCGCGGCCTGGCGGGTGCGGTTATATTGAATGGTCAGCCGGTTGATCATGTCACCGGCGTTGCGGGTCGCATTGTCCATCGCGGTCATCTGCGCGCCAAAGAAGCCGGCGTTGTTTTCCAGCATCGCGCCATAAAGCTGGATCGCGATGTTGCGCGGCAGCAACTCGGCGAGGATAGCTTCCTCGTCGGGCTCATATTCCACGGCTGCGAGCGACGAAGTTGCGGAAGTTGCGGATACCGTTGGCAACGGCACGGGGATGATCTGTTGCGCCACCGGCTCCTGCACCAGCGCCGAGCGGAAGTTGGAATAGAACAAATGCGCCACGTCGAACTCGCCTGCCTCGAACCGTGTCATCAAATCGCCCGCAAGCGCTTGTGCCGCTGCAAACGCCGGGTTGCGGTTGCCGCTCATGTCGCGGTCAGCATGGATAAGGCCAGGGTAAAAGCGGTTCAGCACTCGCGCCTTGCGGCCGGCAAGATAGAAGCGCACCGTCTTGCCTTCAGCGATCAGCGTGTCGGCCGTGCGCCGCGCAAGCCGCACGATGTTGGTGTTGAAACCGCCGGCAAGCCCGCGCTCCGAGGTAGCAACGACGAGCAGGTGGACCTGATCCCTCCCCGTACCCGCCAGCAGCCGGGGTGACGACTCACTGACTGTCACCTTCGACGCGAGCGACGCCATCACCGCTTCCAGCCGTTGGGCATAGGGGCGCGCAGCGACTGCCGCCTCCTGCGCACGGCGCAGCTTGGCGGCGGCGACGGTCTTCATCGCCTTGGTGATCTTCTGCGTCGACTTGACCGAGCCGATGCGGATCTTGAGGGCTTTCAGGCTCGCCACGGGGCGCTTCCTTTACGCAAACGTCTTGGCGAACGCGGCCAGCGCATCCTTCAGCGCGTCGGTCGTTTCCTTGGTCATCTCGCGCTTGTCGCGGATGTCGGTCAGGATGTGTGCGTGGTTGGCGCGCATATCGGCCAGCATCGCGGCCTCATAACGCGTAACGGCGTTTACGGGCACCGCGTCGATATACCCTTGGGTGCCAGCGAAGATCGAGACGGTCTGCTCCTCGAACGGCATTGGCGAGAACTGCGCCTGCTTGAGCAGTTCGGTCAGCCGCGCACCGCGGTTGAGCAACTTCTGCGTTGATGCGTCAAGATCCGAACCAAATTGCGCGAACGCCGCCATTTCGCGGTACTGTGCAAGCTCCAGCTTGATCGAGCCGGACACCTTTTTCATCGCCTTGGTCTGCGCGGCGGAACCCACGCGCGACACCGAAAGGCCCACGTTGATGGCCGGGCGGATACCAGCGAAAAAAAGGTCGGTTTCAAGGAAGATCTGACCGTCGGTGATCGAGATCACGTTGGTCGGGATATAGGCCGACACGTCGCCTGCCTGTGTTTCGATGATTGGCAGTGCGGTGAGCGAGCCTGAGCCATTGTCCGAGTTCATCTTGGCCGCGCGCTCGAGCAGGCGGCTATGGAGATAGAACACGTCACCAGGATAGGCTTCGCGGCCCGGCGGGCGGCGCAGCAGCAGCGACATCTGGCGGTAAGCTACCGCCTGCTTAGACAAATCGTCATACACGATCAGCGCGTGCATGCCGTTGTCGCGGAAATATTCGCCCATCGCGCAGCCGGTATAGGGCGCAAGGAACTGCAAGGGCGCGGGTTCGGAAGCGGTGGCGGCGACGACGATGGTATAGTCCATCGCGCCCGATTCTTCGAGCTGACGCACGATTTGCGCAACTGTCGAGCGCTTCTGGCCAATCGCGACATAGATGCAATAGAGCTTCTTGCTCTCGTCATCGCCCGCGTTGGCGGCCTTCTGGTTGATGAAGGTGTCGATCGCGACCGCGGTCTTCCCGGTCTGCCGGTCGCCGATGATGAGCTCGCGCTGGCCACGGCCAACGGGTACGAGCGCGTCAATGGCCTTCAGGCCGGTCTGAACTGGCTCATGTACTGAGGTGCGCGGGATGATGCCCGGCGCCTTCACCTCAACGCGGCTGCGCTGATCGGTGATGATCGGGCCCTTGCCGTCAATCGGGTTGCCAAGGCCGTCGACCACGCGGCCGAGCAGGCCCTTGCCGACCGGCACGTCAACGATGGTGCCCGTGCGCTTGACGACATCACCTTCCTTGATTTCCGAATCGGTCCCGAAAATCACGACGCCAACATTGTCGGCTTCAAGGTTGAGGGCCATGCCCTGCACCCCGTTGGAAAATTCAACCATCTCGCCGGCTTGCACATTGTCCAGACCAAAGATGCGGGCGATGCCGTCGCCGACCGACAGCACTTGTCCGGTTTCGGAGACTTCGGCCTCGGTGCCGAAATTGGCGATCTGGTCCTTGATGACCTTTGAGATTTCTGCGGCGCGGATATCCATTACTTAGCCTTTCATCGCCTGCGCGAGGGAATTCAAACGGGTCTTGATCGAGCTGTCGATCATCTGGCTGCCAAGGCGAACAACGAGCCCGCCCAGCAGCGACGGGTCAACAGAGAGGTCAACCGCAACCTCGCGGCCAAGCCGCTGGCGCAGCGATTGCTTGAGTGCTGCCACCTGATCGTCCGACAGCGGATGGGCCGACGCCACTTCAGCGGTTGCTTCCCCGCGATAATTCGCAGCGAGCGCCCGAAACGCGCGGATAACCTGAGCAAGCTGGCCGAGCCGCCGGTTGTCCGCAAGCACGCCCAGAAAGCTGCTGGTGGTTGCATCGAGCTTCATCGCCTTGGCGACAGCGGCTATGGCGTTCGCGGCGTCTTTGCGGGCGATCAGCGGGCTGGCTGTCAGTCGCGCGAAATCGGGTGATTCGGCAAGCGCCTCACGAACGGTTGCAAGGCTCGCCTCGACCGTGTCGATGGCCTTGGCGTCGCGCGCCAGCTCGAACAGCGCGGTCGCATAGCGCCCCGCCAGGCTGGCCTGGATGCCACCCGTCATGTTGCCACTTGCACTGCCGCTGGATGTCTCCACGCGATCGAAATCCTCTAAGCGAAGGAATATTTGCCCCATGCGCGCGCAGGGCCACAAAGCGGGCCCCGTGCTTGGGTTGCGCGGCTGCTAGCATCGGTCGCAGGCTGATGCAAGCCGGGCGGACAGTGGCAAAATCCGTTTCCGATTGGCCGCGCGGGCGCTAGATGTGATGCAACGCAGCGCAGCGGCGTTTTTGCGCGAAACTTCAGGGAGCCGGGCGATGGCGAATGGCACGATGACAATGATCACGATGGCGGACGACGCAGAAATTTCGGTCTATCATGTCCGGCAGAATGGCGTTCGGCGCGGCGGCGTGGTGCTGGTGCAGGAAATTTTTGGCGTCACCGACCATATCCGCGATCTTTGCGACGACTATGCAGCCGAAGGGTTTGAGGTGCTGGCGCCCGCGCTGTTCGACCGGGAGCATCCCGGCTTTGAGGCCGACTATACCGGCGAAGATTTCGCGCGGGCGGTGGCGCTGGCCCGCGAGTTGCACCCGTTTGAGCAAAGCCTGGGCGATGTGCAGACATGTGTGGATGCGCTGGCCGATCAGGGCCCGGTCTTTGTCGTGGGCTATTGCTATGGCGGGTCGATCGCCTGGTTTGCCTCAACCCGGCTTAAGGGCGTGGCGGCAGCGTCCGGCTATTATGGCAGCCTTGTACCTGGAGCGGCTGACGAAGAGCCGAAGGTGCCCGTTATCCTGCATTTCGGCCGGTATGACGCGGGCATCCCGATGGATAGCGTCGAAAAGGTCATTGCCAAGGACTGGCCCAATGCGACGGTGCATGTTTATGACGCGGGCCACGGCTTCAACTCTGATCGCCGCAAGGATTATCACGAGCCCTCGGCCGATCTGGCGCGCGAACGCACGCTGGAGTTGTTTGAGGCACATGCGGCATGACCTGGCCCGCGATGACATATCTCGCCGCGCCACTAACCCTTGCCGCCATGCCGGTCGTGGCCTTAAGCCCGGCCAGCGCCCCGCAAATACAAGGTACCACGCTCGCCGGGGAGCAATTCTCGCTGGCGGACAACCGGGGGCAGGTTGTCGTGCTAAATTTTTGGGCAACATGGTGCGTGCCGTGCCGGGCCGAATTGCCCGCCTTTGACCGCTACTACCGCACCAATCGGTCGCAGGGCTTGAGAATGCTTGCGATCAGCGTGGACGTGCCTGCAAAAGCGCGCGAGGTGCGCCAAGCGAGCGGTGCCTTCGCGTTCGACGTCGCGTCGATCAGCCAATTTAAGGTGCCGGGCGCGTTCCGCACAACCACGCTGCCGCGAACGCTGATATTTGACCGTGACGGCCACCTGCGATGGGACAGCGTCAAGGCAAAAGCCGGTGAGCTTGACGAACAAGCGCTTGGCCGGATTGTCGGCCCGCTGCTCGCCGAGCAAACGGGCCGACAAGAGGCTCAAAGGCGGTAGGTCAGGCCGGCCGACATGGTGAAACGCGCGACGGGCTGGTAGCCTATCACGCGCTGATGAAGCGGCAATTGCGCGATCGTAAAGGCAGAGAGGTGGGCGTTGACCGGTATGCTCACGCCCGGCGCAATATATAATTGCTCGCCGCCCGAGTTATCGCGATCCGAGTTCGCGCCGACATCGCGCTGTGCCAGCCGCAGATTTAGCTGTAGTTGCGGCGTTATGCCCTTCCAAGCGTTGACCTGCACCCCAGTTGAAATTGTGCCAGCCAATCCAGGCTTATAGGCATCTCGGTTCGTGAGCGGGATTTCGGCAGTTCCCTGCAGCACAAAATCGACCGGGCCAGCGAGTTTACCGAAATGATACAAACCGATAACGGCTTCAACCGTTCCAGTGCCTGGCTGGAGTCCGCGATCAACCCCTTCTCCGGTCGCGGGCCCATTGATGAACCTCTGGCGAAAACGTCCGGTCGGTAGTTTCAACCCAAATTGGATGCCTGTAATGCCCGGCCCGCCAAAACCCTGATATCGCGCTGTCAACCGCAGGTCGCCCACACCACCGGTTCGCGACAGGCTTTCTGCGTCTGTGTCCTCGATGATGGTGCGGTGCGGCCGGTAGCTGAAAGGCAGTTGGACATTAACTGCCCAAACGGGCGAGAAGGCGTGGTCCAGGCTAATCGTCGCATAGTGGTTAAAGGTGCTCGTCTCGATTTCGCGGTCGGGCGGCAGCGTTATCTGGCTGCGGTCTAAAACCCGGGAATTTTCACGCAATTGGGTTTGCGGAACATAATCATAGCGCAGCGTCACCGTCGTCGCGGGTTGCGACACTAGCCCCTGCGATAGCCAGTCGGACGTCAGATTGCAGCCGCATCCTGAACAGGCCTGGGCGGGGGTTGCAAAAATGGCTGGAGCGAACAGGGCAAGCAGCCCCGCCGCCAAACGGAGATTGGTCATGTGTCATTGGCCTTTGGTCTTGGGAAAAACACGCACGCCCACTGGCTTGGCCAGAACATGGAGCGCGATTTCAGTTCACCAAGATAAAGGCGGTGCTCGCAGTGGCGGACGGCGCCGGGTCTGGTCGACAATCGATGGCACGACCTTGGGCGCGAGCGCACGCACCATGGCAAAAGCGACCGACGCTAAATGGAGGTCTGGCGCAATGGGCGACAGCATTGCAAGGCCCGTTGCAGCGAACGCACAATGACCGCTGACGTCGCTGCCTTCATGATGATCTGCCGGCCGAGGTACACCGTCGCTTCCGATGACGATCTGCATTGGACCTTGGCCCGAGCAGATCGCAATTTCTATTCCGGCTGCAGTTTGCGTGGGCATGAACCCCGCCGGAACGATAATCCGAATGGCAAGCGCTGCCGCCAGCAGCAATGCGGCTACTTTTTGATAGCGTAGAGCGAGGCGTCGAAGGATGCGCACCTGGCCGCGCGTATATCCGTGCACTTGGCCGGAGTCACGCCGCTGCTGCGATAATCGCTTTGATCGCAACTTGCGGGACGCGGGGTGCGTGCCGGCGGACTAGTCCCAAGGCGATCCCGTCGAAGGAGCTTTGCCCATGACCTTCACCATCACCGGCCTTGCGCCCGAACCATTTGCCGAGCTGATTGCCGCGTCCGACGAGGCGCTATCTGCGCAGGGGGCGGTCCGCGTTGTGGCAACCGCCAAGCCAGGCTTTCCATGCCGCGTGACGCTGGAAGACGCCGAGCCCGGCGAGCGCCTCATCCTGCTCAACCATGTGAGCCATGATGTGGCGACGCCGTATCGCTCGTCCTATGCAATTTATGTGCGTGAGCGAGCCACGGCGCGTGCGGTTTACCACAGCGAGTCGCCCCCGGTGTTCGAAGGGCGGCCGATTGCGCTGCGGGGCTTTGGCGCGGACGGGATGCTGAAGGCCGCCGCGCTCGCCTTGCCGGGGGAGGCGGATGCCAAAATCAGGGCGCTGTTCGCGGTGTCGGACATAGCCTATATTCATGCGCATAACGCCGCCCATGGCTGCTTTGCGGCGCGGATTGACCGGGCATGACCGACACGCACGCTATTGACGCCGACACCGCTTGGGCCGCCTTCGAGCGGCGCGATCGCGCGGTGGACGGGCGGTTCGTCGGTGCCGTTAAGACAACGGGCATCTATTGCAAGCCAAGCTGCCCGGCACGCCACCCGAAGCGCGAACATGTTACCTTTTTTGCGGATGGCGCCGCGGCTCGGGCGGCAGGATTTCGCGCGTGCCTGCGCTGCAGGCCCGATGATGTCGGGCGTGACCGGGTGGCGGTGGCGGCGGCCATCGCGCTCATTGAAGAGAGCGAGGCAACCTTGTCGCTTGACGACGTAGCGACGCATGTCGGCTATGCGCCCCACCATTTCCACCGCCTCTTCAAGCGCGCAACGGGCGTCACGCCCGCTGCCTATGCGCGCGGGTTGAAGGCACGAGCGGCGGCAGCGGCGCTCAGTGGCGACGCGACCATTACCGAGGCGATTTATGAGGCGGGCTATTCCGCGCCTAGCCGCTTTTATGAAGGCGCCGGGCGACGGCTTGGCATGAGCCCAAGCGCCTGGAAACGCGGCGGGGCAGGCGTCACGATCCGCTGGACAATCGCGCCGACCAGCCTTGGCGCGCTGTTCCTTGCGGCGACCGACAAGGGACTGTGCCGGGTGTCGTTCGATGAGGACGCAGCAGCGCTCGCCAATCGCTTTCCCAATGCTGAAATTGCGCCCGGCGGTGCGGCGCTGGCCGAGCTTGCCGCGCGCGTGGTGGCAAGTGTCGAATCACCCGAGCGCCACCATGACCTGCCGCTCGATGTGCAGGGCACCGCGTTTCAGGAAGCGGTGTGGCAGGCGCTGCGCTCGATTCCTCTCGGCGAAACGCGGACTTATTCCGAGCTTGCCGCCGCGGCGGGCAATCCCCGGGCGGTTCGGGCGGCAGGCACAGCGTGCGGCGCCAATCCGGTTGCGGTCGTCATCCCCTGCCACCGTGCGCAGCGCATCGATGGCAGCATGGGAGGCTATGCATACGGTATCGAGCGCAAACTGGCGCTGCGCCAACGCGAGGGGGTTGATTGAGCGCGCGACGCGGCCTTGGGCTGCCAGTGGCGCTTCCGTCACGGCCAGGCTATGATTGGGTTCCGCCCTTTAGTCCATCGGACGGTCAACTAAAAATGGGGCACAAAGGATGGCGCGGACATTATCAGGGCTGCGCAAGGGCCGGCTTCATCGGCTGTATGATCGCGCGCGCCGCCTGCCGCCAGTGCAGCTTGCGCTCGCCGTCTCTGCGGTAATCGGAACATCGGGGCTTGCAACGCTTGCCGCCGGCGCGATCCCCGGCAATCCCGACGGCCCGGCCGCGATTGCGCGCGGGGTGGTGCCGGCGCTGTTGTTCATGGCCATGTATGTCGCGTTCAACCGCATGGTGGAGGATCGTCCGCCGCACGAACTGGCCTTGCCGGGGGCGGCAGGCGAACTCGCGGTTGGGCTGTTAGGCGGCCTCGCGCTGTTTTCGGCGGTCGTGGGTGTCATCTGGGCAGGCGGC
>JBJXEC010000027.1:0-4978 GCA_046155125.1 Sphingomonas sp. | reverse complement strand
CGACGTGACGGGCATCAATTTTTCGGAAATCACCACCGCCGCGCAAATCACGCTCGACGACAATCAGACCGGCGCGTTTGCCAATGCGAGTTATTCGAACGGCGTCACGACCAGCGCGACCGTGAATGTCGGGACAGCTTGGCTGACAACCAATGGCATTGGGCTGAACAGCTATTCGTTCCAGACCTATATTCATGAAATTGGCCATGTGCTCGGGCTGGGGCATGGCGGCAACTATAATGGGAACGCCAGCTATGCGTCGGATTCGCTCTATCTGAACGACAGCTGGGCGACGACGATCATGTCGTATTTCGACCAGTCTGAGAATAGCTACTTCGCTGGGCTGGGTTTCACGCGACAATTTGCGGTGACGCCGATGATTGCCGACGGCATTGCGACGACAGTGCTGTACGGTGCGAACACGCTGACCCGCACCGGCAACACGACCTATGGCTTCAACAATACTTCGGGCCGCGCGGTCTATGATGCGACCGCGAACCCCGGGGTCGCCTATACGATTTATGACAGCGGCGGCATCGATACGCTCGATTACTCGGGCTTCACACAGAACCAGGTCATCAATCTGAATGCGGAGACTTTTTCGAGCGTCGGTACGCGAGTTGGCAATGTGTCGATCGCGCGCGGCGTCGTGATCGAAAACGCCGTCGGCGGCACCGGCAACGACCGGATCACCGGCAATGATGTGGCCAACTCGATCGATCTGTCACGCGGTGGCGACGATAATGTATCGGGCGGCGGCGGCGATGATGCGTTCTTCTTTGGCGCGGCATTCAACGCGAACGACACCGTTGACGGGGGCGCAGGCACCAACGACCAAATCGGGCTGCAGGGAAGCTATGCCAATCTGGTGCTCGGCGCGACCACGCTGACCGGCGTCGAAGTGCTCTCGGCGCTCGCGGGGTTCAGCTATAATATCACCACCAACAACGCCAATGTCGCGGCAGGGCAGTTGCTGACGATCTTCGGCACCAATTTGGGCGCTGCCGACAATCTCACCGTCAACGCCTCGGCCGAGACCGATGGCAGCGTGCGCGTTTACGGCGGGCTTGGCGTCGAGACGCTGACCGGCGGCGCGGGTAACGACGGCTTCTACTTCGGTCCCGGTCGCTTTGGCGCATCGGATCAAGTGATCGGCGGCGGCGGTACCAACGACCAGATTGCGCTTGATGGCGATTATACGCTCACGCTCGATACCCGGTTCGATGCCGAAGTCGTGGTGCTGCTGCGCAGTAGCTCGGGCCCGGAGAATAACTTCAACATCACCGCCGGCAACGCCTTCACCCCGACCGGCCAGACGCGGACGATCTTCGCGCTGTCGGTGACGAACGCGGTCACGATCAACGGAGCGGGGGAGACCGATGGCATCCTGCGCATCTTTGGCGGCACGGCGGGCGACACGATCACCGGCGGTAGCGGCGCGGATTATATTTTCGGCGGCAATGGCGGCGACACGCTGAACGGCGGCGGCGGCGCGGACATTTTCTTCTACGACGCCGCCGTGCAATCGAGCTCGACCAACTATGATCGGCTGCTCGACTTCAACTTCGCGAGCGACCGCATCCAGATCAGCGGCCAGGTGCACGACACCTATGCGACGATCGCGAGCGGCGCGCTGAGCACGACGACGTTCGACGCCAATCTGGCGAGTGCGCTCAATGCCCAGCTCATCGGCGGGCGCGCGGTGTTCTTTACCCCCAACAGCGGCACGCTGGCGGGCCAGACCTTCCTAGTGGTCGATGCCAATGGCGTCGACGGCTATCAGGCCGGCGCGGATTATGTGTTCCAGCTACCCAATGCGGCATCGGGCGGAGCCGACTTTATCATCGGGTGATCGTCCGACCATAGAGGGCATGGGCTTTTGGCAAGGGGTTGACCGTGCTGCTGTTTCTTCCGCTGCTGTTGCAGGCTCAAGCGATTGAAGCCCCCGCGCCACTTCAACCCATAGGCAAGTGGAATGTCGAATATGCCAACGAGTCTTGCCTGCTGACACGTGACTTTGGTTCGGCCGATCAGCCAATAACACTTGGCTTTCGACCAATTGGTGTCAGTGGAGTTGATAGCTTCGAGCTGATCCTGACCGGCCCGGGTGATGGCGCGCAGGTGGTCGGCACGGGGCAAGCCAGCGTCGCGTTTCAACCAAATGCCCAGCCGGTGGTTGGCAAGTTTGAAAGCTGGAATGAGGTTGAGCGCAAGCGCCGGATCACGGCGATCGATCTCTATGTGCCAAAGCTCGGCGATCAGGCCAATGTTCAAACACTCACGATAGCGGTTGGCAAACGCGCGCCGATCTCGCTTGCCGCCAAGGGACTGACTACGGCAATCGCCGCTTTGTCCAAGTGCCACGGCGACCTCATTCGGTCGTGGAATGTCGACGCGAACCAAAATGCTTCATTGAAGCGTCGGGCAAAGGCCATTGGCTCGCCTGCCGATTGGTACCTGCCGGGTGATTATCCGCCCTCAGCGCGCAATAACGACGTCAGTGGTCGGGCGCGTCTCTTGTTGATCATCGCACCTAATGGCCGCGTCTCCGATTGCCATGTCTTGCGCAACAGCGGCGTTCCGTCGCTTGATAATGTGTCATGCGCCGCGTCGAAGGCGCGCGCACGCTATCAGCCTGCGCTGGATGTGAAGGGAATGGCCGTTGCATCATATGATGTCATGGGCGTGAATTGGCAGTTGCTCGAATTTTGATCCTCGACAAAATCCTGTTGGGGCCAAGTTGCGCTGAGGCGAAAGGCTCTGGCCTGTTGCTGGGACGCACAGGGGTCGACAGCCCCGTTTAGAGGCATTGCCTCTGCTACTGTGGCGCGATAGCTTTGTTATACTTCGCTCGTGCAAGGGGTCGACCGTGCTGCTGTTTCTTCCGCTGCTGTTGCAGGCTCAAGCGATTGAAGCACCGGCGCCGCTGAAGCCGGTCGGTAAGTGGAACGTGGATTTTGCGGGAGCGACATGCGCGTTCTCGCGCGACTTTGGCGACGCAAACAATCGTCTGACCCTTGAGATATCCCGATCACCCGTCAGAAAGGGCACGACGCTCGTGTTGACCCAAGCCGCGACGAGCGGCGGGAAGCGCGCCAAGGGCAATTTGACCATGACGTTATTGCCGAACAATGAAGACGCCATTGGTCGATTCACCGGCACCTCAAACGATGACAAAGTTAGTCAAGCGTGGTCTTGGAGTTTTAGCGATCTTCCGCTGGAAAAACTCGCCGAAGCCGCAGAGATCCGACTGGCGACCAACAAACAGCCTCCGGTCACTTTGTCCGTACCAACGATCAAAAGCGCCGTGAGTCTGCTCGCAACCTGTCGGTCAAATCTCCAGAATGAGTGGCGGGTCGACCCTGCAGCGCTCGATGCGATCAAGACCGACTCATTGCTGGCAATTTCGCCGGGCGATGCTTTCGAACCGCAATACTTCCTGCCGGCCGCCGAAAAGGTGGCGCCCGATCGCAAATCGACCGTTTTGTTGACGATAGGCGTCAACGGTAATGCAAGCGAATGCCGTATGATTGGGACAAGTGGCGTACCAGCGTACGACACGCGCGTATGCCAAGTCGCAATGGCGCGGCTGCGTTTCACCGCTGCGGTGGGGTACGATGGCAAGCCGGTCGTCTCTTATATGACTTTCGGATTCGCTTGGCAGGCGCCGGGCCACCTTTACATCACCTCACCTTAGGGCCGCCCCCCAACACCCCCGCCACCGCGCGCAATACCTTGGCGCGGAAATGGACGCCGATGTGGCTGCCCTTGATCTCGATGACGCGCAGTCCCGGCTCGCCTTCGCCATAGCAAGCACGGCCGTTCACCAGGCCGTCGCTCGGGCTCCAGATCGCGGTGGCGGGCATCGGTAAAGGCACGGCGATTTCGGCTTGGCGCGCGAGCAGCACGGGGTCGTCGATCCGCTCACCGCTGACGAGCTGATAGGTGCGCCAGACATTGGTCGCGCGCGGCCCGGCGGCATAGGGCGAGGCGATGGTGATCACTTCGCGCACCACCCCCGCCCCCAGCCGGTGCGCCGCGAGCCGCGCCATGATCCCGCCGAGCGACACGCCGATCAACGTCACCGGTGCACCGCTGCGCGCGGCATAATCCTCAATCCGCGCGAGCAGCCGCTCGCCTTCCATCCCGACCGTGCGCGTCCCGAAATTGCGGCCCAGCCCCCATGTCTCGACCTGATAGCCAAGGCGGCGCAGATAACGCGCCATGATCAGCATCGACCGGTCGGCGTTGATCAGCCCGGGCAGCAGCAGCAGCGGTCGCCCGTCGCCACGCGGCACCGCGCCGGTCTTGCTCGCGACCAGTTCGGCGAGCGTCCACACCGCGCGCGGTAGTTCGGCAGCCCAGAGCAGGCGACTGGGGGGCGGGAGCGAAGGCGCGGCGATCATGCGCTGATTGTAGCAGGCCCATCTTGGGTAGGTCGAGAGCGACGGCGCAAGGCACGCTTAACCGCATCTTTAGCACGCTGGCCATAGTGGCGAACAATGAACCCCTTTGGTCGGCTCCAGCTATCGCGCATTTTCGGGCGGCTTCCGCTGCCTGTCATGCTGTCGCTGCTGCTGCTGCTGGGGCTGGTGCCGGCGGGGCTGCTCGGCCAGCTGTTCGTCGAACAGAGCATGAAAGACGTCGACTTCGCGCAGCGCGAAATTGCCGGGCTACGCTATCTGCGGCCAAGCTGGACCGCCTATGAACGGGCGACCCGGGCACCGCTTGCGCCACCCGAACGCGCCGCGCTGAGGACCGCGCTCAAGGCGGCAGGTGCCGAACACGACGCGCTGTTCGGTACCGGGGCACTCGCGCGCAGCGCCGACCAGGCGCTGGCCAAGGCGCCACCCGCACAGGCGCAGCGCGACATCGGCGCGCTCATCACCGCGATCGGCGACAAATCGAACCTGATCCTCGATCCCGATCTCGATTCCTATTATCTGATGGACATCGCCCTGCTCAAGCTGCGCGCGCT
>JBJXEC010000026.1:0-27319 GCA_046155125.1 Sphingomonas sp. | reverse complement strand
CATGCTGGGCTCGCCGGCCTGCAGAGCAATTTCACGATTCTTGATACCGACGACCAGTTGCGGCTCATCAAACAGCTCATCATCGCCGCCGATATTGACGAAAAGCGCTGGCCCGCGCGCCAGTTTGCCGGGTTGATCGACAGTTGGAAGAACAAGGGGCTTACCCCCGACGATGTGAGCGCCGCCGACAGCGAGATGTTCGTCCATGGTCGCGGCAAGGAACTGTACGTGGCTTATCAGGCCCGACTTGCTGCGCTCAACGCCTGCGACTTCGGGGATCTGCTGCTGCACATGCTCGTCATCCTGCGGCGCGACCGCCAGGTGCTGGCCGAGTATCAGCAGCGCTTCCGCTATATTCTGGTGGACGAGTATCAGGATACCAACGCGGTCCAGTATCTTTGGCTGCGGCTGCTGGCGCAGGAGCGCAAGAATATTTGCTGCGTCGGCGATGACGACCAGTCGATCTATTCGTGGCGCGGCGCGCAGGTGGAAAACATCCTCAAGTTCGAGCGCGATTTTCCCGGTGCCAAGGTCATCCGGCTGGAGCAGAATTATCGCAGCACCTCCCATATTCTCGCGGCTGCGTCAGGCGTCATTGCCAATAATAGCGGGCGACTGGGGAAGACGCTTTGGACGGCAGCAGAAGGCGGCGACAAGGTTCGTGTGATCGGCGTTTGGGACGGGCCCGAAGAAGCACGTCGTGTCGGGGAAGAAATCGAGGCGGTACAGCGCGGAGGTGCATCGCTTGACGCCATGGCGATACTGGTGCGCGCGCAACACCAGACCCGCGAGTTCGAGGACCGTTTCATCGCAATCGGCCTAAACTATCGCATAGTTGGCGGCTTTCGCTTTTACGAGCGCGCCGAGATTCGCGATGCGCTGGCTTATCTGCGGGTCGTGAACCAACCGGCAGACGATCTGGCCTTTGAGCGTATCGTCAACACGCCCAAGCGCGGGCTCGGCGATAAGGCGGTGCAAAAGCTCCATCTGCTCGCCCGCGCTGAAGGAATACCGCTTAGTACCGCAGCGGCGCGCATCCTCGATACCGATGAGCTCACGGGTGCGGCGCGAAAATCGCTTGGGCGCTTCGTTGCGGATATGGCGCGGTGGCGGGCGCTGGCTGACACCCTCGCGCACCCCGATCTTGCCCGTCAGATCCTTGATGAAAGTGGGTACACCGCCGGGCTTCAGGCGGAAAAATCGACCGAAGCAGCCGGGCGGCTTGAGAATCTGAGCGAACTCGTCCGCGCCATGGAAGAATATGAAACACTCGGCGCGTTCCTTGAGCATGTCAGCCTGGTGATGGACAATGAGGCCAGCGCCGAAGACGCCAAGGTAACGATCATGACGATCCATGCGGCAAAGGGGCTAGAATATCATCACGTGTTCCTCGTTGGCTGGGAAGAAGGCCTCTTTCCGTCGCAGCGGGCGCTCGACGAAGGGGGGCTCGCCAGCCTGGAGGAGGAGCGTCGCCTGGCCTATGTGGCCATAACCCGTGCCCGCGCCCGTGCGACCATCCTACATGCCGCCAACCGCCGGATTTACGGCCAGTGGACATCAAGCATCCCCTCGCGCTTCATCGCCGAGCTGCCGCCCGCCCATATCGAACAGGAGAGCAGCCTTACAGGCGGCGAAAGCCTGTGGCGCGCAAACTGGTCATCAAGCGCTGATCCGTTTGCAGACGTCGGGCGGGGCACTGGCCGCGGTCCAGGATGGCAGCGAGCCGCAAATGGGGCAAGTTTTGTCCGCGAACCCGCCCGGATCGTGGAAGCCCGAGCAAGCGCTGTCAGCATCGGTAACAAGGGCCGCGACGATCTCGACATCGGCATGCGCGTGTTCCACCAGAAATTTGGCTATGGCGATATCGTCGACATCGAAGGCAACAAGCTGGAGGTGGTGTTTGAGAGCGCGGGCAAGAAACGCGTGATGGACAGTTTCGTCACGATTGCGTGAGGATTGCGCGACCGAGCCGCAATCACGGTGTTTCGGGGACTTCGGGCGGCACCGGCACCAGCTCGTAAATGTCCAGAATGGCGCCTTGTTTGGCCTTTGGAAGGATGAGCCGCCACCGGAACGGCGCTACCCGCTCGACGACACCGACCACGTCACTATCCGCACTTTCCCCATAGGGCGGCGGAAGGTCGCTTGGCTGCTTGCGCATCGCACCCAGAAAGACTTCACGCGCATCGCCATCGGCATATAGCCATCCGCCAGGCAGAATCTGCCCGTCTTGCTTGGTGAAGGATCGGCGAGCGGTGTCGCCATCCACATAACAGAAATCCGGCCGGAAGGTTGCAAATCCGCGGCTTCCGCCAAGCCGCACGAGGCGACAGCGATAGGGGCCAATCGGCAGCGCCTGGACGACCTTGGCCGCTTCGGGATCCAGCAACGCGCCTTCCGCCTTCACCTTTGCGGCAAGTGTTTTTGGTACCGAAGCCAGCGCCCGCAGCCAGCGTTTTGGCAGGTCGTCGACAAGCACCTGATCGGCTTGCGTCGCGACTGAGCGCCACGATCCCTCGGCGGGTACCGGATCAACCGAGACCAGGGGCCGCAGCTTGGGAGTGAGGGC
Organism: Sphingomonas sp.; assembly: GCA_046155125.1. Lineage (GTDB taxonomy): Bacteria > Pseudomonadota > Alphaproteobacteria > Sphingomonadales > Sphingomonadaceae > Sphingomonas. The sequence continues at coordinate 24,750 of JBJXEC010000026.1, read as the reverse complement.
CATAGTACAGCCGGCAAGCGCTATCGCAAGCGCTATCGCAATCGCGCGCATACGCCCTCCTTTGGTGCCAAACTATTTGACGTTTCAATATGTTAACAATTGGTAAACACCAAAGGTTAACAAAAGGTAAACGACGATATCTGATGCGTCATACCCAACACAATCGCGGCGCTATTGCGCTTCCACGGCCAGCAGAGTTACCCCGCGATAGCGCTCGGCGTCCGGCTCAAACAGGCCGCTTGGCATGAAGGGATCGTCCGTAATGCCGATGTCGGTAAGCCCAGTGAAGCGATAGGTCGCGATCTTTTGCTCGCGCGGCGCGCGACCGTCACGCAACAGGGTCATCGCATCGAGGTGCAGAACGTCATGGCGCGTGTACAGGACGTGCGGCGCGAGCACCACAGACCCGCGGTTATAAGTCGCCACAACGCAAAGCCGCCGCACAATTGCCTCAAGCACGGTAGGTACAGGGCCAGAGGGGACGCTCTCCCTCAGATTGATCGAAGCTTGTTCCATGCCAGCCTTGTTAGACAAATTGTTGCAGTGCAGCAAATGAAACCTGACCGCATCTTTGTCACAACCTAATGGTTAATACGAATTCATGCGCAACTTCGTGTCAAATCCTCAGAAAACCGCCGTTGCTACCGGCTCCCCCATCATCGCCTTGCGCACCAGGGGAATCGGCGGCCCGCCAAAACTGAGGAAGGAATCGTGGAACTGCTTCCACCCGGCACGGCCACCGCGGTTCGCGGTCCAGTCTGCGCGCAGCTTGCGGATCATCAGCTTGCCCATCGTGTAATTCAGATAGGCCGGGTCATACGTCCCGCGTGCCGATTGCTGCCGTGCCGTCCCCTCGTCTTGGTGGCATTCGGTTATGAACAGCTGCCGGGACTGCTCCTGCGTCATGCCACGCGCGTGCATCCCGATCGCCGAGAGGTAACGACAATCGCGCAGCAGGGCGTTGGCAAGCTGGCCGATATGTGTTTCCGGGTCGCCATCATTGAGGCCGGCCTCCCACATCATTTCTTCGGCATAATGCGCCCACCCCTCGGCAAAGGCATAGCCCACGAACAGCTGGCCGAAGATAGACGGCGAGCGGTTGGCGTGAAGGAACTGCACGAAATGCCCCGGCATCACCTCATGGACGGACGTGAACAGGAGATCCCGCTTGCCGGGAATGAACCCGTCCTGCACCTCCTTGGTCCAGCTGGGGTCAGGTGGCGAGATGTAATAGACTGACGGAATGCCTTTGTCATACGGCCCGGGCGGGTCGATATACGCAGAGTTTTGCCGATTATAGGGCGGGCTTTCCTCGACCAGCGCCTGCTCTGTCCCCGGGATAGTGATGAGATCCTTGGCCAGCACAAATGCTTTCAGCGTTGGTATCTGCCGCCGGGCCTCAGCAACCGGTCCGCCATCGGGCTTGTTGCTGTTCATCTTCGCGACACACGCTTCAATGGTCGCGCCGGGTGCGAATTTGCCACATGCCTCGCCCAACGCGGCCTGATTGCGCTTCAGATCAGCACGGCCGGCTGCTTCGAGCTGATCGAGCGGAAGCGACACGCCTTCTGTCATCGCCAGCATCCTGGAGAACCGCGCGGCCCCCAGCGCAAATCCTTGGGTAGCCAAGGGTCGCTGCGCCTCGATGAACATCGCAACCTCGCGCACTGCCTTGGCTGCTGCGGCAGCAGCGGTGTCAAATTCACGCTGGAGCGCCGCATCCTTGACGTCGGCAAAGGCGGCCTTCGCGTCACCGGCATAAAAATCCGCAAAGCCGTTGAACCCCGCGACGCCGTAATTCACGAAGCTGAGCGGCATCGGTGTTTTAAGATTGGCGCGGATATTAGCAGCAGCGCCCGGCACGTTCTTGAAGAACGCGATCATCGCCTTCATTCGCGTTGGCGCATCGGCATAGGGTCGCGCGATATACACGTTTGGGTCGAGCCCCCCGCCTACGTAGAAGGCCGGGTTGTGGTGCGGGTTATCGGCATCTTCCAGCCAGAACAATTTGCCCTGCGCAACGTTGACCAGATAATCGCGTTCGAACCGGTCGGCGGCCGACAGCTTGCGCCCGTCAAACGCCTTGGCGCGAACAATGGCGTTACGGAGAAAATTGGCCTGCTTCTTCAGGCCGGCCGTGCTCCAGTCCGGCAGCTGCCCGTCAAAATCGTGACGGCCCTGATACACGGCGTCTGACGGGTTGAGCTTGAAATAGCCCTCAATAAAATTCGTGCGGAAGCGCTTCCAGTCAACTGGCTTTGCAGCGCTGCGCGCTGCAATCGCCGCGTTCATTTGGGGCGCACTCAAAACCCCGAGCGCGGCAAACACCGCCAATAATGGGAGCAATAGAATTTTAGATCGCATCAAAGCCTCCGGCGCGAGTCGACGTTGTAACCTGACAGGTCGGTTGCAACCGCGCCACCCCCTGCCCGGCGCACCAAAGCAGAACTTGACGGGCCTCAGCAAAGGTTGATTGCCGATCGGCCTGCAGCGGTCGTAAGAGCAGGCTGCCATGGACGCCGCTCCCCACCCGTTTCGCATCCCCAATTTCCAGCGATATTGGGCCGCGCGCTTTTCAATGACGATCGCGCAGAACGCGATGATCATCGTCATCGGCTGGCAAACCTACACTATTGCCCGGCAAACGATGTCGCCAAGCGCGGCCGCCGCGCAGCTCGGGCTGATCGGGCTGCTTCAGTTCCTCCCGCTATTCTTCTCAACGCCGATCACTGGCTGGGTGGCCGACCGGTTCGACCGGCGGTGGATTTGCCGCGCCACCGTTTCGCTGCAAATCGTCTGCGCGGCGCTTCTGGCAATCTTCACCTATTGGGACGAAATGGCGCTGCCGCTGCTATTTTCGGTTGCGGTGCTGCTCGGCTTCGGCCGCGCCTTTGGCGGCCCTGCTTTCGGTGCGCTGGCCGCCAATATCGTCCCAAGGGAGATACTGCCAACGGCCATCGCGCTAAGCTCCATCTCGTGGCAGGTCGGCACGATCATTGGCCCGGCGCTGGGCGGCATTGCCTATGGTGCAGCACCCTATGCGGCGTATGCGATGGCGACGGCGTTGTTCTCGGTAGGCCTGGGCTGCCTGATGATGATCGGCCCTTTGCCTCGCACGATCATTCCGGGTAAGGCGCGCCCGCTGCGCCAGATTGTCGAGGGCCTTGCCTATGTCGGGCAGAACAAGCTGGTGCTTGGCACCATCACGCTTGACCTGTTTGCCGCCTTCCTCGCTGGCACGACCGCATTATTGCCCATTTATGCCCATGATATTCTAAAGGTCGGCCCTCAGGGCCTTAGCTTGCTGGCCGCGGCACCGGCGGTTGGCGCCTCGGCGATGGCAATCCTGTTTTCACTGCGCCCTATCAAGCATCAAGTCGGCCCAAAAATGCTGGTAGCGGTGCTAATTTATGGCGCGGCGACAATCGTTTTCGGCTTGTCCACCTTGCTGTGGCTCAGCGTATCGGCGCTGGCGGTTGCGGGCGCAGCAGACATGGTGTCGGTATATATCCGTCAGTCATTGATCCAGCTCTACACACCAGATGACAAGCGGGGCCGCGTGGGGGCGGTGTCGCAGCTGACCATTTCGGCGTCCAACGAACTTGGCGAGGCCGAATCCGGGTTTCTCGCGGCAGCTCTCGGCCCGGTCAATGCGGTTTTGATTGGCGGTGGCGGGGCAATTGCGGTCACGCTCCTGTGGACCTATCTGTTCCCAAGTATTCGCCGCGCGCGGCATTTCGACCCGGCTGATGAACGGCCACAAACCCCGTCCAAACCCATGGAGGCAGCATCGTGAAAGCCAACACCATCCTCGAGACGATCGGCAACACACCGCACATCCGCATGCACAAACTGTTCCCGGCGCGCGAGGTCTGGATCAAGTCGGAGCGCGGCAATCCTGGTGGATCGATCAAGGACCGGATTGCGCTGGCGATGATCGAGGCAGCGGAAGCATCCGGCGATTTGAAGCCCGGCGGCACGATCATCGAGCCGACCAGCGGGAACACGGGCGTTGGCCTTGCGATGGTGGCCGCGGTCAAGGGCTACAAGCTGGTGCTCGTCATGCCGGAGAGCATGTCGCTCGAACGCCGTCGGCTGATGCTGGCCTATGGCGCGACCTTTGACCTGACGCCGCGCGAAAAGGGCATGAAGGGCGCGATCGAGCGGGCAATGCAGCTCGTCGAGGCAACCCCGAATGCCTGGATGCCCCAGCAGTTTGAGAACCCGGCGAACATCTATGTTCACTCGCTCACCACCGCCCAGGAAATTCTGAGCGATTTTGCTGGCACGCCAATCGACGTCATCATTACCGGCGTCGGTACTGGCGGGCACATCACGGGCGTTGCCGAAACGCTCAAAAAGAGCTGGCCGAATTTGAAGGTTTATGCAGTCGAGCCGGCTGCTTCGCCGGTCATCTCCGGCGGCGCACCGGGGCCACATCCTATTCAGGGGATCGGCGCCGGTTTCGTTCCCGCCAATCTCCACGCTGACAGCATCGACGGCGTTATCCAGGTGGACGCCGCCGATGCCAAGGACATGGCCCGTCGCGCTGCTGCCGAGGAGGGTATGCTGGTTGGCATCAGCTCAGGTGCGACGCTTGCGGCTATTCGCCAAAAGCTCGCCGACCTGCCGGATGGCGTGCGCGTCCTTGGCTTCAATTATGACACCGGCGAGCGCTATCTGTCAGTGCCAGATTTCCTGCCGGAAGCCTGACGGCGTTCCCCGCTCCCATGCCCCCAAGCCCACCACTCTGTCCGACCAAAATATCACCGCTTCTGCAGGCGTTGCTGGCTGCGACCGCTATCACGGCGGTCGCCGTCCCGGTGGCGGTGGTGTCGCTGGTCAAGATCACGCCGCTGCCCCGGCGCGCGTTTACGCCGGCGAAGATTGTGCCACGCACGGTCTTGCCTGATGTCGATCCGGTCGTCCTCCAGCAAGTGTCGCAAGACACCGCTCGCGCGATCAACGCCGCGATACCCTTTTCGACGGCACCCAATCCGGCGGCGCGCCCGTTCAACATCGCCGATGCGGCGGAAGATGCCGCCCGCGCGACGGACTGCCTCGCGGTGGCGATGCTCTATGAAGCCGGCGACGACGCAACCGGGCAGGAAGCGGTTGGCCAGGTCATCATCAACCGGGTGCGCCATCCCGCCTTTCCCAAATCCGTGTGCGGCGTGGTGTTTCAGGGTTCCGAAAAACGGACTGGCTGCCAGTTTACCTTCACCTGCGACGGCGCATTGGTGCGTCACCAATGGTCAGACGCCGCCTGGGCGCGGGCACGGGTGCAGGCCAGCGCCGTATTGTCGGGCCGGGTCTATGCCGCGGTCGGGCACGCGACCCATTATCATACGGACTGGGTCGTCCCGTATTGGAGCGCGAGCCTCGATAAGGTGGCATCGGTTGGCACGCACCTGTTCTTCCGCTGGACGGGCTGGTGGGGCACGCCGCCTGCCTTCAAGCGTAAGGTCGATACGCAAGAGCCAGTGATTGCCGCGCTGGCCGCCTACTCGCCAGCGCACCGGCTGGGACTGGTACCTACCGACAGCGCCGCTATCGAGCTTGCACCGGGCGCGCTTGCCGTGCCGAGCCCAACGGCGCTCGACCCCGATGCCTTTATCGTGTCACTTGACCCTCGCCTGTCGCCGGACAGCTACCGCGCCTATGCGGAGCGGACGTGCGGTGCGCGGGCCTATTGCAAGGTTGTGGCGTGGCAGGCGGGCACTGCGCTTCCCACGGCGCTTCCTTTGAATGCGGGCCAAGTTGCAACCATGACGTTCAGCTATTTGCGCGACGAGGCGCGCGGCCTGGACAAGGCGTTGTTCAATTGCGGCATCGTTGCCCGCGCCGATAAGCGCGATTGCATGAAAACACAAAGCCTGCGCGTGCCCATCGCCATCGCAACTGACCCAGCAGCGCTACTGTACGATCGTCCCGAATTGCTGGTGCCAAAGCCGTGGCTTGTCCTGCCGAAACCAGCGGACAAGCCAGCGGGCGCGCCACCGGCACAGCGTCGGCCAGACCCGGGCAGCGGCAATCCCTCGACTGTGCCGACAAAGCCGGTTGCGATGCCGGCTCTTGACGCTGTAACGGCCGGCACGGCGGCCCCATCCCCTGCGCCGAAATAAGTGCAGGCCATGGGTTGCGGCCAATCGATCAGGCCGCCTCGAACATCTCCGGCGCCAGCGCCATCACCGACTCCGCGCCGCCTTCGATCTTGCGACGGAGCGCGCCCGCATCCGGCAGAATCCGTTCCGCGAAATAGCGCGCCGTTACAAGCTTGGCCTCAAGGAACGCCTTGTCACCCCGTCCGGCCGCCAGCTCCGCCGCAGCTGCTGTCGCCATGCGCAACCACATCAGCCCAAGCGCGACGATGCCCATCAGGTGCATATAGCTGTGCGCGCCGGCACCTACATTATTGGGGTTGGCCATGCCGTTCTGCACGAACCACAGCGTTGCGGCCTGCAAGTCATTGGTCGCCCGCTCGAGCCGGGTCGCAAAATCCGCGAGCGGCGGCTGCGCCTTTGCGGTCGCGATTTCCTCGCCGATGATTTTGAACAGTGTCTGCACGGCGCGCCCGCCATTCTGCGCGAGCTTGCGGCCCACAAGGTCCATCGCCTGCACGCCGTTGGTACCTTCATAGATCATCGCAATCCGCGCATCGCGGACATATTGTTCCATGCCCCATTCCGCGATGTAGCCATGGCCGCCATAAACCTGCTGCGCGTTGGTGGCGATGTCATAGCCCTTGTCGGTGCCATAGCCCTTAATGACGGGCGTGAGCAGGCCAATCAGATCATCGGCAAGCTGACGCTCCTCCTCGGTCTGGGCGAGGTGTGCGAGATCAACCTGGAGCGCGCCCCACAGGCACAGCGCGCGTAAGCCCTCCGTAAGCGCCTTGGCCTCCATCAACATGCGGCGAACATCGGGGTGCACGAACAGCGTGTCTGCCTTCTCGTTCGGCTCGGCCGCCCCGGTCAGCGCGCGGCCCTGACGGCGCTCATGCGCATATTGCACCGCGTTCTGATAGGCGGTTTCGGCCACGCCAAGCCCTTGCAGACCAACCCCGAGCCGGGCCGTGTTCATCATGATAAACATCGCGGCGAGGCCCTTCATTTCCTCGCCGACCAGCCAGCCGGTGGCACCGTCATAATTCATCACGCACGTCGAGTTGGCGTGGATGCCCATCTTGTGCTCGATTGACCCACACGACACCGCATTGCGCGCGCCCAGCGATCCATCGTCATTGACCAGGACCTTAGGCACCACGAACAGGGAAATGCCCTTGGAACTCTCCGGCGCGCCCGGCGTCTTGGCGAGGACCAGGTGGATGATGTTCTCTGTCAGATCATGCTCGCCCGACGAGATGAAAATTTTGGTGCCGGTGATGGCATAGGAACCATCTGCCTGCGGTTCCGCGCGCGTGCGGATGAGACCAAGGTCGGTGCCGCAATGCGGCTCGGTCAAGTTCATCGTGCCGCCCCATTTGCCCGACACCATGTTCGGCACATAGAGTGCCTTCTGCTCGTCACTGCCCTTGACCAGCAAAGACGCGACGGCGCCGTGGGTGAGGCCCGGATACATGGCAAAAGCCATGTTCGACGAGATCATATATTCCTCAAACGCGGTCGAGATGACGTGCGGCATTGCCTGCCCGCCAAATTCCTCCGGCGCCGCAAGCGTGCCCCAGCCGGAGTCGACAAACTGGGCATAGGCCTCCTTAAAACCCTTGGGCGTCGTTACCGATCCGTCCTCGTGCCGCGTGCACCCTTCCTGATCGCCGGAATGATTGATCGGGAACAGCACTTCGGCAACAAACTTGCCGCCTTCGCCCAGCACGGCATCAACGACGTCGGGTGTCGCGTTCTGGAACCCCGGCAGATTTGCGAACCGTTCCAGCCCAACGACATGCTGGAGGATGAAGCGCGTATCGCGAACAGGCGGTGTATATTTTGGCATGGGATCCCGTCTCTCCAGGGTTGAGTCAGTCGGTTTGCGGTTCAAGAATGGTGATAAAATGCGTCAGTTCGTCGATCGCGGCATCGATATCGCGCTTCTGGGCTGCGAGCAGGGCAACCCGGTCCCGGCATCGTTCAATCGTCACAGCGCGCTGTGCCCGCCGGCCGTCGCCAATATCATACAGGTCAATCATCTCGCGGATTTCAGCAAGGCTGAACCCAACGCGCTTGCCGCGCAATATCCAGGCCAGCCGCGCACGATCCCGCAACGCGTAAACACGTGCGGTGCCGCGCCGCTCGGGTGCAATCAGCCCCTCATCCTCGTAAAAGCGCAACGCTCGGGCCGTTACGCCGAACTCGGCCGACAAATCCGATATCGAAAACTCGGTCCGGTCCGGATGCGGCTCGATTGGCGCATAGGCAAGGATTGAAGCCATGGGCTGTACTGTAAATGCCGTTTACGTGAACGTCAATCGCGGGCGTCGCTATTCATCGCCGCTGCAGAGCAGCTTGCCCTTGGAGTCCCGCATCGTTTGCGCTTCCGATACCGAATCGCTCAATTGCCGCACATCAAGCGCGGTCATAGACGCCCGTCCGCTGCACAGTTTGGCGCACGCCGCCGGCAATGCGCCCGGCAAGACGACCCGGTCGCCTTCAAACCGCGCGTCGAACGCACAGCCCGGCGCGCCGGCTAGGGTAACCGTCAGGGTCTCGCCTAGCTTTGTAGCGGTGCCGGCGGCACTGCACAGTTGCTGGTCACCATAGTCAACGAAAATGCCAATCGCGAAGCCCTGTCTTGCCGGGACGATGCACACCCTGTCGGTGTCACGCGCATAAAGACCCGTCAGGTCTACCCCAACCGGGTCCGGGATGACGCCGGCCGCAATTGCGGCCGTCTCGAGCTCGGGAATGGCGGCGGTTGGGCTTTTATCAACTGCATTGGTCGGGCCGCTACACCCGGCAAGCAGCAAGGCAGCGAACCCTCCTCGCCTCATGCAACCGGGACCAGAGCTGCGCCTGCAACCCGCCGGTAGAAGCATGTTTGCGCGCCCGTGTGGCACGCCGGGCCCGCCGGATCGACGATCAGCCAAACCGCGTCCTGATCGCAATCAATGCGCAGTTCCTGAATGCGAAGAACGTTGCCGGAGGTCTCGCCCTTTTTCCACAATGCGTCCCGGCTGCGCGACCAGAAATGCGCTTCTCCGGTGGCCTGGGTCAGCTCCAGCGCCGCCGCGTTCATGTGCGCGACCATCAACAGCGCGCCGGTCGCAGCATCGGTCACGACGGCCGTGATAAGGCCTGCGGCGTCATATTTCGGGTCCAGCACGAGGCCGGTGTCGCGATGATCGGTCATGACCGAGGGTGTAGCGCGATTGCCAGCGCGGATACAGAGCGCTGAACGCCGGGGTCTGCACGCCGGCGATTATGGCGAGCATGCATGCCGGTTTACTGAAATCGTCCAATCCTCTCCAACAATGATGACAAACAGGAGACAAAGCCAACTACCCCGCCTATATGCTCGCTCACGGCACCATTTGCGGGCGGATATGCTGACAACCAATCCCTTCGATGACGACAAGCTGCGCGAGGAATGCGGCATCTTCGGCGTGTCGGGTACCGATGGGGAAGCAGCCGCACTTGTCGCGCTCGGCCTGCATGCGCTGCAACATCGCGGCCAGGAAGCGGCCGGAATCACGACGTTCGACGGCACCGAATTTCACACCCACCGCGCGATGGGCCATGTTGCCGGGAACTTTGATCGCGACGATGTGATTCGCGCCTTGCAGGGCAATACCGCCTGCGGCCATGTCCGCTATTCGACAACTGGCGAGACTGCGCTGCGCAACGTGCAGCCGCTCTATGCCGAGCTTCAGAGCGGTGGCTTTGCCATTGCCCATAACGGCAATATTTCCAACGCAGGCCGCTTACGGCGCGAGCTGGTGCGGCGCGGCTCCATTTTCCAGTCGACCTCAGATACCGAGACGATCATCCACCTCGTCGCGACCTCTAGTTACCGAACGCTGCTCGACAAGTTCATCGATGCGCTGAAGCAGGTGGAAGGCGCCTATTCGCTCGTGGTGATGACGCCCGAAGGCATGATCGCGTGCCGCGACCCGCTGGGCATTCGCCCGCTCGTCATGGGGCGGCTGGGTGATGCGATTATCTTTGCATCGGAGACGGTCGCGCTTGATGTGGTCGGGGCGACATTTGAACGGGCCATCGAGCCGGGCGAGCTTGTCATCGCGCAGGGATCGCAAGTCCGGTCGATCAGCCCCTTTGCGCAGATGTCGCCGCGCCCGTGCATCTTCGAATATGTCTATTTCTCGCGGCCCGATTCCATCAGCGGCGACAAATCAGTCTATACGGTGCGCAAGGCAATTGGCGCACAGCTGTCGCTCGAAAGCCCGGTCGATGCCGATCTCGTCATCCCCGTTCCTGACTCAGGTACGCCGGCGGCGATCGGCTACGCGCAGGCGTCTGGCATTCCGTTCGAACTCGGAATCATCCGCTCGCACTATGTTGGGCGCACTTTCATCCAGCCGGGCGACAAGGTGCGCCATTTGGGCGTGAAGCTGAAACACAATGCCAACCGCGCGCTCATCAAGGGCAAACGCGTGGTGCTGGTGGACGATTCAATCGTGCGGGGCACCACCAGCCTGAAGATTGTGCAAATGATGCGGGATGCCGGCGCGTCTGAAGTGCATATGCGGATTGCCAGCCCGCCAACGCGCCACAGCTGTTTTTACGGCGTTGACACGCCCGAACGCGCAAAATTGCTCGCGGCCAAGCTCGACGTCGAAGGGATGACCGATTTCATTAATGCAGATAGCCTCGCGTTCATCTCCATTGACGGGCTGTACAAGGCCTTGGGCCAGGACAGCCGGGCCACCACGCGGCCAACGCACTGCGATGCGTGCTTCACCGGTGATTATCCCACCATCCTGACCGACCAGGATGATGTTTCGTCCGTCGACCAATTCGCGCTGCTCGCCGAACGCGTCAGCTGATCTTTCGCGAGCATTTGCCATGACCGCTGAAAAACCCCTCGCCAATCGCCTTGCTCTGGTGACCGGCGCAAGCCGCGGGATCGGCGCGGCAACCGCCAAGGCGCTCGCAGCAGCCGGCGCACATGTCGTGCTGACCGCGCGAACGACTGGCGGGCTTGAGGAAGTGGAAGACGCAATCCACCGAACCGGTGGCACGTCCACCATCGCGCCGCTCGATCTGGCGCAGGACAACGCCATTGCTAGGCTTGCATCGGCGCTGGGCGACCGCTGGCCCGCGCTCGACATTCTGGTACTGAACGCCGCCGCGCTCGGCACGCTTGGCGCCGTTTCTGCCATTGATCCAAAAGATCTGGCCCGGATCCTCACATTGAATGTAAGCGCCCAGGTCGCGCTGTTGACAGCGTTCGACGCAATGCTGCGCAAATCGGCGCATGGCCGGGTGCTCGGGCTGACGACCAGCGTTGCCCGCAACCCGCGGGCCTATTGGGGCGAATATGCTGCATCCAAAGCAGCATTTGAGGCAATCCTGCAAAGCTACGGCAAAGAAGTCGCCAATATCACTGGCATTCGGACGGCACTTGTCGACCCCGGCGCTACCCGCACCGCGATGCGCGCGCGCGCCTACCCTGGCGAAGACCCGGCCTCGGTCAAGCAGCCAGAAATCGTGGCCGACCGAATCGTCGATTTGCTCGTCGGCGATTTCGATGATGGTCATTTTGAGCGGGTTGACTAGGCGGGCTTGGCCAGCGTGACCTGTGATACCTCAATGCCCCCGCCGCGAAATCCGCCTTCGCAATACATGAGATAATAGCGCCACAGCGCGGTCCGCTCCGCGTTGAAACTTGCTGGAAGGCGCTGCTGGAGCGCGGCTGCGTCAAACGCTGCCCGCCAGCGCCGCAGCGTCTCGGCATAATGCTGCCCAAACCGGTGCTGATCCTGCCACACCAGCCCCGCCGACTCCGCCGCCGCGCGAAACCGCTGCTCTGACAGCAGCATGCCGCCGGGGAAAACATATGCCTGAATGAAGTCAACATTGCGGGCATATGCCTCGAAGATCGCATCATCGATGCTGATGAACTGAAGGGCTGCGCGCCCGCCCGGCTTTAGTGCAGCAGCAACCGCCTTTAGAAAATCTGGCCAATATTCTTGCCCGACTGCCTCGACCATTTCGATGCTGACAACGGCATCATAGCACCCTGCGATTTCCCGGTAATCGCGCAGCTCTACACTCGCACCAGGCAGCATCTCGGAGGCGATTTTTCCGCTAACATGGTGTAATTGCTTGTCAGACAGGGTGATTGCATGGACGGTCCGACCAGCGTTTGCGGCATGGGCGACGAACGACCCCCAGCCGCAGCCAATTTCCAGAATGGCGTCGCCGGGCGCTGTGTTCGTACGATCGAGTATCGCCGCGAGCTTGCGTGTCTGGGCGGTGGCGAGCGGCTCCGATGCCGCTACCGGCTCGGCGAACATCGCGCTGGAATAGGTCAAGCCGCCATCGAGCCATGCCGCGTAAAAATCATTGCCCAGATCATAATGCGCTTGAACGTTCCGTTTGGCGCCAGCGCGGGAATTGCGGCGCAGACCGTGCATGATCCTGCGCGTCATCCGGCCGATGCCCCCGGCGCGGGCGCTGTCACCCAATGCGTGGCGGTTCGCGACGAAAAGCTCGAACAGCGTCACAGGATCGGGGCTCGACCACTCACCGTTTGCCCATGCTTCATACCAGCCGGCCGAGCCGCCGCTCACCAATCGCAACAGCGCGCGCCAACTGCGCAGCTCGACGATTGCGGCGGGCCCAGGCGCTCGCCCGCCCAGCAATCGACGACCGCCATCGGGCAGCGTTGCGTCGATACTGCCATGCTGAAGCCGCGCATCCAGACGATCGAGCACTCGAACGAACAGTGGCGCAAGCAAACTCAGCCAGCCAAAACGCGGGTGACGGGGCCGCCCGCCGTGGCGCGCCACAGTGGCGCTGATATCGTGGTCCGGGGTCACGTGATCGGCACGTTATCGGGTCTGCCGAGCCGCTTCGAGCGCGCGTTCGCGTGCCTGTTTATGACCGATGATTTTCGGCGGGTAGGCGCGCGGGCGGCAGCCGCTTTCATCCGGGTCGTGGATTGCAGCATCGGGCACTGCCGCCAGCTCAGGCACCCAGTGCCGGATGTAGCCCGCGGCGCCGAATTTTTCTGACTGGCTGAGCGGCGCCATGATCCGCACGAACATGTTGGAGTCAACGCCCGTGCCCGCTGACCATTGCCAATTAACCGCGTTTGAGCCGTAATCAGCATCGACCAGCGTATCCCAGAACCATTCTTCCCCTCGCCGCCAGTCGATCAACAGGTGCTTGATGAGGAACGACGCCGCAATCATCCGCACCCGGTTATGCATCCACCCAGTCGCCCAGAGCTGGCGCATGCCCGCATCGACAATCGGATAGCCGGTTTCGCCCCGTTGCCAAGCTCGCAAATCGGACTCCGCGTCCGCGCCGATGCGCCACGGGAAAGCGTCAAACGCCGCGCGCGCGTTGCGACCGCCATAGTCAGGGAGCTGCAAAATCACATTTTGCGCATAATCGCGCCACCCCAGCTCACCCAGAAAAATATTCACTGACCCGCCCTTGCCTGCCGTCGCATGCCAAGCGGATGCTGCCGAAATTTCACCAAAATGGAGATGCGGCGATAGGCGCGATGTGCCCTCAATGGCGGGCAAGTTGCGTGCCTCGCCATAATCGCGAGCGATGCAGGCAAACTGCGCCACCCGCTTGGTGGCGCCCGCCTCGCCCGGCGTCCATTCGCGAGCAAAACCCGCCGCCCAGTCAGGCTTTGTGGGCAACAACCCCCATTGCGCCAGCCCATCACTATTGGGCCAATGGTCCGGTGCTGACAGCCGCGCGGGCGCCGCCATGGGTGCTTCCGGCGGCATTTGCGCCAGCAGCGCGCGCCAGAATGGGGTATAAATCTTGTACGGCGCCCCGCTGCCGGTGAGCACGCTGCCTGGCGGGCGCAGGTAGTTGCCGTCATGCCGCACCAGCTCGACACCCTTGCCGATCGCGGATTCGGCGTTGCGCCACCATGGTTCATAGTGACGCAGGCAGTGAATGCGAGCCGCGCCCATCTCAGCAGCCATTGCCGGGAGAACCTGATCCGCCTTGCCCCGACGCAGGATCAACCGCGCGCCATGACTCTCCAAGGCCTGCGACAGTCGCTCAAGGCTGTGGTGCAGCCACCACCGGCTTGCCGCACCCATTTTGCGGTGACGCGGGGTTTCATCGTCGAGCACAAACACCGGGATCACCGGCCCCTGCGCGGCGGCTGCCCAGATTGCCGCCTGGTCAGCCAGTCGCAAATCCCGGCGGAACCAGACGATAGACGGGGCCGTCATCGTACCCGCGCCGCCTTAGGCACGTCAGGCCGGGTGGCCGTCAGCATCCCGGTCGCCAACCTGCCAGGTTTGCCCACGCGCCACGAGCTTTTGCAGATCAGGCGCCTTGCCCGCTGACGCCGATTGATTTTGCTCACTGACCGCATCTTCAAACGTCGCCCGGGGATCATCATAAATCACCCCAAGCGCCATCGGGAAATCACCAAAACGCAACTCGACCAGCATATGGGCAACTGTCCGGTTGGTGACATCATGCACCACAACGCCAGCGGCCTCCCAGTCGCCGCCAGCCACGTCAACAACAACCGGGGTCAACGTCCGATGGTCAATGGCGATGCCCTTGGTGCCACCGGCGAACAGCATCGGTTTGCCGTGTTCCAGCCAGAGCTGATTTTCCGCCGCGTTGGGCTTTGCTGTAAAAGCGTTGAAAACCTCATCATTATAGACGATACAGTTCTGAAAAATCTCGATAAAGGCCGCGCCCTTGTGCTGGTAGGCAGCCTTCAGCACGCCACCCAGATTCTTGTGCGTGTCGATACCACGCGCGACGAACCGCGCACCCGACCCAAGGGCAAAGGCGCATGGCGAAGCGGGGCGATCGACCGAACCATAGGGTGTCGACGGGCTGCGCGTGCCAACGCGCGAGGTCGGCGAATATTGCCCTTTTGTCAGGCCATAAATCTCGTTGTTGAACAGCAGCACCTGGCAGTTCAGGTTGCGCCGCAGCAAATGCATCGTGTGGTTGCCGCCAATCGACAGCGCATCACCGTCGCCCGTAATAATCCACACATCGAGTTCGGGATTGGCGAGCTTAACCCCCGTCGCCACCGCCGGCGCGCGCCCGTGAATGGTGTGGAAGCCATATGTTTCCATGTAATAGGGGAAGCGCGAGGAACAGCCGATGCCAGACACGAACACCGTGTTTTCCGGTACCGCGCCAATCTCTGGCATGGTCCGCTGCACAGCCTTCAAAATCGCGTAGTCACCGCAACCGGGGCACCAACGCACTTCCTGATCGGTTTCCCAGTCTTTCAGGGTGGTGATGCGAGTCATTTCGTTCATGGTTCTGGTCCGGTGCGAAGGAGTATGTACGTGTCGGTGGTTCAGGCGAGCGCGCCTTCAATGGCTTCTTCGATTTCGGCAATACGGAAAGGCTGGCCCGACACCTTGTTGAGCGGGCGCGCGTCGACCAGAAACTGGTCACGCAGCAGCGTTTTCAGCTGACCCGTGTTCATTTCCGGCACGAGGATGTGCTTGTATCCCCGTAACAAGTCGCCGAGATTTTTCGGCATCGGCCAGATGTGCCGCAAATGGACGTGCGCGACGCTGTGCCCGCGCGCACGCGCCCGCCGAACGGCCTGGTGAATAGGCCCATAGGTTGATCCCCAGCCGACCACCACTAGCAGGTCATCCGCACTGCCCAAATCCACCGCCTGGTCGGGCACGTCGACACCCAGCACCTTGTTCTGGCGAATATCCGTCATCGCCTGGTGGTTTGCCGCGCCATAGTCGATGTTGCCGGTATCGACCGCCTTTTCGATGCCGCCAATGCGGTGGAGCAGGCCGGGCGTACCCGGTTTTACCCACGGGCGGGCGAGTTTGGCGTCGCGGCTATAGGGCTTGAAGCCACCCTCAGGCGCGGTTTCGAGGAACGTGACCGGGAAGGACTTGTACGCGCCCATGTCCGGCACCCGCCACGGCTCGGCGGCGTTGGCGATATAACCGTCGGTCAGCAGCATCACTGGCGTCATGTACTGCGTTGCAATCCGCACCGCCTCGATCGCGCAATCGAACGCATCGGCGGGCGATCGAGCCGCGATAACTGGCATGGGCGCATCGCCATTGCGGCCATAAACTGCCTGATACAGGTCGGATTGCTCGGTTTTGGTGGGTAGGCCAGTCGATGGCCCGCCACGCTGGGAATTGATGATGACGAGCGGCAGTTCAGTCATGATCGCAAGGCCCATCGCCTCGCCCTTCAGTGCGATTCCCGGTCCAGACGAGGAGGTGACGCCCAGCTGCCCGGCATAAGAGGCGCCAATCGCCGAGGCGATCGCCGCAATCTCGTCCTCGGCCTGGAAGGTGGTGATGCCATATTCCTTAAGGCTCGACAGATGGTGGAGAATGGCGGACGCCGGCGTGATCGGATAGCCACCAAAGAACATCTTGAGCCCGGCGAGCTGCGCGCCGGCAACCAGCCCCAGCGAAATCGACTCAGCACCTGTTACCGTTCGGTAAAGCCCGGGATCGGCAGGTGCTGCGCCGATATGATGCTGCTTCATCGGGCCGGAAAGTTCTGCCGTCTCGCCATAGGCGTGACCTGCATTGAGCGCAGCGATGTTCGCCTCGGCCAGCACCGGCTTCTTGGCGAATTTCGCGTTCAGCCAATTGACAACAGGTGCCCGGTCCCGATCGAACATCCAAAGCGCCAGGCCCAGCGTCCACATGTTCTTGCAGCGCAGCGCCTCCTTGTTGCCAAGGCCGAACGGCTTCACCGAATCCAGCGTCATCTGCGAAATGTTGAGCTTAAGCAGCTGCCATTTGGACAGGCTGCCATCCTCGAGCGGGTTGGCGGCATATTTTGCCTTGGCCAGGTTGCGGTCGCCAAATTCGCCCTCGTCGGCGATGATGAGCCCACCGGTCTTCAACTGCTCGACATTGGTTTTCAGGGCGGCCGGGTTCATCGCGATGAGCACGTCGGGCTGGTCTCCGGCGGTGTCGACCTCGCCCGATCCGAAGTTGATCTGGAAGGCGGACACCCCGAACAAGGTGCCCTGTGGCGCGCGAATTTCGGCTGGAAAATCGGGAAAAGTCGCAAAGTCGTTGCTGGCAAGCGCCGTTGACAGGGTGAACTGGCCACCCGTTAGCTGCATCCCGTCGCCCGAGTCGCCCGCAAACCGCACCACCACTGATTCAGAAAGGGCCGGAGGAGCTGCATCACTGGGCAGCGGGTGCTTGGCGGCTGTTGCCATTGTCATCGTCCTGCAAACAAATTCGTCGGCGGTCTAGGCCCGCTTTTGCTGAAGCCCAAGGTAGAAAATGCGGCTATCGCCTAAATCGTACGTTTGTGAAAATGGTTTTCCAGTCGGCGCACCGTTATAATTGGTCTGCCGGGTCGCGCAAAACCAAAGCGCCTACGCCGCTGCGACGTTTGTGGTCGAATCCCGGCTTTGGTGCGACGCTGCAGGAACCCGGCGATGGACGCAGGTCGCTATGGCGCCTAATCAGGGCCCCACATAGCGCGGCGCCGACCTGATACGCGCCACAGGAGACCAAACGTGACCGAGCATTTTGTCCGCCCCGATGTTGCCCAGTTCCTCGCGTTTCTGAACAACTTCCCCGGTCCTAAAACGCACGAGATGGCGCCGCCTGCCGCTCGCGCCGCCTATGCTGCGATGAAAGACATTGCTGACCCGCCAATTGGCGACCTCGCCGTCACGAAGGATACCGTGGCGCCCGGCCCGGCAGGCGACATTCCCCTCAGGCTGTTTGATTGCCGGGCAGATCGCGGCGCGGGGCCGGTCGTGGTGTTCTTCCATGGCGGCGGCTTTGTAATCGGCGATCTCGATACGCATGCCAGCTTTTGCGCCGAGGCATCACGGGTGCTCGATTTGCCGGTTGTTGCGGTCGATTATCGCCTGGCGCCGGAAAACCCCTTTCCCGCCGCGCCCGACGATTGCGAAGCGGCGGCCCGTTACGTGGCAAATGGGCCCGCTGATGTGGGGCTTTCTCCAACCGGGCTGATCCTGATGGGCGATAGTGCTGGTGGCGCGCTAACCATCGTCACCGCCATGGCGCTGCGTGACCAGCCCGCCGCCGTGCCCGTGATCGCCCAGTTTCCCATCTATCCCACGGTCGATGCAGCCGAAGACTATGCGTCCTTCGCGCTGTTCAACGAAGGCCGGTTGTTGACGAAAGATGCGATGACCTGGTTCGAGGCAGCATACGCCGCCGATCCTGAGCATTGGCGAGGTCGCCCGATCAACGGCGCGCATCATGATATGCCGCCAACGCTGATCCTGACCGCCGGGCTCGATCCGCTGCGAGACCAGGGGCGCAGCTATGCTGCTGCCCTGATCGCGCACGGCGTGCCCACCATATTCCGTGAAGCCGCGGGCAATATTCACGGCCTCATCACGCTGCGAAAGGCAATCCCGTCGTCGGCGGACGATGTCGCAGGCGCGCTTGCTGCTCTGAAACTGATGATCGCGGAGCGGACGGAGCAGCGCGGGGCCGCCGCGTGACGGCCAAGGACGCGCTGCCATACCGCCCCTGCGCGGGCATCATGGTGATGAATGCCGACTGCCAATTGTTCATTGGCCAGCGGATCGATTCGCAAGTGGAAGCATGGCAGCTACCGCAAGGGGGGATCGACCCGGGCGAAGCCGCACATGACGCAGCACTTCGCGAACTGGGCGAAGAAACCGGCATTGCAGCCGACAAGGTGACATTACTCGCGGCAGCCGAAGGCGAGTTTTTTTACGACCTGCCAGACGAGCTGATCGGCAAGGTGTGGCAGGGCAGATGGCGGGGACAACGGCAACGCTGGTTCCTGTTCCGCTTTTGGGGCACCGATGCAGACGTCAACATCGCAACCGCACATCAGGAGTTTTGTGCCTGGCGTTGGGCGGCACCTGCCGAGGTCGTGGCGCTGGCGGTGCCTTTCAAACGCCAGCTATATGGCGACGTCATGACTGCATTCGCGGCACATCTGGAGGGGTAGCGCATGACCCTGGACACTCCAGCCACCAACATCACAGCGCTCGCCGAGCGTCTCGCCACCGAGCCAATGCTGGCGCAGGTCGAACGCTGGGCGCTCATCAATTCAGGCACCCGCAACCTGCCGGGTCTGGCGACCATGGCGACGTCGCTTGCGGATGCTTTTGCGGTCCTCCCCGGCGAGGTGACGTTGCAGGTGCCCTCACCGGTCGAATCAGTCACCTCGGACGGATCGGTTTCCCAAATCGATCACGGCCAGCATTTGCTGGTCACCGTGCGCCCGCAGGCACCGCTGCAATTGCTGTTCACCGGGCACATGGACACGGTTTTTTCCGTCGACCACCCTTTTCAGGCGCTGGCATGGCAGGGGGCGGGCGTCCTTAACGGGCCCGGCGTCGCTGACATGAAGGGCGGGATCGCGCTGCTGCTGGCGGCGCTCAAAGCCGTGGAAGCAAGCCCGCTTGCGAGTCGTATCGGGTATCAGGTGCTCATCAATTCGGATGAGGAAACTGGCTCGCTTTCGTCCGCCCCGCTGATCGCGGCATCGGCCCGCGGCAAACTGGCAGCGCTTACCTATGAGCCAGCGCTGCCCGACGGAACGCTCGCTGGCGCCCGTGGCGGCACCGGCAACTTCTCGATTACCGTGAGGGGCACCAGCGCCCATGCTGGCCGCAACCCCGAGGATGGCCGCAACGCCATCGTTGCTGCGGCCGCGATTGCCCTTGCCCTCAGCAACGCCCGCTCGCCGACCTTTTCAGTGAACCCGGCGCGCATAGACGGCGGCGGCCCGAACAATGTTGTGCCCGACCTTGCCATTTTGCGCGTGAACTTTAGGCCGAAAAATGGCGATGAAATTGCCCGTGCCCGCGCGCTAATCGCTACCGTAACGGAGGATGTCGCCGCCGGGCATGGTGTGCGCATCGACGTGCATGGCGATTTCAACCGCCCACCCAAACCAATTGACGCCGGTGCCGCCAAATTATTTGGCCTCGTCAAGGAATGTGGCGCGCTGCTCGGGCTGGATATCAACTGGCGCGACACTGGCGGCGTGTGTGACGGCAACAACATCGCCGCTTGCGGGATACCAGTTGTCGATACCATGGGCGCGCGCGGTGGCGCCATCCATTCCAGCGACGAATTCCTGATCGTTGACAGCCTGGCAGAGCGTGCGGCGCTATCCGCCCTCACCGTCCTTACCATCGCCGAACGGGGGCACTTGTGAGCTTCGTTATCCGCGCTGCCAACGGCGGTGATCTTCAGGCCCTGTATGAAATGGCCAAGCTCACTGGCGGGGGGTTCACTAACCTGCCACCGGATCGCAAATCGCTCGCCGCCAAGCTGGAACGGAGCGAAGCCGCCTTTGCGCGCACTGACATGGCGCTGGCCGACGAACTGTTCGTGCTCGTGCTGGAGAATCTGCACACCGGCGACGTGCGTGGCACGTGCCAGTTATTCACCCAAGTGGGCCAGAAATGGCCGTTCTACAGCTATCGGCTGGGCACGCTTACGCAGCATAGCGCTGAACTCAACCGCACCTTCCGCGCGGACATGCTGACGCTCAGCACTGATCTTGAGGGGTCAAGCGAAGTCGGCGGGTTGTTCCTCCACCCGAGCGAGCGCGCTGGCGGCCTGGGGCTGCTCCTGGCCCGTAGCCGCTATCTGTTCATCCGGGCGCACCGGGCGCGCTTTGCCGAGCGGATACTGGCGGAACTTCGCGGTATTATCGACGAAGCGGGCGGATCACCGTTTTGGGATGGCCTAGCCGGGCGGTTCTTCGGCATGAATTTTCAGGATGCGGACCAGTTCAACGCCATCCACGGCAACCAGTTCATTGCCGACCTTATGCCAAAACATCCAATCTACACCGCGATGCTGCCGGAGGGCGCGCGCGCCGTGATCGGCCTGCCCCACCCCTCTGGTCGCGCGGCAATGCGCATGCTCGAGAATGAGGGTTTTGTGTTCGAAAATTATATCGACATCTTCGACGGCGGCCCAAGCATGTGCGCCCGGGTCGACCAGATGCGCACCATCCGCGAAGGCAAGACAGGGCGGGTCACGGCAACCGACGCGGCAACGGGCGCAGAATCGCTTATCGCAACCGGCGTTTTGGCTGACTTCCGATGCACTTATGGCATGGCCGCGGAGCATGACGGCGGCGTCGCGATTGACGCCGACTCTGCCCAAGCGCTCAGCGCGACCCTCGGCGCGGAGGTGCACCATGTCGCGCGCGTCTAACCCCGCCCTGGTCGAGATCAATTTCGACGGGCTTATCGGGCCAAGCCATAACTATGCCGGGCTCAGCCCTGGCAACCTGGCCGCCACCCGCAATGCCGGCGCCGGTTCGCGCCCGCGCGCCGCCGCGTTGCAGGGTATCGCCAAGATGCGCGCAAACCTTGCGCTCGGCCTTGCACAGGGCATTTTCCTGCCGCCCGCCCGGCCCGACCATGGCTGGCTTAAGTCGCTGGGGACCAGCTATGCAACCGCGCCGCGCCATTTGCAGGCGCAGGCGCTCTCGGCCTCCGCCATGTGGGCGGCGAACGCTGCAACCGTGTCGCCCTCGCCCGATACCGCTGACGGACGCTGCCATCTGACGGTCGCCAATCTGGTTACCATGCCCCACCGCAGCCACGAATGGCAGTCGACCCTGCGGCAGTTGCGTTGCATTTTCGCGAGCCCGGCCTTTGCCGTCCATCCGCCGATACCCGCACCGTTTGGCGACGAAGGGGCGGCCAACCATATGCGCCTTTGCCCAGCCGCCGGCACGCCCGGCACCGAAATATTCGTGTTCGGCGAGACCGGCGGGCCGTTCCCGGCGCGCCAGCACCGGGACGCAAGTGAAGCCGTCGCGCGCGCGCACGGGCTTGCCGAGGCGCGCACCCTGTTCGTCCAACAGGCGCCAGAGGCAATTGCGGCGGGCGCGTTCCACAATGACGTAGTGGCGGTCGCAAATGATCGGGTGCTGTTCGCCCATGAACAAGCGTTTGCCGACAAGGATGCTTTCTATGCCGACCTGCGCAGCAAAATGGCAGACGTCGAGATTGTCGAGGTGCCGGCGTCTGACGTGTCGCTGCAAGACGCGATTGCCTCCTATCTGTTCAACGCCCAACTGGTAACGATAGCGGGTGGCGCAATGGCCCTTGTTCTGCCGCGGGAGGCACAAGAGACCCCGTCGGTTTGGCGATATCTCCAGCGGCTCGTGACCGGGAATGGCCCAATTCAGCGCCTGGAAGTGGTCGATGTGCGCGAGTCGATGGCCAATGGCGGCGGCCCGGCGTGCCTGCGGCTGCGCGTGGTGGCTGATCCGGCCATGGTTGATCCCCGGTTTCTGGTCGACGACGCGAAGCTCGATGCACTGTCAGCGCTTGTCGATACGCACTGGCCCGAAGCAATCGATCCCGCCATGATCGGCGATCATCAACTGATCGCCTCTATCGAGGCCGCGCACGGCGCGCTCCTTCACCATCTGGGCCTGAGCACCGCGCTGTCGGATTAATTGACAAATAACCATGCCCGTTAAGGCGCACCCATGCCTTTCCGCCATTGGCCCGATACTTGCTCCATAAATCGCATGTACAAGAAGTTCGCCAGCCTGTTCGTTATCAAAACCAAGTTCGAAGCGTTTCTGGTCATCTATGCGCTGGGCCTTGGCGCCGTGGAGCGCGGTGTGCACTATCTTGAGCAATATCCCGGTTATGGCGGCTGGCTGCTGTTTGCCGTGTGCCCGATTGCAGTGGTGATGGCGGGAGCGCGCATTCTCGATTCAGTCGAGCGCGGTCGGCCTGACTGACCGATCTTTCGGCAGCAACAGGATAACTTCGTCGCAAACCGCCCCGCGCGGCTTATGTCTGCGGTAATGAACGCGCCGCTCACCCATTTGCAACGGCTTGAGGCTGAGAGCATCCACATCCTGCGCGAAGTCGTGGCAGAGACTTTGCGACCGGTGATGCTCTATTCCATCGGCAAGGATTCAGCCGTGATGCTGCACCTGGCGCGGAAAGCGTTCTTTCCGGCGCCGCCACCGTTCCCGCTGCTCCATGTCGACACGACGTGGAAGTTTCGCGCGATGTATGATCTTCGCGAAAAGGCAGCCATGGCCGCCGGCATGGACCTGATCGTCCACCAAAACCCCGAAGCGCTGGCGCTTGGCATCAACCCGTTTGACCATGGCGGCCGCCATACCGACATGTGGAAGACCGAGGGGCTGAAACAGGCGCTGGCGCGGCACGGTTTTGATGCCGCTTTCGGTGGCGCTAGGCGCGACGAGGAAAAGAGCCGGGCCAAGGAACGCATCTTTTCCTTCCGGTCGGCGCATCAGCGCTGGGACCCCAAGCAGCAGCGCCCTGAACTTTGGCGGCTCTATAATGCCCACAAGAACCCGAGCGAGAGCATGCGCGTGTTCCCGCTCTCCAACTGGACCGAACTCGACATCTGGCAATACATCGCGCTGGAAAATATCGAGATTGTCCCGCTATATTTCGCAGCACCCCGCCCCACCGTCACCCGCGGCGACATGCTGTTGATGGTTGACGACGACCGCTTCCGGCTGCTGCCCGGTGAGCAGCCGCTGGAACGCTCGATCCGCTTTCGCACGCTTGGCTGCTACCCGCTCACTGGCGCTGTCGAAAGCACTGCTGCAACCCTGCCGCAGATTATCCAGGAAATGCTGCTGACGACGACCAGCGAGCGCCAGGGCCGCGCGATCGACCATGATGCCGCCGCAAGTATGGAAAAGAAGAAGCAGGAGGGATATTTCTGATGCTGGAAATACTCACTTCCAGCTACCAGCCCGACGCGCTGGTCGCCGCCGACATCGACGCCTATCTCGATCAGCATCAGCACAAGACGCTGCTGCGCTTCATCACGTGCGGCTCGGTCGATGATGGCAAATCAACGCTTATCGGTCGACTGCTCTACGATTCGCGACAGATTTTCGAAGATCAGCTGCGGCAGCTTGAGGCGGACTCCAAGCGCGTTGGCACACAGGGCGGCGCGATTGACTTCGCGCTGCTGGTCGATGGGCTCGCAGCCGAGCGCGAGCAGGGCATCACCATCGACGTCGCGTACCGCTATTTCGCCACTGAAAAACGCAAGTTCATCGTCGCTGATACGCCGGGCCACGAGCAATATACGCGCAACATGGTGACCGGCGCCTCAACGGCCGACCTTGCGATCATTCTTGTCGATGCGCGCAAAGGCGTGCTCACCCAGACGCGGCGGCACAGCTATCTCGCGCAGCTGATCGGCATTCGGCATATCGTGCTGGCGGTGAACAAGATGGACCTGGTCGATTATAGCCGCGCTGTTTTCGATGAGATCGTGAACGATTATCGCAGCTTCGCCAGCGAGATCGGCATTGCCGATTTCACCGCGATTCCGATCTCGGGCGTGCGCGGCGACAACGTTGCGGCGCGCTCGCCTGCAACGCCCTGGTACACCGGGCCAGCGCTGATCGAGCATCTGGAGACGGTTGACGCACGCTCCGACGCGTCAATCTCGCAACCGTTCCGCATGGCGGTGCAGTGGGTCAACCGGCCCAATCTGGATTTCCGCGGGTTTGCCGGGTTCATCTCCAGTGGCGCCATACGCCCCGGTGACACGGTGCGCATCCTGCCATCAGGACGAAGTACGACGATCGATCGCATCGTGACGATGGACGGTGATCTTGATGTCGCGGTCGCCGGGCA
>JBJXEC010000025.1:0-26867 GCA_046155125.1 Sphingomonas sp. | reverse complement strand
CCGGCATTGTTCGCCCCGTTGCCAAAGCCGCGGATGATGAAATTGGTGTTGGCTGAGGTCTGCAACTGGGAAACGCGGAGCGATGGCACCACCGTCTGGAGGTCAAGCAAGTCACGGATCTGCGCCTGTTCAATCGTCGCACCGGTGGTCACCGACACGGCAATCGGGGTGTCGAGCAGCGTTGTTTCGCGCTTGGTTGCGGTGATGACGATGTCCTGCGACGGATCATCAGCCTGATCATCTGCCTGAGCGGGCGCCTGCGCGGCGGGAGCCGTCTGCGCACATGCGGGGCCAGCATAAAACAGCGCAATCGCCGATACGGCGAGCAACTCAACCTTCTTCATCACTTCAATACCTCTCCTGGGCCGTTGCTCGGGGTCTTTGCCCCTTAGCATTGACGGTTATTGTGAACGGCCGTGAATCTAGCGTTTGTCGAATCGTTCCGTCAATCAAAGATGCGCGAATTCCTGCGGACTTGCATCGTTGTTGCTCAAATGAGACAGTTGCATTCAAGGACTTATCGGCTGGCAATGTTGGGGTGCCGTAGCGTCGGCGCCGAATCACTTGTATCGGAGACAGAATGAACGACGATTTTGATGGCGCTGACGATGGTGACATTGTCGGCTCGCCGCCCAAAATTCCGGTGCCAGATGACGTTGCCGAGGCCGTGCGCACATTGATTCGCTGGGCGGGCGACAATCCGGAGCGTGAAGGGCTGGTCGACACCCCGCTTCGGGTCGCACGTGCGTGGAAGGAATATTGCCAGGGGTATTCCGACGATCCGGCGACTCACTTATCCCGCATTTTTGAAGAGGTCGGTGGCTATGATGAGATTGTTTTGCTGAAGGACATTCCGTTCCAGTCGCATTGCGAGCATCATATGGCGCCGATTATCGGTCGCGCGCATATCGCCTATCTTCCTTCCAATTGGGTGGTTGGGATTTCCAAGCTGGCGCGGGTGCTCCACACCTATGCTAGGCGCCTCCAGGTGCAGGAACGGCTGACCGCGGAAGTCGCAAACTGCATTTGGGATAATCTGAAGCCGCAAGGGGTTGCAGTCGTGATTGAGGCAACGCACGCCTGTATGACCGCGCGCGGTGTGCGGACGCCCGGGGTTTCGATGACGACAAGCCGGATGATGGGCGTGTTTCGCGACGATGAACGCAGCCGTAAGGAAGTGCTGGCGCTGATGGGCTATTGAGCCGCCATGATGACCACAGGGCCTAACGCCAAGACCGTGCTCGTAACGGGCGGCGCCCAACGGATCGGCGCCGCCATTGTCACGAGGCTGGCAGGCAGGGGGCACCGCGTGGTGATCCATTATCGCCGATCCGAAGCCGAGGCTGGCGCGCTCCAGCAGGCCTTGGCGTCTCAGGGCGCACAGATATGGACCGTTCGTGCGGATTTGAGCGAGCCAGAAGCTGCGCATCGCCTCATTACATCTGCGGCTGAACGCGCGGGCACGGTCGTCGATGGTTTGGTGAACAGCGCATCCTTGTTCGATTACGACGCCCCTATTGCCCTTCGCCCTGCCTTGTTTGACCAGGTGATCCAAACAAATTTGCGCGCGCCGATCGCGTTTGCCGAAGCAATGGCGGGTCAGGCCGGGCTAACGGACGCCGCGATTGTCAATGTGCTCGACCAGAAGGTCGCCAATCTGAACCCTGACTTTTTTTCCTACACCATGAGCAAAGTGGCGCTCGAAGGGGCCACGACAATGCTGGCGCAAGCGCTTGCGCCCAGCGTGCGCGTAAATGCTGTTTCACCGGGTTTGACGCTTACAAGCCACGATCAGAGCGAGGTCGAGTTCGCGGCCGTGTCGCGTGAGAATTTGCTTGGCCGCCCAGTGGCGTTGGCGGATATCGCAAGCGCCGTGACCATGTTGCTCGAAAATGACAGCGTCACCGGCCAGAACATTTTTGTTGATTGCGGTCAGCGGTTCATAACCCGCAGCCGCGACGTGATGTTTGCGGCCCGTGACCGTGCGCTCGACCGTGGCTGATTTTGGCGATTTGGGCGCCGCTGGTGCGCAGCCGGGGCGGTTTGTGGTGCGGCTTGACGGTCTCGAGCTGAACGTCGGCCTGGGTATCCATCCGCAGGAGCGCGCCGGTCCTCAGCGCGTGGTCGTATCGGTCCTGCTTTATTGCGACTATGGCTCTGGCCCGATCGCGGACGACATCAGCGCAGTTGTCGACTATGATTTCCTGCGCACCGGCATTCTGGCGCTAGCTGCCAACCGCCACTTTGAACTGCAGGAGACCTTGTGCGAAGCGATCGCGGCGCTGGCGCTGCGCGACCCGCGCGTAACCGGGGTCATGGTGCGGACCGAGAAGCCCGATATTTATCCAGACGCGCGCATTGGGTGCGAGGTCGTGCGCCTGCGGCCCTGAACCTACTAGCCGGCGAGCCGTGCATTGGCGGCGCTAACAACGGCCCTTACCGACGCCGTTGCGATGTCAGCGTCCACACCAACCCCGAATACCGTCTGCCCGCTGCCCGTTCGGCACTGAACATAGGCCGCCGCCTGCACGTCAGAACCGGCGCCAATTGCGTGCTCATTATAGTCGACAACATCCATATCTACTTCAAATGCGTCTCGTAACGCAGCGATAACGCTGGAAATCAGCCCATTGCCGCGTCCGCTGATCGAATGGCGCTGTCCGTCAAAAGCGAGCGTGCCAACAAACACCCGCGCGCCCGCTGATCCCGATTCCTGATAGTCCATCAACACAATCCGGTCGTCGGCCGTTGTGAGATAGGTTCGTTCGAACAGCGCCCAGATGTCGCGGGCGTCAAGTTCGCGGCTCGTATCGTCAGCAAGCCGCTGCACGTGGCGGCTGAACGCAGCTTGCAACGGCTTTGGCAGTTTCAGGCCCTTGTCCTGCTCGATCACCCAGGCAACGCCGCCCTTGCCGCTTTGCGAGTTGACGCGGATGACAGCCTCATAGTTCCGGCCAAGGTCAGCGGGGTCGATGGGCAGATAAGGTACTTCCCAAAAGGCATCGTTCCGAGCTTCCTGGGCCGCGAACCCCTTTTTGATTGCGTCCTGGTGGCTGCCCGAAAATGCTGTGAACACAAGCTCCCCGGCATAAGGATGGCGGGGATGGACGGGCAAGGCGTTGCAATAAGTAACCGTGTTGATGACGGTGTCGATATCCGAGAAATCAAGACCTGGATCAATGCCCTGAGTGTACAGGTTCAGCGCCAGCGTAACCAGATCGACATTTCCTGTGCGTTCGCCGTTACCGAACAGGCAGCCTTCCATGCGATCAGCGCCGGCCATGAGGCCAAGCTCTGCTGCGGCGACCCCGGTCCCGCGATCATTATGCGGGTGGAGGCTAAGCACCACATTTTCACGGTTGCGAATATGCCGGCCGAACCACTCGATCTGGTCAGCGTAAATATTGGGCGTTGCGGCTTCCACCGTTGCCGGGAGATTCAAGATCAGCGGATGGTCAGGTGTGGGGCACAGAATGTCCATCACGGCCTCGCAAACCTCCAGCGAAAAGTCGAGCTCCGCCGTCGAGAAGGTTTCAGGTGAATACTCAAAATGCCAGTCGGTATGGGGCTGCGCTGCCGCCTGGTCCCGCAAGATGCTCGCGCCTTTGACGGCGATTGCCTTTACTTCGTGGCGCTCCATGCCGAACACGATCTTGCGCCATGTCGGGCTGACAGCGTTGTAGAGATGGACGATCGCCCGCTTGGTACCTTTCAGCGACTGAAAACTCGTTTCGATCAAATCCTGGCGTGACTGGGTCAGCACTTGCACGGTAACATCATCGGGAATGCGGCCAGAAGCGACAAGCCCGGCGATGAAGTCAAACTCGGTTGCGCCCGCCGAGGGAAAGCCGACTTCGATCTCCTTGAGGCCAACCTTCACCAGCAGGTCGAAAAAGCGGTTCTTTTTCTCGCGGTTCATGGGGTCTACCAGCGCCTGGTTACCATCGCGCAGGTCTGTTGAGAGCCAGCGCGGCGGCTGAGTGATGACACGCCCCGGCCATTGCCGGTCAGGCAGGTCGACCAGCGGGAAGGCACGGTATTTGGCAGACGGGTCACGCAACATGGGCGGCAATCTCATGCGATGGGGTGGCGAGACAATCCCGGCCCCGGCCATCGATGGCGTCGGAATCGGCGACGGTTATCGCATTCGGGGGAGCGTAAGTCGACGAGGGGTAGCCTGTAAAGTCATCGCGTTTAGACCACGAACATAACCGGGCATCGCCAATTCTGTCCAGCGTGATCGTCACGTTGCGGACGTATGAGCGAATTTGAAACCGGTTGTTCAGCATTGCACGCTAGTATCGCAGGATATGGCAATGCTGCAGCTCATCTATATCAGTTCGGTGAAGCCTGGCGCTGTTGATATTAACTTGCCAATGCTGCTCGCGCGCGCGCGGGCGAACAATCAGCGCCAGCAAATCACTGGCCTCTTATATTATGACGGCAAGCGCTTTCTCCAGGCGCTTGAAGGGCCGGCGGCCGAGGTCGAAGCGTTGTTCGAGCACATCAAGGCTGACCCTCGTCATCACGCCGTCGTCGTCCTGGCCCGCGCGACCGTGACTGAGCGGCGGTTCGGCACCTGGGCCATGGCCTCGCGCGCCGAAATGACGGACGACGCCGCAATCGACAGGCTGATCGCGGCGCGTGTCGCCAATGCCGACCCCAATGTCCGCGCACTGTTCGAGAGCTTCGTAAAGGTGCGCGCCGCCGCCTGATCCGCAACCGGCGCGCGCCCGGTGATTTGGCCGCGCTCCTAGTTTTTCGCCTTGTCGACCAGCTTGTTTGCGCCAATCCACGGCATCATCGCGCGCAATTCTGCGCCCACGGTTTCAATCTGGTGTGCGGCCTGAAGTTTGCGCGCGGCTTTCATTTGCGGGTTGCCAGCGCGATTGTCCGCAATGAAGCGCTGCACGAACTTTCCGCGCTGAATGTCATCGAGTACGCGCTTCATTTCCGCCTTGGTTTCCGGCGTGATGATCCGCGGGCCGGTTTCATAATCACCAAACTCGGCGGTGTTCGAGATCGAGTAGCGCATATTCGCGATGCCACCCTCGTACATCAGATCGACAATCAGCTTCACTTCATGCAGGCACTCGAAATAGGCCATTTCGGGCGCATATCCCGCTTCGACCAGCGTTTCGAAGCCCGCCATGACAAGGTTTGTTACTCCGCCACACAGCACCGCCTGCTCGCCGAACAGATCGGTCTCGCATTCTTCGCGAAAGTTGGTCTCGATAATGCCTGAGCGCCCGCCGCCCACGCCCGAGGCATAGGCCAGCGTCACGTCATGGGCGTTGCCGGTCGCGTCCTGATGGATCGCCATGAGGCAGGGCACGCCACCACCCCGTGCATACTCACTGCGCACGGTATGCCCGGGGCCTTTGGGCGCGACCATGATGATATCGAGATCAGCGCGCGGTTCGATCAGCCCGAAATGAATGTTCAGGCCGTGCGCAAAGGCAAGTGCTGCGCCGGGTTTCATGTTCGCGTGCAGATCATCGGCATAGATTGCCGCCTGATGCTCGTCGGGTGCCAGCATCATGACGATGTCAGCCCATTTGGCGGCATCGGCATTGGTCATCACGGTAAAGCCGGCATCGCTTGCCTTTTTTGCCGTTGCCGAGCCGGGGCGAAGCGCAATCGCCACGTCCTTCACGCCGGAATCGCGCAGGTTCTGCGCATGGGCATGGCCCTGGCTGCCATAGCCGATGATCGCGATTTTCTTGTCGGCAATCAGTTTCAGATCGGCATCGCGATCATAATAGACACGCATTTCTATCCCCTTGATATTGACTTGGTGTGCGAAATTTCAGGCCGCGTCCTTGCCGCGGGCAATCGCGACGATGCCAGTGCGGGCGACCTCGATCAGCCCAACCTCGCGCATCAACGATACGAACGTATCAATCTTCTCGCGCCCGCCCGTTACCTCAAAAACAAAGCTGCTGGTCGTCGCATCGACCACGCGCGCACGGTAAACGTCGGCCAGCCGGAGCGCCTCGATCCGGTGGTCACCGGTGCCGGCAACCTTCACCAGCGCCAGTTCGCGTTCGACATGGGGGCCAAGCGCTGTGAGATCCGTCACCGAATGCACCGGCACCAGCCGGTCAAGCTGCGCGATGATCTGTTCCATCACATGGTCTGACGCGGACGTGACGATGGTGATACGGCTCACCGCCTTGTCGCGAGTAACGTCCGACACTGTCAGACTCTCGATGTTGTACCCGCGCGCCGTGAACAGCCCCGCGATCCGCGCGAGAATACCCGGCTCATTGTCGACCAGAACGGAAAGCGTGTGGCGAGCGGTTGCTTCCTGCGCGATGTGCATCAGACCAGCGCCTTTGCTTCGTCATCCATTTCGCCGGAGACGGCGGCACCGTCGAGCAGCATATCGGTATGCGCCGCGCCCGACGGGATCATCGGGAAGCAATTGGCGAGCTGCGCCACGCGACAATCGACCAATACCGGGCCGTCATGGTTCAGCATATCCTCGATGCCGGGGTGAAGCTGGTCAGGTCGCTCGATCAGCAAGCCTTTCCAGCCATAGGCCTCGGCAAGCTTCACAAAATCAGGCAGCGCGTCGGAATAGCTCTCGGCATAGCGGCTGGCATAGGTGAGTTCCTGCCATTGGCGCACCATGCCCATATATTGGTTGTTGAGAATGAAGATCTTCACCGGGAGCCGATATTGCGTGGCCGTTGCCAGCTCCTGGATGTTCATCTGGATGGAGGCCTCTCCGGCAATGTCGATAACCAGCGCCTTGGGATTGCCAAGTTGCGCCCCAATTGCGGCCGGCAACCCATAACCCATAGTGCCAAGGCCACCGCTGGTCAGCCACTTGTTTGGCCCTTCAAAGCCGAAATGCTGGGCGGCCCACATCTGGTGCTGGCCAACCTCAGTAGTAATAATCGGGTTGCGTTTGTGGGTTGCCGCCCACAGCGCGCGGATGGCGCGCTGGGGCATGATTTCGCCGGGCATATCCGTAAAGTCCAGGCAGCGGCGGGCCCGCCATCCATCGATGCGGCTCCACCATTCGGTCAAGTGTGGCTTGGGGTGGCGACGCGCCTTCCAAACCCTAATCATGTCTTCCATCGCATGGCCGACATCAGCGATCACTGCCAGATCCACCCGCACATTCTTGTTCACGCTCGACCGGTCGATATCGACGTGGATTTTCTTCGATTTCGGGCTGAACGCATCGAGCCTGCCCGTCACCCGATCATCAAACCGCGCGCCGAGACACAGGATCAAGTCCGCCTGGTTCATTGCCAGATTGGCTTCATAGGTGCCGTGCATGCCCAGCATCCCCAACCACTGCGGCGACGAGGCGGGCAGGGCACCCAGGCCCATCAGCGTCGACGTAACTGGCGCGCCCGTGATCCGCGCCAGTTCGCACAGCAATTGGCTCGCGGCCGGCCCGGAGTTGATGATGCCGCCGCCTGTATACAGGATCGGCCGTTCAGCCGCCGCCAGCATGTCCACCGCCGCCTCGATCAAAGCCTGGTCAGCCTTTATTTGCGGGCGATAGGTCTTGTGGCGAATGGGGCCAGGCTTGCGGTAATTGGCGGTCGCGACCTGAACATCCTTGGGAATGTCCACTACCACGGGGCCAGGGCGCCCCGACGTCGCGATATGAAACGCTTCGTGGATTACGTCGCCGAGCCGGGCAGGGTCCTTCACCAGGTAATTATGCTTGCTGCAGTGGCGTGTGATGCCAACCGTGTCAGCCTCCTGGAACGCATCGGTACCAATGAGCGCAGTCGGCACTTGCCCGGTGATGACAACCATCGGAATCGAATCCATTAGCGCATCAGTGATGCCTGTGACGGCGTTGGTCGCCCCAGGCCCCGAGGTGACCAGCACGACGCCGGGCTTGCCGGTTGAGCGGGCATAGCCTTCTGCTGCATGCGTTGCCGCCTGCTCGTGCCGCACCAGGATGTGGCGGATACGACCTGAGCGGAACATCGCATCATAAATCGGGAGCACTGCGCCGCCGGGATAGCCAAACACGACCTCGACGCCTAGATCACACAGGGCTTCCACCAGAATATCGGCGCCGCTCAGTTCGGCCATCGTCTCTCATTCCTTTGCCGCAGCGCAATAGCATTGCCGGAGGGGCGCTGCTAATCGCAGTAAAACTACTCGTCAAGGCTTATTGGAGAAATTTTCTTTCAAATATGTTGCTCAACACGCATGTTTCCGTTTTTTCCGACCGCAACCAGTCTGGCGGCGACTGATTTCTGAACCACGTATATTGCCGTTTCGCGTATTGCCGTGTCGCAAGCTGCGCAGCCTGCATTGCCGTCATGCCGTCATCAAGTCCGTTAAGCAGCCGGTCAATTTGTGCGACGCCGATTGCGCGGCGCACCTGTGCCGACGCGGCAATGTCTGTGCGGGCGAGAAGGGCGCGCACTTCATCGATCGCGCCGTCCTCCAGCATGCCGGAAAACCGCGCATCGCACCGTTCGAACAGCCATTGGCGCGGCGGCAGCAGAATTAGTGGCGCCAGCGTTACGTCGCGTCCAATCCCGCCCACACGCTCGGCTTGCCAGTCGGCAAGCGGGCGGCCCGTCGATCGAACAACTTCCAGCGCCCGGGCAACGCGCGTTGTGTCCGCCGGGTTGAGGCGCGCAGCGGCTGCCGGATCGTCGCGCGACAACATCGCATGGGCCATGTCGACGGGCAGCGCTCGCACCTCGTCGCGAATTGCCGGATCGATATCCGGCACCGGGGCAATGCCATCGAGCAGTGTCCGCAGGTAGAGCCCCGTGCCGCCCACGAACAGAGGCAGCCGATGATGACGACGACACTCGGCGATCGCGGCCCGTGCGTCGTGTGCCCAGGCGGCGGCGGAATAGGGTTGCGCGCCATCGACATAGCCAAACAGCCGGTGCGGCACCTGCGCTTCCTCCGCTGGCGTCGGGCGGGCCGACAGCACCCGCAAATCGGCGTAAACCTGCGCGGAATCGGCATTGATGATGGTGCCGTTCCACCGCTGCGCGAGGTCAAGCGCCAACGCAGACTTGCCGCTGGCCGTTGGCCCTGCAATGAGCGCAAGCATTGGTCTGTCGGAGAGCGTCGTGTTCATTGCCACCCTGATAGCAGCGGATACGCTTGATGCAGGCGAAATTTCGACGGCGGCTGACAGGCTCGCGGCGGCGGGATGCACGGTCGGAACGTCTGGCTGGGTGGAAGCGGGCAAGGCGGCGGATATCGGATTCAG
Source organism: Sphingomonas sp. (assembly GCA_046155125.1). Classification (GTDB taxonomy): domain Bacteria; phylum Pseudomonadota; class Alphaproteobacteria; order Sphingomonadales; family Sphingomonadaceae; genus Sphingomonas. The sequence goes on along the minus strand of JBJXEC010000025.1, from coordinate 17,647 downwards.
CGAAGCGCCCGACGCTGCACGCGGCGCGCTTGAGGGTGCGTTTCCCGGCGTCGACGTCGTGATTCAGCGTGTGGTCACACGCGAGAAGAAATTGCTCGTGGCCGATATGGATTCCACGATGATCACCGTCGAGTGCGTTGACGAACTGGCTGACTATGCTGGAATCAAACCGCAAATTGCCGCCATCACAGAAGCCGCCATGCGGGGCGAGCTTGATTTTGCGCAAGCACTGCAGGCGCGCGTCGCGCTGCTGGCAGGGCTGGATGAAACCGTGATTGAGCGGTGCCTCGCTGAGCGGGTATCCATCATGGCCGGGGCAAAGGTGCTGGTCCGCACGATGCGCGCCCGCGGCGCCCATACCGTGCTCGTATCCGGCGGCTTCACCCGCTTTGCTGAACCCGTCGCGCGCGAGATCGGCTTTCATGCCGCCATCGCCAATGTGCTCGGCATATCGGGCGGCAAACTCGACGGTTCGGTCGCGCCGCCGATTGTCGATTCGGACGCTAAGCTGCGGACTCTTCGCTCGGCAACGCACTCGCTCGCGATTAGCACTGAAGCGACCCTGGCGATTGGTGACGGCGCAAATGATTTGGCGATGATCCGTGCCGCCGGGCTTGGCGTTGCCTATCACGCAAAACCTATCGTGGCCCAGGCTGCGGCTGCCCGCATCGATCATGGCGACTTGTCGTCGCTCCTGTACGCGCAGGGTATCGGCCGCGCCGCTTGGGCCGCGCCATGAAACAGGGGCATGAGCGAGTAAGCGAATAGTGGCATGAACGGAGGCGATTGCGTGACGGATGACCGCGCGCGCAAGCATCTGACGCCGATATGTGTTTTCTCGGTAACGGTTTTGTTGTATAAAAGACACGATGAACACATTAACCGTGCCCGCCGACAGGCGCCTTTCCGATGGCGGACGGTTCGTCGTGACGCCTTGGGTGGAGGGCGCCGTCGTCGTTGCCGCCGTTGCCATGGCGATTGTCAGCTATTTTGTCATCACGGGCAACAGCGCGCAGCAGCGCCTGCTAACGCCGCTACTGGTTGCGGTTCTGCTCGGGGCAAATATCGTGCCCCAGATCGCGATTATCGTGCTGATCGGCCGGCGTATGGCCAAGGCGCGCGCCGCGCGGTCTCCTGCGGGAGGCGACGGACGCCTCCATGTGCGGCTGGTTGCGATTTTTTCCGGGTTGTCGGCGGTGCCGATGGTGCTGGTAACCGTATTCGCCTCACTGCTTTTCCAGTGGGGCGTCGAGTTCTGGTACTCCGAGCGGGCGCGCTCCATGCTGGAAAATGCCTCCCAATTGGCCAGGGAGAGCGTTGAAAACGAGGTCCAGCGAGTGCGGACCAATACCGAGACGATGCGCGGCGACGTGCAGTTTTTCCTCCAGACCTGGGGGCCGGAAAGCAAGAACTTCCGCGATGGCTTTGGCCTTCAGGTCCTTCAGCGCGAGCTGTCCGAGGCGATGATCGTGCAGATTGCGCGCGATGGCTCGATCCGCCGACTGGCGCTCGTCAACCCGGATGACAGCGATGAGCTTACCAAAATCATCACGCCGAACATCATTGCGCAGCTAAAGGCCGGGCAGCGCAGCGTCGTGGTGCGCAGCCCTAATCGGATTGGCGCAGTGACCGTGTTCGACAAAAACGATTCGACCTATCTCTACGCTGCTCGCAAATTTAACCCGCAGCTCGAAGCGCAGGTCAATCGCGGCAAGCAGATCTTGCTCGACTACCGGTCACTTCTCGACCGGTCACGCGCTATCCAGCTGCGGTTCAACGTTGCGCTGCTGGTGCTGTCCCTGTTCATTGTTGGCCTGGCCGTGTGGGTCGCGCTCGAGCTTGCGGACCGGTTGGTTCGGCCGGTGGGTGAACTGGTGAACGCAGCGCGACGCGTGGCCGACGGTGACCTCTCGGTTCGTGTTACACAGCCAAAAACCAGGGATGAAATCGGCACGCTCGCCGGCGCCTTCAATGCGATGACCGGGCGCCTGCAGGAGCAGACCAGCGCGCTCGTTGCGGCCAATGACCAGCTTGATGGCAGGCGCGCGCTGATCGAAGCGGTTATGTCAGGCGTGTCGGCCGGCGTGATTTCGATCAACGAAGACCGCACCATTCGCTTGCTCAACAGTTCGGCACAAACACTGCTGGGCGTTGGCGAGCAAAGCCCGGTGGGCCTGCCGCTCCGCGCGATTTCTCCGGAGCTCGATGCGTTGCTCAACGGTGATGCGCGTGAAGCGGTGGTGCAGGTGACAACTGGCAGCGAGGCGCGGACGCTCGCGGTTAAAATTGCCAGCGCGGACACCGGACCAATCCTGACCTTCGACGATATCACTCAGCAACTGCTGGATCAGCGCCGCGCCGCATGGTCAGATGTCGCGCGCCGGATCGCGCATGAAATCAAAAACCCGCTGACCCCAATCCAGCTCGCGGCCGAGCGGCTTCAGCGGCGCTATGGCAAGCAGATCGATGCAAGCGACGGCACCTTCTCAAAGCTCACCGAAACCATCGTTCGACAGGTCGGCGACTTGCGCCGCATGGTCGACGAATTCTCCTCGTTCGCGCGGATGCCCAAGCCAGTTTTCCGGGAGGAATCGCTGGTCGATATCGCGCGTCAGGTGCTGTTTTTGCACGAGGTTGCACACAACGAAATCACGTTTTCGCTGACGCACGATGAGCCGCCGCCGATGCTGGTGTGCGACCGGCGACAGCTTGGCCAGGCATTGACGAATATTGTGAAAAACGCGGTCGAAGCCATTGATGCAGCCAACGAAGGTGCGGCCGGTGAAGTGGCGCTGGCGCTTTATCGCGATGACGGAAACCGCGTTATAATTACGGCCACCGATACGGGTGTCGGCTTGCCGCTGGAGCGCGACCGTATTGTTGAGCCTTATATGACAACGCGCAACCGCGGCACTGGCCTTGGGCTCGCGATTGTCAAGAAAATCGTCGAGGAGCATTTTGGCACCATCGGCTTTACTGATCGGCCAGGGGGGGGCACGGTCGTGACGATGAGCTTTGACACGGTGCTGCTGGCGGCAATGGATAGCGACGTGCTGGCTGGTCACGGCGCCAGAGACGATGCCACGCTGGCGACCCTCACTCGCAACCGGAAAAGCTAGGCGATGGCGCTTGATATTCTTGTGGTCGATGATGAGCAGGATATTCGCGAGCTGGTCGCGGGCGTGCTTGAGGACGAGGGCTATCAAACGCGGACCGCCGCCGACAGCGATACAGCGCTTGAGGCAATCGCTGAGCGCAGGCCATCGCTGGTGTTGCTTGACGTTTGGTTGCAAGGCTCCCGGTTAGACGGGCTGGACCTGCTGGACGAGTTGAAGCGCCGCGACCCGAGCATCCCCGTGCTGGTGATTTCTGGCCATGGCAACCTCGATACTGCCGTATCGGCGATCAAGCGCGGCGCCGTTGACTTCATCGAAAAGCCGTTCGAGGCCGAGCGGCTGCTGCTTCTGGTCGAACGGGCAACGGAAACCGAACGGCTGAAGCGCGAAGTCGCATCGTTGCGCGCGTCTGCTGGTCGCGAAGATGATCTGACAGGCAGCTCGGCGGCCATCAACGGCGTTCGGGCCACGCTGAAGCGAGTGGCCGCCACCGGCAGCCGGGTGCTGATTACCGGCGGTGCTGGCGTCGGCAAGGAGGTCGCCGCCCGGTTGCTTCACGGCTGGAGCCAGCGGACGATCGCGCCCTTCGTGGTGGTCAGCGCCGCGCGGATGATGCCCGAGCGCGTTGAGGAGGAGCTTTTCGGCGTGGAGGAGGCCGGCGACGTCGTTCGCTCGGGTCTGCTGGAGCAGGCCCATGGTGGCACGCTGTTCCTCGATGAAATCGCCGACATGCCAATTGCCACCCAGGGGCGCATCCTGCGGGTTTTGACCGACCAGAGTTTCACACGAGTGGGCGGGCAGCGGCTGGTGCGGGTTGATGTGCGGGTCGTGTCAGCCACCGCCCGCGATTTGACGACTGAAATAGCGGCGGGCACCTTTCGTGAGGATTTATATTACCGGTTGAACGTGGTGCCCGTCGCCATTCCCGGGCTTTGCGAACGCCGGGAAGATATTCCTGCGCTAGTGGCCCATTTTGTCGCTCACTACGCAGCGGAGCGCCGCGTGCCGACGCCAGAAATCGCCCCTGATGCGATGGTGGCGCTGCAATCCTATGAGTGGCCGGGCAATGTCCGGCAATTGCGCAATGTGGTGGAGCGCACGGTCATTCTCGCGCCAGGCGACAGGATCGGCCGCATCGATGTTGACCTGTTGCCCACGGAAATTCTTGGCGAGCAAGGCGATTTGGGCGCCATGGGTGGCGTAAGCGCCATCATGGGCGCACCGCTTAGAGAAGCGCGTGAAGCCTTCGAACGCGAATATCTGAAAGTCCAGATCAAGCGTTTCGGCGGGAACATATCCCGCACTGCGACATTTATTGGCATGGAACGGTCAGCGTTACACCGCAAGCTTAAGCTGCTTGGCATTACAGAAAGCCGGGGCGAAAACTAGGCGCGTCATCGGGTCGACCCGTGCTGGGGCTGCGAAATCGAGTATGGACGGCACGCATTTGCGTCCCTAAATTGTGCAGACGCTCACGTATGAGCTAAAATCCGATGTCGGGAACCGGCGCGCCGCGGGGCAGCACCCGCCAAGAACAAGGACAAACACCATGGCCGACCGCCAGACCTCGCTACAGGACCTGTTTTTAAACGCCTTGCGACGATCAAAGGCGCCCGTCACCATGTTCCTCGTGAAGGGCGTGAAACTTCAGGGCATCGTTACTTGGTTCGACAATTTTTCGGTGCTGTTGCGGCGCGACGGGCAATCTCAGCTCATCTACAAACACGCAATTTCCACCATCATGCCATCAGGTCCGGTGGATTTGGCGCGTATGTTGGAAGTTATCGGCGATGCTCAGAAGAAGCAGCCCGTTCTCCAGGAGATTTTTCTGAACGCGGTGCGCAAGTCGGAAGATTCGGTCACGATGTTCCTGGTGAACGGCGTGATGCTCCAAGGGCACATTGCAGCATTCGACTTGTTTTCCATGCTGCTCCGGCGCGATGGCATGGCACAGCTTGTCTACAAGCACGCCGTCTCGACCATCCAGCCGTCGCATCCCCTCAATCTGGCCGAAGAAGCGGCTGATCCGAGCGACGATTGAGCACTGGTTTTGACCGGGACCGTGGGGAATTCGCCCGCGGCGCCCGAGCGATCATCGTGCTGCCCGATCAGGGCGGCAGCCTGCGCGATACACAAGCCCGGCTGGACGAAACGGCGGGACTGGCGGCGGCCATTGGAATCACTGTTGCGGACAAGCTGGCGCTCCGCGTGCGCGCGCAGCGCCCGGCAACGCTCATCGGCAGCGGGCAAATTGAAGCGCTGGCGGCCAATGTCCGCATGGAAGCGGCAACGCTCGTTATATTCGACGCGGCGTTAACGCCCGTTCAGCAGCGAAATCTCGAAACGGCGCTCGAGGCAAAGGTGATCGACCGCACTGGCCTGATCCTGGAAATATTCGGCGAGCGCGCGGCGACGGCGGAAGGCCGCTTGCAGGTCGAACTGGCGCATCTTGATTATCAGGCGGGCCGGCTGGTCCGCAGCTGGACTCACCTTGAGCGGCAGCGCGGCGGTTTTGGTTTTCTGGGTGGGCCGGGCGAGACTCAGATCGAGGCGGACCGCCGGTTGATCCGAGATCGCATGGCCCGGCTCAAACGCGAACTGGAATCGGTAACGCGCACCCGCGGCCTCCACCGCGATCGTCGCCAGCGCGCGCCTTGGCCAGTGATCGCGCTGGTGGGCTATACGAACGCCGGAAAATCGACCCTGTTCAACAGGCTGACGGGCGCGTCGGTGATGGCCGAGGACCTGCTGTTCGCCACGCTGGACCCCACCCTGCGGCAAATAACGCTACCCGGAATTGACAAGGCGATCCTGTCGGACACCGTGGGGTTCGTGTCTGAGCTGCCCACGCAGCTGGTCGCTGCCTTCAAGGCAACGCTGGAGGAAGTCATTTCGGCCGACTTGCTGATCCATGTGCGCGACATCGCTCATCCCGACACCGAGGCGCAGCGCGCCGATGTTGAAAAAGTGCTGCAGGAAATCGGCGTTGATGTAACAACACCCCGGTTCGAGGCGTGGAACAAACTAGACTTGCTTGAAGGAGAGGTCCTGAACGAGATGCTCGACCTCGCTGCCAGTCGGCCCAACGTCGTGCCCGTGTCAGCGCTGGGCGGTCAGGGCATCGAGACGCTGCTTAACCGGGTGGCAACCCGGCTGACGGAGGGCCATCAGCGCTACCGTATCGCGCTGGCCGCTGGCGACGGCGCAGGGGCGGCATGGCTCCACGCGCATGGCGATGTGCTTGGGCAGCAAATGGACGGGGAGCTTGCTACCTATGATGTTCGGCTGGCGCCGCGCGATTTTGAACGCTTCAGCCAGCGTGAGATTTGATCTGCTGCCACAGCGCTTCCTTTTCTGATAGCGACAGCGCGGTAAAGTCACTTCCCGCTGCCGCCTCCATGGCTGCGAAGCGGCGTTCGAACTTTAAATTGGCCGCCCGTAGCGCGGTTTCGGCGTCAATGCCCAAATGCCGCGCCCAATTGACCACAGCGAACAGCAAGTCGCCAATCTCCTCGCAACGGGCGTCAGGTTGTGCCTGGTCGATCTCGGTAATTTCTTCGAAAACCTTGGCCCGCGGGCCCTCAGCGTCCGGCCAGTCGAAGCCGGTGCGGGCGGCGCGCTTTTGGAGTTTTTCCGCGCGCATCAAGGCTGGCAGCCCTTGGGCCACGCCCGCCAAAGCGCCGCTTGCGGCCTTGGCGCCGCGCTCGGCAGCTTTGATCGTCTCCCAATCCTGCGGAGAGTCAGCGTCGCCAAAGAGGTGAGGATGCCTGCGCTCCATCTTGTCGCAGATGGCCGCTGCGACGTCGGTCAGGGCGAAATGCCCGGCCTCCTCAGCCATCCGGCTATGGAACACCACCTGAAGCAACAGGTCGCCAAGCTCATCCTTCAGATCAAGCATATCATCGCGGGCTATCGCGTCGGCTACCTCATGCGCTTCCTCGATGGTATAGGGCGCGATCGTCGCGAATGTCTGGGCACGGTCCCATGCGCAGCCGTCGACTGGGTCGCGAAGCCGCGCCATGATGGCGACAAGCCGGCCAATCATCAGCGCGAGCGGGCAGGAGAGGTTGTCATCGTTACCCGTTATAAGTGTGCCGATTTGAAAGTATAGCGGCCGAGGAAGGACGGTGGCGTTGTCGGCGCGGTTGCGATAGCAAGGCGGCATGAACCCCCACGATAAAGTCGTTGGCTTGGTCGAACTGGCAAAGATCGCGAGCGTCTCGCCGTCCACGGTGTCGCGGGCGCTGTCCGACGACCCGCGCGTGGCGCCCCATACGCGCGAGCGGATTCTGGCGCTGGCGACGCAGCATCGCTTTCGCCTGAATCAGACGGCAAGTGCGCTGCGCAAAAAGCGTACCCAGGCAATCGGCGTGGTCATTCCGCTTGGCCACGAAGCGGACCAAACACTTTCCGACCCTTTTTTCATGGGCTTGCTGGGGCCGCTTGCTGATGCGTTGTCGGCTCGGGGTTATGACTTGTTGCTCTCTCGCGTGATTCCCCGCGACGATCGCTGGTTGCAGGATCTGGTGGTGTCGGGTCGCGTCGATGGCGTCATCATCGTTGGACAGTCTGACCAGACAGAGGTGATCGAGCAGGTAGCGAGCCGCTATGCGCCGCTAGTGGTGTGGGGGGCGCACATCAGTGGGCACAGCCAGATTTCGGTCGGCACAGACAATGTTGTTGGCGGCAGGCTAGCCGCCGAGCACCTCATTGCCGCGGGGCGGCGCCAGCTCGCTTTTGTCGGAAATCCGGGCGTGCCAGAATTTGCCGCACGTCTGGTGGGCTTTCGTCAAGCGATTGCCGCAGCGCCAGACGCCGTGACCGAAACATTGGTACCGGTGCATTTGACCACGGCAGTTGCCTATCACGAAATCGCGGCTTTCCTTACGAGACATCCGCCGCTTGACGGCATTTTCGCAGCGTCGGACGTGATCGCGATGGGCGCGATGCAGGCCTTGGCGGAGCGCGGTCTTTCAGTTCCGGGGGATGTCGCGGTGGTTGGCTATGATGACGTCTTTGTTGCGCGCCACACCACTCCGCCGCTCACCACAGTTCGTCAGGATGTTGGGGCGGGGGCCACGATGCTCGTTGACATCCTGCTGCGGCGACTGGCCGGCGACATGGCGTGCTCCGTGCAAATGGTGCCGCAGCTCATCGTACGAGGATCGGCCTGACCGTCAGGGGCGCAGCGGCGTTATCGCCGATGCGCGCGGCTGCTGGACCAGCCAGGTGGCCGCCGCCGCGCACAGCATTAAGCACCCCGCCAGTGACAACACATTGCGGGCATCGCCACCCAGAACCGGCCCATAGAGAAAGGGGATAGTCACTGTTTCAATCAGCATGGGAATGACGATGAACATGTTGAAGATGCCCATGTAGATACCCGTTCGCTCAGGCGGAATGCTGTTTGCCAGCATGATATATGGGCTGCCCATCAGGCTTGCCCAGCCGATACCAATGCCGACCATCGGCACGAAGCACCACAGCTCGCTGGATAGCCGGGGCAGCGCCAGCATAGCGCAGCCGCTCGCGACCATGGCAAAGGCATGAACCGGTCGCGCGCCCATCCGCCGAGCGACAGGCACCAGCGCAAAGGCGGCGACAAACGCGACAAAATTATAGAATCCGCCGAGCCGCCCATTGGCCAGCGTGGCGTCCCGCACCGCCGCGTCGCTCGCGTCGCCATGAAGCGTGCGCGCAAGCGAGAACACGACGTACTGCCAGTAGCAAAACATGCCATACCACTGGAAAAACATGGCTACCGCCAATTGACGCATTGGTCCCGGCATCTCGCGCAACGCATCCACAAAGTCGCGCCACGTCGTTCGCACAGACTGTGGCTGCGACCGCATCCTTTCGATCTCGTCAGGTTCAAGCGGCAGTTCCGGCACGCGCCAAACCGACCAGACAATTGTCGAGATGGACAGGATCGCGCCAACCGCAAACGCCAGGCGCGTAATGTGCGGAATGCCGTTTGCATCGACGAGATCGGGGTTCATGCCGAACCACACGAAGATCGACGGCGCAAGGTACGACAGCGTCTGCGCAAGCCCGGTGAACCCTGCCTGCGTCAAAAAGCCAAGCGGTCGTTGCGGTCCAGCCAGCCGGTCGCTCACATAGGCCCGGTACGGCTCCATGGTGATGTTGTTCGCGGAATCGAGGATCCACAACAAACTCGCCGCAACCCACAGGGCGGGCGAGTAGGGCATGGCGAACAGCGCGAGGCTGCACAACACCGCCCCCACGAGGAAATAGGGCGTTCGGCGCCCGAGCCGCGACGTCGTCCTGTCACTAAGCGCGCCCACAATCGGTTGCACAATGAGGCCCGTCATCGGCCCGGCGAGCCACAGTAGCGGCATGGTCGCCTCATCAGCGCCAAGATAGCGGTAGATCGGCCCCATGTTGCTTTGCTGCAGCCCAAAGCTGAATTGCAGGCCAAGAAACCCGAGATTCATTTGCACAATGCTCAAAAAGCTCAGCATTGGCTTGGTTGCGGCTTTGGCCACCATCGCTCTCCCTTGCGCCTCTTATCGAGCACAGGTTGCAATCGTATCAGCCAATACAAACGTTAGCAAATACCTATTGCAAACGTTTGTATTCAGCTTATGTCTATCCTCAAGCCGAGCCGAATCGGCCATATTGGGAGAGTGACATGAAAGGACGCACCTTGCTTCTGGCGAGTTCCGTACTCGCCTTTGCAACGCCTGCCTTTGCGCAAACCGTGCCAACGACGCAACAGCCCACAGCGCAGGATGCCGGCGATCAAGCCGATCAGCAGCAGGATGATATCATCGTGACAGCGGTGGCGCGCGGTACGAACCGGCTGAGTTCGTCCGTGTCGGTGAGCTCGCTGAGTGCCGAAGATATTGCCAAGCAGGCACCGCGATCCGCCGCTGAAATTTTCCGCAACATTCCGGGTATTCGCTCCGAATCGTCGGGTGGTGAGGGTAACGCCAACATCGCGGTCCGCGGCCTGCCGGTCGCGTCGGGCGGGGCCAAATTCCTTCAATTGCAAGAAGACGGTCTGCCGATCCTTGAGTTTGGCGACATCACCTTCGGCAATGCCGATATTTTCCTGCGTGCCGATTTTAACGTTGCTCGCGTGGAAGCAGTCCGCGGTGGCTCGGCATCAACCTTCGCGTCAAATTCGCCAGGCGGGGTGATCAACCTCATCTCCAAGACCGGGGAGACCGAAGGTGGCGCCATTCAGGCGTCTGCGGGCCTCGACTATGGCGATTACCGGCTCGATTTTGATTATGGGGCGCGCTTGTCAGACAGCCTGCGCTTTCATGTCGGCGGCTTCTACCGCCAGGGCGAAGGCCCGCGCCGGGCCGGCTATGACGGCAACAAGGGCGGCCAGATCAAGCTGAACATCACCAAGGACTTTGCTGGCGGCTATGTGCGCTTTTACGGGAAATACCTTGACGATCGCGCGATCGGCTATCTGCCAAACCCGGTGCGGGTGACTGGAACCAATAGCAACCCAGTCTATAGCAATGTGCCCAACTTCAGCATTAACAACGACACGCTGCATTCACGCTTTTTTACGCGCAACGTCACGCTGGACGGCAACAACACTCTAGTATCGGATGATATTCGCGAGGGGCAGCGCCCGCTGGTTAAGTCGTTCGGCATCGAAACCAAGTTCGAGGTCGCCGATGGCTGGGAAGTGACCGAGCGCTTTGGCTATTCGGGGATATCGGGCAGGTTCATCTCGAATTTTCCTGCGGCAATCGATACCGCCGGCGCCACGGCGACGGCGCTGGGTGGTGCCGGCGCCCGAGCAACTTTCTTCAACGGTCCAAATGCTGGGCAGGCGGTTGGCGCCAATGCGTTACTGGCGCAGGTCGTGGTGTTCGACACCAAGCTCAACAGCCTCGACAACGTTACGAACGATATCCGTATCAATCACAAGTTCGACGCGGGCGGTGGCTCGCTGGACTTTACCGGCGGCTTTTACGCATCGCGCCAGACGATCAATACCGACTGGCAATGGACGTCAGCGCTGCTTGAAGTGCGCGGTGGCGGCAATGCCGCTCTGGTTAATATTACCAATGCGACCGGGCAAGCTGTGACTCAGGACGGGTTTTATGGCTTTGGCGCTCGCTTCTTCGGCAATTGCTGCCGCCGAAACTACGATCTGCAATACAACACCAACGCGCCGTTCGCATCGCTCACGTGGCAGGGGGGCAACCTCACCCTGGACGGCAGCTTGCGGTATGATTTCGGCCAGGCACGCGGATCGGTGGCAGGCGCCGATCTTGGCGGAGGTCGCGTCGGGATCACAACGTTTGACATCAACGGCGACGGCGTCATTTCGCTGCCGGAGCGGCAGGTGTCGATCATTCCACTGACCAACCGCTCGCCACTGAATTACAATTATGGCTATGTGTCCTACTCGTTCGGGGCGAATTATCGGCTGGCGCCGGATGTGTCGATCTTCGGCCGCTACAGCCGCGGCGGACGCGCCAATGCCGACCGACTCTTGTTCGGGCCGGCTATCAACCCGGTAACCGGTGGCTTGACCGACACGTCAGCTGCGGTCGACTTCGTGCGGCAGGCCGAAGCGGGCGTGAAATATCGGTCTGGGGGGCTCGCTCTTTACGCGACCGGTTTTTATGCAACCACCGAGGAGCAGAATTTCGAGGCGACGACCCAGCGCTTCTTCAACCGCAACTACCGCGCTTTTGGCATCGAGCTTGAAGGCAGCTACCGGACCGGCCCCTTCAGCCTGAACGCGGGCGGCACCTGGACCGACGCCAAGATTACTGGCGACGTCCTCAACCCAGGTGTCGTTGGCAACACGCCGCGTCGACAGGCCGCCTTCATCTATCAGGTAACGCCGCAATATGATGCTGGGCTGTTCACGCTTGGCGCCAACGTCATCGGCACGACGGATAGCTTCAGCCAGGATTCCAACCAGCTGAAATTGCCAGGCTTTACGCAGGTTAATGCGTTTGTTCAGTTCCGGCCGATCCAGCGTGTGCAACTGTCATTGAACGCGAACAACCTGTTCAACGTGCGCGGCTTTACAGAAGCAGAGGAGGGAGCAATCCCGGCCAATGGCATCGTGAGAGCGCGTTCGATCAATGGTCGCACGATATCTGCCGCGATCAAGTTCGACTTCTAAACCTTCCCATGTGATTGTGCCCGACGCAACCGACGAAGGTTGTGTCCGGCATCTTTGAAGAAGCAGGCTGAACGCCATGATGCCCTTTGCCTGGTTGCCAAGCCATGTCGCGGCAATTGCGGCGTACGAAACAAGTACTGTCATTGCGTCCGCTGACGCGCCGGCGATCCTCGCCGGGCACGACGTTTGGGATCACTGGCCCGTACTCTTGCCTGATGGTGTCACCGCACAATTTGGTGGTGGCGCGCTTGTAATTGCACTCACCGCGCCAATTCTGCCCGATCCGGACGCGCGACACGCCATTGCGCGCCTTTGGTTGTTCCACCGCACCTCATCGGGCTGGCGCGACATGGGGCCGTTGTTTCCAGACGGTTTTTCGCCGGGAAGTCGGGAATGGGCCGGATCAGCGATCTTTGACGCGTCCCAGGCGCGGTTAATGGTCTATTTCACGGCCGCGGGCATGAACGGCCAGACGGATATCGGGTTCGAACAACGATTGTTTGAAACCGCTGCACAGTTAGCGGTGTCCGGTCAGGATATCATGCTTGGCCAATGGTCGCCGCCGCGTGAAATGGTCGTTCCCGACGGCCGCTGGTATGAGACCGATATGGCAGGCGGTGGCGCCATCGGGACTATAAAGGCGTTTCGCGATCCCTATGTTTTCACAGATCATGCCTCGGGCCGCGAGTTCATGCTGTTTGCAGGGTCAAGTGCGGGCCCTAAGTCGGCGTGGAACGGCGTCGTTGGCATTGCCGAGCGAGCGGCTGACACGTGGCAATTACGTCCACCGCTGGTGACGGCGACGGGCCTCAACAACGAGCTGGAGCGGCCACATTGTGTCGACCATGGCGGCCAGACCTATCTTTTCTGGTCGACTCAGCAAAAGGTCTTTGCGCCTGACGGGCCGATTGGTCCGACCGGGCTTTATGGAATAGTCGCATCGTCAGTCGCGGGACCCTGGCGGCCGCTGAATGATACGGGGCTAGTGTTTGCCAATCCGCCGCAAGCCCCGTTTCAAGCCTATAGCTGGCAAGTGCTCTCCGACCTTACGGTATGGAGCTTTGCGGACTGCCTTGGCTTGCCAGCTGCTCCCGCCGACTCTGAAGAATCTCGCGCACACTTTGCCGGAGCGCCAGCGCCCGTGCTACAGCTGCGGCTGAAGGACGCGCGCGCATGGTTGAGCTGAACGATCAACCCCTGGTTGCCGGAATCGAACTGGGCGGCACGAAATGTATCGTGGTGCTGGCGCGCGGCGAACGCATCAGTCGCCGCGAAACCATAGTAACTGAAACACCCGATCGCACGCTGGCGAAGGCGGTGCGGACATTGCGAGGCTGGTATCAGGCGGAGCGGTTCGCAGCGATTGGCATAGCCAGCTTTGGGCCACTCGATCTGAACCCGCGCAGCATGACCCACGGCCAGATTGTCAAGACGACCAAGCCAGGATGGTCCGGCGCAGATGTACTCGGGGCGTTTTCCGGCTCGTTTGACGTGCCCGTTGGTATCGACACCGATGTCGGCGGCGCAGCGCTTGCCGAAGGGCGGTGGGGCGCAGCCACCGGATGCACGGTGCACGGCTATCTGACGATTGGCACAGGCATCGGGCTTGGCCTGGTCGTAAACGGCAGCGTCATCCACGGGCTGCAACACCCCGAGGCAGGCCATGTCCGTATTCGGCGCGCGCCAGGTGACCGCTTTGTCGGCATCTGCCCGTTTCATGGCGATTGCGTGGAGGGGCTATGCTCCGGGCCTGCGATTGCGGCGCGCGCCGGTGCCTCAGCTCCGTTGCTGCTGCCAGACGACCCCATTTGGGACCGCGTTGCGAACGACTTGGCCGAGTTTTTAACGGGCGTGCTGCTCACCATGTCGCCGCAGCGGATATTGATCGGTGGCGGCGTCGCGCAGGGTCAGCCGGACCTGTTGATCAAGATCCGCAGCGGCATTGCGGACAGGCTCGCAGGGTATCTCCATGGTGTTGATGCGCACACGCTGGAGCAGATCATCACTCCGCCCGCGCTTGGCGCAGACGCTGGACCGCTTGGCGCGGTTGCGCTGGCGCCGCGCACGATCAGTTCATAACCAGACACGCCTAACGCGCGCGCCGCAGGTGCCGCAAGGGGGGTATACCAAGCGCATAGCCGTGAGTTCGATAATATATATTATGTTAAATGATATTATCGGCGAGTTTCGGGTTCAAGCACCATTTCGCGCCCCTCGACCCGCCAGCTTTTGAGGCTGGACAGAAAGTTCATGCCGATCAGTTCAGTATCACCGAGATTGTCCGCCACCATCACTTCAATGTCAGCAGCACTGATTGGACCGACGGTCAGCGCTTTTGCCGTACCAGTGCGCGCGATGACGGTGCCGTTGGCGGTCTCGACCATTGTACCAGCCAGATCATCTGCTGTGGAAATGCCGGCGGCCGCTGCCGTTTGCGGGTTTATCGTCGTGACCGATGCGCCACTATCGATGAGCATCGAGCGTTCGACGCCGTTTACGGACACTTTTGTCCAGAAATGTCCATCATCGGCCATCGGTATGCGGACAGTGCTGCCGATAACGGTTTGATTGCTGAGACCAAGCGACTGCGTAACACGCGCCAACGTCAGGTTACCGCGCAGCATCGCGGTTGCCATAATGAGCCCCACGCCGAATATCGCGATCCAGGCTCCGGCCATTTTCGCCACTTGCGATAAAGGCAGCCGACGCGCCGCCAGCGCAGCGAGCGGCAAAAGCAACATCAGGCCAAGCATCAAGGCATCGCCGGTCCGGTCAGTCATTTGCCAAGCTCCAAACCGTCATACCCCGGGACGATACCCCCGGGCAGGCTCGCGGCAAGCGGTTTATAGTCCATCGTCTGGTCCATATGAACCAGCGCCGCCTGGCGGGGGCGAAGTTCTTCAATCCATTGGAGCACTTGCGCGAGGTGCGGGTGCGTCGGGTGTGGCTTTTCGCGCAGGGCATCGACCACCCAGATGTCCAGCCCTCTGAACAGGCGGCGCATTGGGTTCGTCATGTCATGAAAATCAGTCGCATAGCCGATGACTTTGTCGCCCGACGCAAACCGCAATCCTGCCGATGTTATCGCACCATGGGGCTGGTCCGCGACGGACACGCTTATGTCGCCGATGTCGATATGGTCCGGCAAGGCTTCTCCAGCGATGCTTGGGGGATAAACGCCTGTGCCATGGAACGCATAGCCAAATCGCCGTTGCAGCGCCTCAAGAGTTTGCGGGCGGGCAAGGCCGCGCACGGGATGGCCGCGCGCGTGATAGAGTTGGCGCAGATCATCAATGCCATGGCAATGGTCTGCATGATCATGCGTCCAGATAACGGCGTCGACATCGTTCACACCAGCCGACAATAATTGCTCGCGCATGTCGGGGCTAGTGTCGACCAAGATTCGAGTCGTTTTCGTGCTGACGAGCATTGACGCCCTCGTTCGGCGGTTACGCGGTTCGGCCGGGTCGCACTGCCCCCAGTCATTGCCGATACGCGGCACGCCCGTTGACGTTCCCGACCCGAGAATGCGGATTTTCACAAGCGCGATGTCACATGTCAGTCTTGGTAAACAAGGCGTGAAAGTTCGCGGCCGTTTGCGCGCCTAGTGCCTCGGCAGTGGTTCCCCGAAGCTCGGCCAGAAAGCGCGCAGTATCGGCCACGAACGCCGGTTCCCCGGTTTTGCCCCGGTGCGGCACGGGCGCGAGAAACGGCGAGTCCGTCTCGATCAGCAGACGATCCGCGGGAATTCTGGCAGCAGTTTCCTGCAGTTCCCTCGCGTTCTTAAATGTCACGATTCCGGAAATTGAGATGTAAAGGCCCAGCTCAAGCGCAATGTCCGCAAACGCGCCGCTAGCGGTAAAACAGTGGATCACGCCGGGGTAAACCCCCTTCCCCATCTCGTCCGCAAGAATGGTAGCCGTGTCCTCCTCAGCATCGCGCGTATGCACGATAATCGGCAGCCCGGTCTCTCGTGCGGCCGCGATGTGCGCGCGAAAGCTATTCTGCTGCTGCGCCCGGTCGCTCTTGTCGTAATAATAATCTAGCCCGGTTTCGCCGATACCGACGACCCGCGGATGTACCGCACGACTGATCAGTTTGGCAGTGTCGATGTGCGCGTGCGCATCGGCCTCATGCGGGTGAATGCCGACCGTCGCCCACACATCAGCTTCGCGTTCAGCGATGCCAATCACGTCATCCCATTCGCTCTCCCGTGTTGCAATCGTCAGCATCGTTACGACGCCTGCCGCCCGCGCCCGTTCAAGCACATCCTGCTGTTGTTCAGCCAACCCTTTGTAATTAAGATGACAATGACTGTCGACAAAACTCATGCAACGGTCTCCTGCGGTATTTCCAGCCGGGGAAACAATGCGACGGGCTGTGCGATCCTGAAATCACTTTCGGCAAGCGCCGAATACCAGTGCGAGCCGATCGCCTCATAAGTCCGCAAAGCCTCGTCAATGCCCATTCGGTCCAGCAAGGTCGCTGCGCTCGCCGGAACAATCGGCGCAATCGCAACCGCCAGCTGCGCAATGCAGATGTAAAGCGTCGCGAGCACGGTCTCCATGCGCTCGGGGTCCGTCTTGCGCAGCGCCCACGGCGCCTGTTCGTCGACATAGGCGTTGCAGGCATAAACCGCCTGCATCCATTGTTCGCTCGCCTGCGACAGCGCTAGGTCGCGATAGGCGGCAGGCATTGCCGTTCGCACCACCCGATCCACGAGATCGAACAGCGCCATATCGGCCGGTTCATGCCCATGAATAGCCGGCAAGTACGCGTCGCAATTCTTGAATATCTGCGACAGCGTGCGTTGCGCCAGATTGCCAAAGCTGTTCGACAGATCGGCATTGGCGCGCGTCACAATTGCGTCGTCGGAAAAAGTGCCATCCTGCCCAAAGCTGATGTCCCTCAGCAGAAAATAGCGCAGCGCGTCGACCCCATAATGGTCGGCCAGCTGCATCGGGTCGACGACGTCCCCGGCGGATTTCGACATCTTCTCGCCCCCGCGCGCCAGCAGGAACCCGTGCCCGAATACTTGCTTGGGCAAGGGCAGCCCGGCCGACATCAGAAAGGCCGGCCAATAGACCGCGTGGAACCGCACGATGTCTTTGCCGATCAGGTGAACATCCGCCGGCCAGAAGCGACCATAATCCCCGTTCAGTTCTGGATAACCAACCGCCGTCATGTACGCTGTCAAAGCGTCAACCCACACGTACATGACATGGTCTGGCGACCCCGGTACGCGCACGCCCCAGTCGAAGCTCGTCCTCGAGACGGAAAGGTCGCGAAGGCCCCCTTCGACGAACCGGACGACTTCGTTGCGTCGGCCTTCGGGCTGAATAAACTGCGCGTTAGCCGCATAGTGATCAAGCAGGCGCTGCTGATAGTTTGATAGCCGGAA